>JAPYOP010000006.1:0-14956 GCA_029938115.1 Colwellia sp. | reverse complement strand
GAGAGTTAGCAACATTATAACGTCCACCACATCCCACAAGTAAAGCCATGACTATTTACCCTTTTGAGAAAGTGCTGTAATTCTGCTTGATAAGCTGAATAAACGAATGAAACCTTCAGCATGTTTTTGGTCGTATACATCATCAGCACCAAAAGTAGCAAATTCTTCAGAATATAGGCTATTAGGAGAACGACGTTGAATCACTTGCGCCATGCCTTTGTATAATTTAACAACCACATCACCGGTTAGTTTTTCAGCAAAAGACGCTGCTGAAGCAAGCTGTGCTTTAGCAAGCGGTGTAAACCAACGACCATCGTAAATTACATGAGAGAATTCATGACCTACTGACTCACGATATTTTAAAGACTCTTTATCTAAAATAAGGGTTTCTAAGCCTTTGTAAGCCGCCATTAATACCGTGCCGCCTGGTGTTTCGTAACAACCACGAGACTTCATACCAACTAAACGGTTTTCTACGATATCAATTCGACCAACACCATGTGCTGCAGCTTTATCGTTAAGGTACATTAATGCATCATAAGCGCCGGCGCTGTTTTCAGTACTATTACCAGAGAAATTTATACCGTCAACCGAAACTAATTCACCCTCAACAAAGCTTAATTGCACTTTTTCTGCAACATCAGGCGCATCCATTGGATCAACAGTCATAGTCCAAACTTCTTTAGAAGGCTCACACCATGGATCTTCTAGCTCGCCACCTTCATGAGAAATGTGCCATGCGTTTGCATCACGGCTATAAATTTTAGTTAACGAAGCTGCGCATGGAATTTCACGTTCAGCTAAATAATCTAGTAAGTCTTCACGAGAAACCATGTCCCACTCACGCCATGGAGCAATTACGGTTAGCTCTGGCGCCAGTGCCGCAAAACAAGATTCAAAACGTACTTGGTCGTTACCTTTACCTGTACAGCCATGACATACCGCATCCGCACCTACTTTTAGCGCCACTTCAATGTGCGCTTTAGCAATAATAGGACGCGCCATTGAGGTTCCTAATAAATACTGACCTTCGTATACCGCGCCTGTTTTTAAAATAGGGTAAATATATTCTTTAACGTATTCTTCTTTAAGATCGGCTACGTAACATTCAGAAGCTCCTGAAGCGATAGCTTTTTCTTTAATGCCTTCAAGCTCTTCTTCGCCTTGACCAACATCGGCACAGAAGGCAATAACTTCACAGTTATCGTAGTTCTCTTTTAACCACGGAATGATAGCAGAGGTGTCTAAGCCACCTGAATACGCTAATACTACTTTTTTGATTTGTTTCTTTTGAATACTCATAATTTTGTTCTCTAAATTTGTTTGTTAATTTTTTGTAGGTCGATACGTGCTGCGACATTTGTCGGACTGAAGTCCAACCTACGGGTATTTAATTTTTCAGTAGTGACACTAATACCGCGTTCTGTGCCCACATTCTATTCTCTGCTTGCTGGAAAACAACGGCCATATCACTATCAAATAATTCTGTGGTGATCTCTTCTTCTAAATGCGCAGGCTGGCAATGCATTACAATACTGGCATCAGTATCTTTCATTAACTGGTGATTAACTTGATACGGAGCAAAATGTGCTAATAGCGCTGCTTTCTTATTCGAGTCTTCATCACCCATTGAAACCCATGTATCAGTATAGATGACATCTTGTGCACAAATGTTATTAATATCACTGGTTATGTAAAGTTTTGCTCCGGATTCATTTGCCAATGCTTGAGTTTTCTCAATAATACTTTCCTCAGCTTCATAACCTGTCGGCGTTACTAAAGTAAAATCTACGCCTAAGATTGCCGCCATAATCATTAATGAATTAGATACATTATTGCCGTCACCCACATAAGCTAATTTAACCTTAGAAAGATCACCAAACTGCTCGGTTAAAGTGACAAAATCAGCTAAGGCTTGGCAGGGATGATAAATATCACATAAGGCATTAATTACGGGAACACTTGCATGCTGCGCTAAACCTTGAATTGAGTCATGACTAAATACACGGGCAACAATAGCATCGGCAAAACATGATAGGTTTTTAGCATAATCGCTAACGCGCTCACGCTCACCTAATTTGCCATTTTGTTGACCTAAATATAGTGCGTGACCACCTAATTTATTAATACCCATATCAAAACTGACATGGGTTCTTAATGAGGGCTTTTCAAAAATCATCGCTACTGATTTACCCGCTAATGCTTGGCTGTAATCAGCTGGATTTTTTTTGATGTTAATAGCGAGTTCAATTAAAGCTAATAGTTGGCTTTTATTGAGTTGGTCATCGGCTAAAAAGTTATTCAGGTTTCTTTGGTTCGACATAAGTATCTTCTTTAAAAATTTATTGCGCTTTAAATGCACTCATCAGGTTGAATTTGTGTTCCCACGCCTTGACCTGCAAGTAGCTTAGTAATTTGCTCAGGCGATTGCCAACTGGCAACCGCGATACTTCGTCGTAATTGATTTGCCGCATGCAATGCCGCATTTACTTTGGCGGTCATGCCGCCAGCAATAATACCTTCTTCAATTAGAAGTTTAGCTTGCACGTTATTCAGTGAAGTTAAATATTCACCGTCACCACCTTTTACACCATTAACATCCGTTAATAGTAGCAATTCAGCATTAAGAAGCTGACAAATAACCACTGCCGCATCATCGGCATTTACATTGACAAGATCACCATTAGCTAATGCACCAATTGATGAGATAACAGGTAAAAAGTGACTATTAAGTAAGACATCTAATAATTGGCTTGATTTAGGGCTTGGCACCCCAACTTCAGCTAAGTCTAGTTTAGATTTAGTACAAGTAATCATGTCACCATCAGCTAAAGACAAACCGACCGCAGGTAAGTGCATACTATTTGCCGTGGCAACAATTGATTTATTAACCGTGCCAGCTAAAGCGCCGCTAATTAACCCTATTTGATCTTTTGGTGTTACTCGTAATCCATGTTTTTTAACCGTAGTAAAGCCTGCTTGTGCAAGCATTTCATCAACAACACAACCACCGCCATGCACTAAAACCACTTTTGAATCAGTTTTAAGCTGAGCAATGACCGCCAACAATGCAGTTAAAGCCCCAGGCTTTTCTAGGATGGCGCCGCCAATTTTAATTACTAAGGGTTTAGGATTACTCATTTCTTTTCTCTTATCTTGCTACTTTTCGAAACTCGTTACTAACAACTACAATTTATGAGTTAGTAAACTATATTCACTTGGTAAACCAAGAGAAATATTAAAACATTGCAGTGCTTGTGACGAAGCTCCTTTAAGTAAGTTATCTATAGCACAACTCACCACAACCACACTTTTTTCTTCATCAAATTGCCAGTGAATATCGGCAAAAGGTGTGTGCGCTACATTGCCAATTTGTGGCCAAGCATTAACTATTCGAACAAGTGGTTTGTCATTATAAGCTTGCTCAAAGGCTTCATCTATTTGTTTTGCGGTAACATCACTCTTTAACTGGAGTGTTACCGTAGCTAATAAACCTCTTTTATAAGGCGCTAAGTGTGGATTGAAAATCACTTGTGCATTAGCTTCTTGAGATATTTCAGGTTGGTGTCTGTGTTGTAATATGTTGTAAGGCTTTAAGCTCACTTCATTAAAATTAGTGGCTAAAGAAGCACTTCTACCTGCACCAGTGACGCCACTAATACCATTAACAACAATTAATGAATTTTCAACATGCAGATTATTACTGGTGATAGGTTTTAATGAAAGTAAACTCGCTGTTGGATAACAACCGGGAACAGCAATTAAATTAGTATTGGCGATATCTGCTTGTTGCCACTCAGCTAAACCATATTTAGCTTGAGCTAAGGCATCAATATTGGCATGTTCAAAACCGTAAAAAGTTGGATAATCTTCAGCTTTTTTTAGTCTAAATCCACCTGATAGATCGAACACTTTAACGCCAGCATCCACAAAAGCTTGTGCCCAATAGGTACTAAACTCATGAGGTGTAGCAAAGAAAACAGCATCTAAATCTTTAGAAAACTCATCAAACCACGCTTGAGAAAAAGACTGCAGGGGTACATCACATATCCCCTGCCAGCGACCATGTAACTCGCTAAAAAGTTTTCCACAGGAAGTAGAGTTTTCCGACACAACAAGATGTTGTATTGAAACTTTATCATGTTGGCATAACAAACCAACTAACTCGGCACCGGCATAACCACTTGCGCCGATTACGGCAACCTTTTGAACTTCTGACACAACTTAAACCTTAATAATTCAAACAAAACAATAACGATATGTTTTTTAAAGAAATAACTAACCCCTTATAACTAAAACATCCAAGAGATAATAAAATAATTCTCTATCGTCGTCGTATTCCTTGAACAATCAGCATTTTAAGTAGCCTTATGAAAGCAGGTTATTTACACTATGTAAGTAACTTATCAGCTAATGGGTAGTTATGCAACTATTAAGCATAACTATTTGAGCTTTTATTCGGTTTATTTACCTTTATTAATATAGCGCGGATCTCTTTATATGTCACAGTTACCTAACTTCAGCCAATCATTAACTCAATTGATTGCTTGTCCTTCTATAAGTTCAACTCAACCAAGTTGGGATCAAGGTAATTTAGAAGTTATTCAATTGCTTGCAACTTGGTTCGAACAATTAGGTTTTAGCATTGATATTCAAAAAGTGCCCGGTGCTCATAAAGATAGTGATAATAAATATAATTTACTTGCAAAACTTGGTAGTGGTGAAGGTGGTTTATTATTGGCAGGTCACAGCGATACGGTACCTTTTGATGAAAGTCGCTGGCAAAGCGACCCTATGGGCGTAGTTAATAAAGATAATAAATTTTATGGCTTAGGCACTTGCGACATGAAGGGGTTTTTCGCTTTTATACTGCAAGCCTGTAAAGGTTTAAATGCTAAGAATCTCAAAAAGCCATTATACATTTTAGCAACGGCTGATGAAGAAACCACCATGGCAGGTGCTCGATTTTTTGCCCAAAGCCAAACGGCCAAACCTGATGTTGCAATTATTGGCGAGCCAACCAACTTAGTACCAGTGGTAATGCACAAAGGACATATGTCACACCGCATTAGTGTCGAAGGAAGGTCTGGTCATTCAAGCAAACCGAACCTTGGCGTCAATGCTATAGAAATAATGTATCAAGTGATTGGTGAACTAATAAACTTAAAAGAAAAGTTTAACCTTCATTATAATAACGAAGCATTCGACGTACCTGCACCAACATTAAACATGGGCGCAATTAAAGGCGGTGATAATGCCAATCGTATTTGTGGCCATTGCGATTTAGATATTGATTTACGATCGCTGCCGGGCATGAGTGATGATGAATTATTACATTGGTTAAGCGAAACATTAAAACCACTGGCAGAGAAATTCCCTGGTCGTATCAGCTTTGAAGAGTTACACCCTAGTTCACCAAGTTTTGAACAAGATAAATGCTCTGATGAAAAAACATGTTTTGTTAGTATTGCCGAAGAAATTAGTGGTCACAAATGTTGCGCGGTTAATTACGCAACCGAAGCACCGTTTATTCAACAACTTGGCTGTCAAACTATCGTATTAGGGCCAGGCTCAATCGATCAGGCACATCAGCCGAATGAGTTTTTAGCGCACAGTGAAATAGAAAAAACTGATAAAATATTGGTGGAAATGATCCAGCGTTATTGCTTAGATTAACGCCTAACTTTTATATTTGGATTTAATTCTATTTCACCAGAGTAATCTACCGTAGCAACTTTTCCTTCGTTAATAAAAATGGCAAATGATGTTACCCCTTTACCACGAATGAATTTCAGCAAATATCCATATTGAAACAGTTCAGCCGCAGAATATTTCTGAGCCAAGGTCAGCCTTTCATAACAAAAATTGTATTTCAATTGGAAATTTCTGCGTTTATCATTAAGTAAAGCAGTAACAGTGATATTTTCTGTTGTATTAGAGCAAGTTTCAGTAATAGATTCGTCGATTATTTCTAATTTCGCCAGCATAAACCAATACCCTATGAATAAATTGGCACTAGACTAACAGGCAATTGTGGAGAAAATATGTCTAAATTTGTTTAATTAGGTAAGTGAAAGATGTTGTTTATGAAATGATAAATGCTGTTCGATAAAGCTAGCGATAAAATAATAGCTGTGATCATATCCTTCAACCTGCTCAAACTGTAAGGGATAGTTAGTTTGTTTAGCTGAATGTAGCAAAGTCTCAGGCATTAACTGTTCTGTTAAAAAGTTATCATAGATACCTTGATGCACTAAAGTAGGAACGATTTTCGTCGCCTTTGCCATTAATATACTGGCATCATATTGTTGCCATTCTTGAGTGTTTGCTCCTAAATAATTTGTAAACGCTTTCTTCCCCCAAGGCGCATTAACAGGATTACAAATGGGGCTAAAGGCAGAAACTGAGGTAAATATTTCTGGATTGCGTAACGCTAATACTAACGCGCCATGCCCCCCCATTGAATGACCACTGATAGCGCGTTTACTTGTTACAGGAAAGTACTGTTCAATTAATTTTGGCAATTCGGTTAACACATAGTCATACATTTGATAGTTTTTTTGCCAAGGTTCTTGTGTCGCATTGACATAAAAGCCGGCACCTAAACCAAAATCATAAGCAGGTTTACCATCACAAGAGTCGTCATCAGGAACTCCCTCACCACGAGGGCTAGTGTCTGGAGTGACAATAGCCATACCTAATTCAGCAGCCATTTTAAGCCCTCCTGCTTTTTGCATAAAATTTTCATCGGTGCAGGTTAAACCTGAAAGCCAATAAAGCACAGGCACTTTATTATTTTCACTGGCTTGAGGTGGAATAAAAATGGCAAAACGCATTTCACAATTTGTCGTACTTGCTTGATGACTGTATTGATAATGAAAACCATCAAAGGTCTTAGTTTTACTGATTTGAGTGATGCCCATTTATTTATCCATATGTATAACTGAACGAATACTTTTACCTTCATGCATCAAATCAAAAGCTTCGTTGATACTTTCTAAGCCCATAGTATGGGTGATAAAGTCATCTAACTTGAATTCACCGGCAAGGTAGCGTTCTACATAGTCAGGTAACTCACTACGACCTTTTACACCACCAAAAGCAGTACCACGCCATACTCGCCCTGTTACTAATTGAAAGGGGCGGGTTGATATTTCTTGTCCTGCGCCTGCAACACCGATAATAATCGACTCACCCCAACCTTTATGGCAACACTCTAACGCTGAGCGCATGACATTAACATTACCAATACATTCAAAAGAATAATCGACACCACCGCCTGTCATTTCAACAATAACATCTTGAATGGCTTTATCGTAATTTTTAGGATTAATACAATCTGTTGCACCCAATTTTTTTGCTAATTCAAATTTTGATTCATTTATATCGATGGCAATTATCCGACTCGCTTTGGCCATTGCAGCGCCAATTACTGCAGATAAACCAATGCCACCTAAGCCAAAAATAGCGACAGTATCTCCGGCTTCTACTTTTGCCGTATTCATTACCGCCCCCATACCTGTTGTCACGCCACAGCCAAGTAAACACACCTCTTCTAATGGTGCTTTCGGGTTTACTTTTGCTAACGATATTTCAGGTAAAACGGTGTATTCAGAAAATGTTGAACAGCCCATATAATGATAAATAGGCTGGCCATCTTTATAAAATCGTGTGGTGCCATCAGGCATTAAACCTTTACCTTGAGTTTCACGAATTTTTTGACAAAGATTGGTTTTACCTGACAGGCAAAATTTACATGTTCCGCATTCTGGTGTGTACAAAGGAATAACGTGATCGCCTATCTGTACGCTACTAACGCCCTCTCCAACTTGTTCAACAATACCACCACCTTCGTGACCTAAAATCACAGGAAAAATCCCTTCAGGATCATCACCGGATAAAGTAAAAGCATCGGTATGGCAGACACCTGAGGCAATAATTTTTACTAACACTTCGCCTGCTTTAGGTAGCATTACATCCACTTCTTCAATAGATAATGGCTGATTCGGCTCCCATGCAATGGCCGCTTTAGATTTAATGAACTGATCGCTCATAAGAGATTTCCTTTATACAAAAATTGGAGATTGCGTTATTTTACTTATAATGTAAATAACACTAAGGGTTATGTTGAACTAGCTATTTTCTTTATTCCATAACTTTTGATTAGCTTTTACGGAAAAGAATTCATTGGCATGCCAACAGCGAGGTAGTAAATCAAGTTGCTGTCTTTCTTCAAAATTGGAAGATAACAACTCAAGAATTTCATTAAGACGCTCTTTGCTCAAGCTTGCTACTTTTTTTGCCATTTCTGGGAAATATAAATTGTTTACTTTCTTCACTTCAACATTATGACCATGACTAATAAAAGCAAGCCTGCGCGTAGCAATTCGGCATAAAGGGTGCTCTGGTTCTTCTGGATAAAGCCTATTTACAATAGCATATTCATAACAATCACCTTGCTGCCCCATTTCATCCACAGGCATATGAATAACACCATACCCTTGAGGAAACATGCCGGTAATTTGATAAAGTGAATCAACCGCTTTTTGCGAACAAACCCCTAATTCAGCATTTTTCTTTAATACTTGAAAAACCTTGGGTAACACTTTGTAGTTATAACTAGATTTAACAGAAAAAACAATAGAAACATATAGTTGCGGGACTTTTAGTATATTTCCAATACCTTGTTTAGCTTGAAAGCTACTCTTTATTAACTTTATAATAAACTGATGTTTTAACTGTTCATCAATAATAAATTGATCACGTTCAGCTTTAGAGTTGCCTACATAACTAGGAATACCAAAACCGTCTGAAACATAGGCTATAGTTTGCTTGTAATTTATTTGTAATAGTTTTTTTCTGTCTTCAACGTCTAATGTTCTGTGGGGATCTGGGTTACCACTTCCTCCCAAGATTATAGCTTGTCCATGGGCGTGGTAATGGCCAATATCTTGTAATAAGGCCGACATAATAATGGGTACTTTGACAAGTTCGTTAAAACGAAGACGCTCAGTGCTATCAAACTCAGCAAAAGGTTTATCTTCAAACTCTTCTAACGCTTTCGTTATAAAGGGATCATTAACCTCGTTATTTAAAAGTAACCTGTCAAGTAAACGTAGGCTTAATATCGCTTTGTAAAGCGCTTGACATTGCTCGTTACTCTCAGATATTTTACTTCCTTCTGTTGGGCTAACTAATTGAATAGTACCAAGTAATTGAGCCGATTTACGGTTGGTTTCTTCAAAGCTACTCCCTTCTGTCAATTCAATTATCTGATAACATATAGCTTGTAAATGACTGTGGCGATCAATTTGCTGTAATTTATTTAATGCTAAGCTTTCAGGGCTTATAGCCTCATCAGTTGAAATAAATTCATGTTGTTCAAAGTAATTAATTGCACGTTCAAGCACTGAGTCTTTGAGTATACTGCGACCATAAATTTTAGACAGCAGTTCTTGAACCTGCCGAGTATAGTGCGTTTGATTTAAAGGAGCTCTAGCCATTAATTTATGTTTAATAACGAAGTGAATACTAATAATGCTAGAAAAAACAAAACTAAGCAACAGGAACAAAAAGTTAAAAGCACTGAGTTAGAAAACAGAAAGGATTATAGGTACTTCCTTGTACCGTATAATTTATTTTTGTGGGCGAATACCTAGGGTATGACACAAAGCATAAGTTAACTCAGCTCTGTTTAAAGTATAAAAATGGAAGTTTTTAACACCTTCACGATTTAACACTTTCACTTGTTCCATAGCGATATTAGCGCCGACCATGCGACGGGTCATTTCATCGTCTTCTAAGCCTTCATACATTTTCGGCATCCAACTTGGCACATGAACATTTGTCAGACCCGCAAAGCGTTCTAACATTTTATAATTAGTTACCGGTAAAATACCTGGAATAATTTCAACATCAATACCAACTGTTACACAGCGATCACGAAATCTTAAGTAAGATTCTATGTCGAAGAAAAACTGACTGATGGCGCGGTTAGCACCCGCATCAATTTTGCGTTTTAAGTTAAGTAAATCAAACTGTGGGTTCGGCGCTTCAGGATGCCCTTCAGGATAAGCCGCAACAGAAATATCAAAATCAGCAACACCACGTAATAATTCAACTAAGTCTGAAGCGTACATATTTGGTTTTTTATCACTATTAGGCAAGTCACCGCGTAAGGCAACTATGTGACGAACGCCACTATCCCAATAATCTTTTGCTATTTGCACTAGCTCTTCACGACCAGCATCAATGCAAGTTAAATGAGGCGCCGCAAGTAATGCCGTATCTTTTTGAATGCGTTTGATAATATCGTGAGTTCTATCTCGCGTGCCAGATCCTGCTCCATAAGTTACCGAGACAAAGCTAGGTTTTAATGGCGCTAAGCGTTCAATTGAATTCCACAAGGTGGTTTCCATTTCAGGTGTGTTTGGCGGAAAAAATTCAAACGAAACTTGAATATCTTTACTGATTTCACTCAAGCTGCGGTTTAGTGATTCTACTTGTCTGGCATGACTATAACTCATTAGTTTATCCCCTTTATTTTAACTTGGTTTTGCTTGTGAGCTAATTGCTGACAAATGTTTACTAAATCTGAATGTAAACCTCCGGCAGTGACATCTCGTCCTGCGCCTGGGCCACGTATAATTAATGGATTTTCATGATACCAATGGCTGCTGATTTGAAAAATATTGTCACAAGGTGTCAAACTGGCGAAGGCATCATTTTTTGGTAATACTTCTAAACTGACTTTTGCGGTAATGTTAGCGGCTTCATTAACACTTAAACGTGCAACATAACGAATACGACAATTATCACTATTAGCATCGCTTAATGCTTTAGCAAAAAAGTCGTCTAATTCATTCGCACGCGCTAAAAATTCTTGCGTGCTAATATTTTGTAATGCTTGTGGTACTAAGTTTTTACAATCGATGTCATCAAGTGCTAATTCAAAACCTGCCATGCGCGCTAAAATAAGTAACTTACGCTGTACATCACGACCCGATAAATCTTCACGAGGATCAGGCTCTGTTATTCCCTGCTTAAGAGCATCTAATAACAAGGAAGAAAAAGCAGTTGAGCCATCATAGGTTTCAAACAACCATGACAATGTACCAGAGAAGATTCCAGCAATAGCAGTAATTTTATCACCACTATTATTTAAATCATTAATCGCGTAATTAATAGGTAAACCAGCACCTACCGTTGTATTACCTAACCATAGACTGTTATTCTTATCTGCAGTTTTCACTAACTTATTGTAGTCGATTGTATCTGACGACGCGGCCCATTTATTTGCGCCAATAACGTGAATTCCTTGCGCGAAAAAATCTTGATAAAGCAAACTAAAATCTTCACTTGGCGTTATATCAACTACAATCAACTCATCATATGGATGATTACCTAACCAAGATAACAGTTGTTGATGGTTATAATCCGTTGCCCCTTGTTTGAATAAAGACAAGGCCTGATTAACATCAATGCCATCATTATTTATTAGCGCTTTTTTAGACGATAATAAGCCAACAAGGTGTATATTTTCCAGAGCATAAATACGGTTTAACTGCGCGGGTAGCAGCGATAAAAAACGCTCACCAATATTACCTAAACCTGCAACCACCAAACCAATGTGACGAGCATCTTTAATCATCGCATGATGAACATTATTTAATATTTCTGTGCTGCAAGGCTCAGGCAAAATAGCAATTACGCTATGACTAGTATCACTAGCAACTAAATTTAGCGGTTGAGCACTTTTTAATGAACGTTTAAAACGAGCTTTAATATCACCACGTTGCGCTACCTTATGACCAACTACGGCAATAATAGCTACGGGCTTAAACGTTACTTCAACATCATGACTAGCTAACCATTGGCTTAAAGCCTTTTGCTGATTTTGGTTGATGACAATAAAACCTTGCTTGTCCTCAGCACAAATAGGTGAAAATTCAATTTTCGCTTGTTTAGCGGCTTCACCTGTAAAACTTGCTGAATGCGCTAAGAGTAGATCGTTTAGGTAAGTAACAGATAATTCTTGTTTAGCAATTAGACCAAATTTACCAATTTCAGTACCCGAAACTTGTGCATCAAAACTGTTTGCCACATGCAAATGACAATGATGAGATAGACTTTCATTAACCAAAGGCGTTAGTGTTTTTGCATGTAATACTGGATTACCTAAACGGCCAAGTTCTTTAGCGACGCCATTAGGTAAACGGTGCAACTTTCTGGCATTAGGTACAACACGAGGATCAGCACTATAAATACCATCAACATCTGTCCATAGGGTGACATTTAAAGCACCCACTAATGAGGCCATAATCGTTGCAGAATAATCACTGCCATTACGCCCTAACGTGCACGTTTTTCCTCGACTATCCTTACTGATATAACCTGTAATTACCGCTAATTTACCAAACTGTAAATGTTTCTTAAGTTGTACACTACTTAGCGCATGATCTACCGCACACGATTGTTCATTACCAATAATTAAAAAATCACGAGCATCGATTGCATTGCTTGGACAAATTTGTTCATTAAGTAACGCTGATAACAATCGCGCAGACCATAACTCACCAAAAGCTAAAATATCATTTCGATGCATCGCTAAATCACTTGTTAACCATCGTCTTAACTGATCGATATCGGCGGCGATTAACTGCGTTAATTTCTTAGCATTTTGCTCATTCAATAATTCATTAATTAACAAGTGTTGTTGGTGTTCTAGTTCAGATAAAGCCGGAGTAAAATCAGCTCCTTCCGTCGTTTCAACCAAGGCAAGTAACGAGAACAAACCATCGGTAGTTTTACCATTCGCCGAGACAACAATAATGTCGCTTAGTTGGCAATTTTGACGAATTATGTCAAGTACACGCTCTATGCATGCCGCATCAGCTAACGAGCTACCGCCAAATTTATGAACGTTAATGGCATGCTTTGCTAATTTATTTTCAGATGTATTTAATGTTGTCATTCTTCACTCAAGCGCATTGAGTGCTATCTAAAGCACTATACTCAACTTTTATATTTCGTATTTCGTATTTCGTAACTAAGCTATTTGACTCTGCTCTAAACCATGGGCTAAATCGGTCAAAATATCACTAATATCTTCAATGCCGACTGAAATTCTCACTAATGAATCAGTGATGCCGGCTTCAAGTCGAGCTGACTCATCCATACCTGCATGAGTCATCGTTGGCGGATGGTTAATCAAGCTTTCAACGCCACCTAAAGATTGCGCTAACGTGAACAGTTTTAAATTAGCGAATAATTTCTTCACTGACTCGACACCACCTTTTACATCAAAACTTAACATAGCGCCAAAACCTGCTTGCTGCTTTTTAGCAATTTCATGGCCAGGATGATCTTCAAAACCAGGATAATAAACAGTATCAATAGCAGGATGACCTTTTAAAAATGAGGCGACTTGCACTGCGTTTTCTTGGTGCTGTTTGATTCGTATCGGTAAAGTTTTTAAGCCACGTAATGCTAAGAAGCTATCAAAAGCACTGCCGGTAATGCCGATACAATTTGCCCACCAAGCCAATGTTTCACCTAGCTCTTGTTCTTTCGTAACTAAAACGCCGCCAACAACATCACTATGACCATTAATATATTTAGTGGTTGAATGAAAAACAATATCGGCACCTAAAGTTAAAGGACGTTGTAACACCGGTGATAAAAAGGTGTTGTCGACAGCAACCAACGCGCCCACTTTATGACATGCTTTAGTGACTTCTTCAATGTCGACCAAACGCAATAACGGGTTACTAGGGCTTTCTAACAAAACTAACTTAGGCTTTTGCGCTAAGGCTTGCGCTAAGGCCGTTTGGTTATTTTGGTCAACAACAATTAATTTAAATTGACCACGTTTAGCTAAATGCGTAAATAAACGAAAACTTCCGCCATAACAATCATGTGGAATAACCACTAAATCATCTGTTGATAATAACTGACAAATTAAGTGCACTGATGACATGCCAGTGCTAGTAACAATACCGACACTGCCTTGTTCTAAATCAGCAATGGCATTAGCAAAGGTCGCTCTAGTTGGATTGCCAGTGCGAGAATAGTCAAACTGACGTTTTTCATTAAAACCTTTCAACGAATAAGTGCTAGATAAATGAATAGGCGCAATAACAGCACCATGATGCTTGTCGGTATTAATACCCGCTCGAACGGCTGCGGTGGTAATATTACTGATGTTAGCATTTGACATTATTATTCCCCATTCTCATTAATTGAGAGCATAGACTGTTTCATTGAAATCGTTTAGATGTTTGGACGTCTATAACTCTAAACGTTTTGGTTATTTAGGTCAAGATATTTTAGACATCTAAACTTCTACTTGACTGAATTGCTACTTCCAGTAAAATCTATCTTATAACAATGTATACCCGAACTATCTCAATATGCAGAATTCAGCTGGAATTAGAAACGCTTTTAGACAAGGCATTGATTGAAGAGAATGGATTGAGTATTAAATAGTACATCACTAAAATAAAAACAGAGGAACTTTCATGGCTCAGTGGAATGACGAATATATTAATCCCTATGCCGAGCACGGTAAGAAAAGTGAACAAGTAAAAAAGATCACTGTTTCAATTCCTTTGCGCGTATTAAAAGTTTTAACGGATGAACGAACCAGACGCCAAGTAAACAACTTACGTCATGCAACTAATAGCGAACTGCTGTGTGAAGCATTTTTGCATGCTTTTACGGGCCAACCTTTGCCTGATGATGAAGACTTAGCTAAAGATAACGATGAAAAACTGCCTGCCAGTGTTCGTCGTATATTAGAAGAGAAAGGAATTACTGACTTTAGCGCTTACGAAGTGGATGAAGATTAATATCATTTGGATTAATTAAGGTTACAGAATTCAATGAAGATAAATTTTCAAAAACAAGGCGCTTATGTGGACTCCCCCTTGTCAACAACAAAAAATGTTATTCAAAG
>JAPYOP010000038.1:16562-43891 GCA_029938115.1 Colwellia sp. | reverse complement strand
TTAGTAAAGAGGTTATAAACAATTTGATGATCCATCGATGCACCACCCGATATACCGCCATGCTCAGGTGAATAGCTTGGAATTGAAATAAGCTGTCCCTGTGCATTTTCTTGCAAGTACTCTAACCAAAATAATGCCGCTTGTTCCATGGTAGGTAATGCACCATCGCTAAGAAAAGCATTGTCGCCATTAAAGTCATAATGTTGCCATTGATGTTGGCTCACCCAAGCGGCGCCCGCAGGGAAGTAACCCCAAGGAAAACCCCAACCTGTTGAGGTATAACCAAAGATGTTGTTCATGGTATTTACCACCCAACCGTTAACACCAAAAAACGCTTTAGCACTTGCTTTACCAGGTTCTACAAGGCTTTGTGTGTACTCAAGAAATGGTACATGGGTTTCAGCTAAGTTAGTGACTTCTGCTGGCCAATAAATCATTTGAGCATTAATATTGAAGTGATAATCAGAGGCCCATGCAGGAACCAAAGAGTCATTCCATTTACCTTGCAGGTTTGCCGGTAAAGAACCTGGTCTAGAGCTACTTATTAATAAATATCGACCGTATTGGAAAAATAAGGTTTCTAATCCTAAGTCATTTGGGGTTTTGCTGTAATTTAAGATACGCTGATCGGTAGGTATCTTGGTATTTAAATCAGCAGCCTTTGACTCACTACCATCATCAAGTGTCAGCGCGACTCTGTGATAAAGTGATTGGTAATCACTGATATGTTCAGTCAATAATTGTTGATAACTTTTAGCTGCGACTGATGCTAAGGTTTGTTGGTTAAACTTAGCGTAATCATTGCCTCGATACGTAGGCGCATTGTCTTGATAATTTGTTGCCGCGCTAAGTACTAATGTCACGGCTTTAGCGCCAACGATATGGGCTTTGCCATCTTTAAAACTAAGGGCGCCACCTTCAAGGCGAATTTCTAATCTTGCTTCCATTGCCATGCCATTATCAGCCACTTCACCCGTTAAGAACAGGGTATTGTTTTCATAGCTAACTTGAGTAGGGTGTAAAGAATCAAAACGGATAGAGTAATCGCTACCAGCAGCAGCATCATTTTCATAATGAAAAGCCATAACGCGTGAAGGGTAGTTAGCAAAGTATTGACGTTGATGATTAATTGCACCGTCTTGGTATTTGACACTAGCCACACCGGTTTCGAGATCTAGCGCTCGGGAATAATCTTTCGGCTCAGTCGTTGAAACTTGAGTTACATAGACATCCGCAAAGGCTTGAAAGGAACCAAAGTCACCAAAGCTATGGCCTTTAGCATTTTTTTCTTCTTTGCTGATATGGCCGGTTAATTCTTGAGCCGCTAATTTATGTGCTTGCTCAAATTTTCCGTTGGTTACTAATTCACGTACCTCTGGCAGCGCTTTATGTGCATCTTTACGAATACCACTGTTGTAATTTTTACTTGCTCCGGGGCCTCCCGCCCATAAAGACTGCTCATTAAATTGAATTCTGTCTTCATTAACGCCGCCAAATAACATTGCCCCCATATAACCATTACCTATGGGCAGCGCTTGCGTCATCCAATCAGTGGCGGGTTGTTTATACCAAAGACGGTTTTGACCGCTGCTGGCTTGTATTTGCTGAATGTGTTGATGAACAACAGATTGTTGTTCGCCAGTTGAAGAAGTTTGTGAATCCCCACCACAAGCCGCTACCAACAGTGCAGTAACTGCGATAGAACTCAACTGTATTGAGTTTTTAATTTTAATATATTTATTGTTTTTCAAGGTGTTGTTCCTTTGTCATATCTGATCTTAGTTTAATTTGTAACTAAAAGGCGTAGCTGGTAAGCCTTGGTCGTTATATAAGTTGGCGTTTTCGGGGTTGTTGCCCCAAGCGTAACGAACATACTTAGGCTTCTTGATGCTTTGATGCCACACGGTGACTTGATTGTTTGTATTAGTGCTAGCTAAAATGGCATTTGCCCAAACAAACTTTTTATCTGCGCCAGCAATGGCAAAGCCAAGTAGTGTCTCGCCTTTAACTATTAGGCCGTTATTAATATGTTTGAAGTTAATCTTTATCCGGTTATCAGCTACCGTGGCGGTATCTAAAAGGGGACTAGTGAAGTTTAACGCTTTTTCACCATAGACAAGATGTCTAGCACCTAAGGCCAAGCGCTCACCAACAGTTTTTTTATCCAATGGATGAATATTGTGACGATCTCCGACATCAATCGCTAACGCCATAGCGGTGTTATTAACGGTTTTTAACACCTGAGTTTGATGATCTCTAATCTCTGCCCATGCACTTTCTGTAGGAACATCATCGGGTTTCATGAAGTTAGCTAACTGCACAAACATAAAAGGTAATTGTGGTTGATTAAATAAGGTTCGCCATTGATTGATCATGGTGGTAAATTTTTCTGAATACCGAGCAGGTTCCGGTGTATTGCTTTCGCCCTGATACCAAATCACGCCAGCAAATTTCAGGTTAGCAAGTGGCGAAATCATTGCGTTATATAAGCCGACAGGCTTAAAGTCTAAGCTCGTACGGTGCATTAACATAAAAGGTAATTTTTTAGCCGTTGGATTTTTTTGCCTCCAGTCAGCTCTTTCTTTCGCGTAGTCTTTTTTAAGTTGTTCAATAAATTTACTATCAGCTAAGTTATAAGCCAGCGCTTGAGTTTCAGGATAGTTCTCTAAAGACTCAACACTCATCCATGACTCAACCGGTGTAGCACCAACATTTGACGAAATAATACCAATCGGCACTTGATATCTTTGATATAAATCTTTGGCAAAAAACCAAGCAACTGCAGAAAATTCACCGACAGTTTCTTTACTTGCAATAAGCCAGTTGCCGCTGTCAATATCTGGCTGAGGGCCTTTAAACATGTAATGTCTATTGATCTTGAATTGACGAACATCTGGATATTGTTTGAGTTTGTCTTCTTGTGGAAATTTAGTAAGCGCTTCTTTTACTTTAAATTCCATATTTGATTGGCCCGATGCGAGAAATACATCACCAAAGGCAATATTGTTGATTTTAATGTTATTAGTTTCACCTTGAACACTAAGCAACTGCATAGTCGCGACTGGATGAGCAGGTAAAGTAATTAGCCAGTCGCCATCATTATTTGCTTGGCCAAAATAGGTGTCACCTTTTAGCGTTACCGTCACCTTTTCGCTGCTTGACGCGGTTCCCCAAACATTAATGGGCAGGTCTCGTTGTATCACCATCGAATCGGCAAACACGGTGGCCAGTTTAACCTGAGCGTTTGCCATACCTATTGAAAGAGTAAAGGCAGCAATAGCAGACAAGATCAACATTGCTTGTTTCGTCATGGTAAGAGAGGGCGAGGTTATGTTATTCATCGGTACTACTTTCCATCTTGATTTAGTTCGGGATAATCTTTTAACGTTGCTTGGTCTCGATATGGCCAGCCGTCGTTGGTTTGTTTTTCGCCAGGCGTCGTTCGCCCGTTATGAAACGCGTTGGCAAGCTCTGTAATCAGCAATTTTTCTATTTCTGGATATTTTCCTTCCAAGTTTTCACTTTCACTCGGATCATCTTTAAGGTTATATAGCTGAATGCCTTTAGATGGTGTACTAGGCTCAGGTAAAAGCGGTTTGAAAAATCCGCCACTGTTAGGCGCTAGCAGTAATTTCCACTCGCCTTTGCGGATAGAAAACTTGCCTGAAATTGAATGATGAATGGTAAAAGGGCGGCTAACTGACGTTTGGCCTTTTAAGCTTGGGTAGAATGAGAAAGAATCTTCGGCAGCATCGTCAGCAATAGAGTCGAGTTTGCCAAGTAAGTCGGCAAAGGTCGCATAAAAATCAGTGGTGCTGATGGTTACATCACTTTTACTACCCGCTCGGATTTCATTCGGCCAGCGTACAAGAAATGGCACTCTGTGGCCACCTTCATATAGATCACCTTTATTGCCACGGAAATTCTTTGAAGGGCGATAACCTGCTTCCATCATTTTTGGAATTTCTACATAGGGGGCAAAACCATTGTCGGCAGTAAAAATAATTAAGGTATTGTCATCAATACCTGAAGCTTTAAGTTGTTCTAACACTTGGCCAACAACCCAGTCTGTTTCTGCTATAAAGTCAGCGTACCAACTGTACTGAGGATGCATGCCTTTAAACTTTTTACCTGGCACAATAGGAGTATGTGGCGAGGTCAGCGGCAGATAGAGAAAAAAAGGTTGTTCTGTATTTTGAGCTTGTGTTTTGATGAACTCACGAGACTTAGAGGCCCAAGTCGCTAAGGTTTTATTGGCATCAAAATCCGCAGCGCCGGCGCCAATGCGGTGATAATCATTATATTCGTTATGCAGGAAAAACCTATTCTTGGTAGGAACAGATACCGCACGTTCATCTTGCAGATATAAGTAAGGCGGCATGTCGAGTGAAGACTGAATGAAAAAGGCTTCATCAAAGCCGATATCAAGCGGGCCGTTTTTAAATGGCTTTGAATAATCTACTAGCCAAGATGCATGGGTTTTCTTTATTTTAGGATCAGGATTGGCGTCTTTCGATAGACGTTGCCAATCAACACCTAAATGCCACTTGCCAAACATGGCGGTGGCATAGTCTTCATTTTGTAACAATGTCGGTAAGTTTATTCGGTTTGGGTCCATTAACGCTTTTGAATTTACCGCCGTAAGTACGCCAGACTTCATCCGACTGCGCCAATTGTAACGTCCGGTTAAAATTCCGTATCGAGTTGGTGTGCATACCGATGAACTGGTATGTGCATCAGTAAACCGCATACCTTCTTTAGCCATCTGATCAAGTGATGGCGTAGCAACCAATCCACCTTCGTGACTCAATTCCCCAACACCCATGTCATCTGCAAGGATGAGTATAATGTTAGGCTTTGTTGTCCCAAAGCTTGAAAATGCAAACATGGCAAGCAGTGGAATTAAAAGAGATAATTTTGTCATATTGTTCATGCTAATGTGACGGAAGTTAATAAGAGAACTAGCTATCGAAAACCATGATTGATTATAAATAGCTAGATATTCTTTAAATTGGGCGAAACCTATTCTTATTTATTGTGAAGAACGGAAAACTCTTCAATTGACACTTGCTTATCTTGGTTGGTATCTAATTGAGTCATTTTATCTTCGGTTTTTTTGATTTGTTTGGCTTCATCAAAGCCTGCTTTAGTCATCCAACCTCTATTTGTTCCTCGCAGCTCAGTTAGACTTAAAGAACCATTATTGTCGGTGTCTAAAGCAGTAAATCGAATTTGAACAAAATGGGTTATATCTGTATTTGCCATCGCGGTAAGCGAAAGACTCGTTAGTGCAAGTAATATTAGCTTTTTCATTTTTTTTATCCGTTTATTATTAAATATAAAAGTATTTTTAGTTTGTACTACCAAACACTTCAATTTCACCAACACCAAAAGGGACTGATGTATCTTCAACCACAAAGGTCACTTTCAAAAAGCGCACTTTGCTGTTGTCTTTTACGTCAAAACTAATGGCTGGTACGCTACCTGATTTACTTAAAAGGAATTCTCCATTTGCTACGGTCTTCCAGCCTTTTCGATTTAACGAGGTTTCAACGTTTATCTTTACATCGGCGGCAGGTTTAAAGGTAAATTCTACCCGTTCAACGTCGTAAAAATTTTCCATGTCCAGTTCCCACCAAACCTGAGCGTACTTGCCATTTTTGACGAACTCAGGCTGCCACTGACGCCATTTGTGACCGTCATTTGCATAAGCCGGGTCACTGCTTCCTTTATCGTTAGTACGATTTGGTCGAGCGTCAGATATTCTTACTGCTACTTGTTCTTTAATGGCTTTGGTTAAGCGATAATCAATATAAGGTCTATCCTTAACAACTTCGGTGACACCTTCTTTAAATAGTGGGCTACCCACTGTGGTAATTTCAATTTGAGCTGAAGCTAAACCTTTCGATGTCGCTTCAATGATCGTGACACCGCCATGATATGAACGAAACTCGGTCGCTGCGTGGCCATCTAATATTTGAATATCATTACGGGTGGTATTGTTAAAGGTAATGCTTCTGCCGGTTGGAAATTCGCCCGGACCAGAAATAATCGTTAACGTCACTGTAGGGCTATTTGAAATATGCGTGCCGCTAGCATCTAACACTTGCACATTAATATGCGAGTCATCCGTGGCGTTAGTACCTTGAATAGTTGTGTTGTCGGTAAACAGTTTTAGACTTTTAGCTGTGCCTTGCTCAGGCCACTGTGGTGGCGCGATACCTTTAAAGTAATTGCGATACCAATACCAAGCACGTTTTGGAATGCGAGCAAAATCTACAATGCCCATTTCACCCATATTGCCGGCGATGCTGCCATGGTCAAAACCACACCATATGGCATGACCGCTGCGCCATGCTGGTTTTTCGCCATCTTTTATATGAGAAGTCCAACAAGCATCATAATCACCGGGTCTATCAGTGACACATGAGCCATATTCGCTGACCATATTGGGGATACCCGGATCTTTGTCTCGGGTGGCGCCATCGCCGTTATAGCCAGCGATATCACCTAATATATCAACACCTGCTCTTTGTGCTCCGCCAATCATTGCTTTTCGAGAGGGGTCAAGTTTATGTGATAAATCGACCATATCACTTAACAAGCCTTTCATATCGTCAATGACTTCATTGGCGCTAAAGAAGGCTTCGTTACTCATGCTCCAAGCAATAACCGATGGACTGTTTCTATTAATCAGGATTAGTTCTTCAAGGCTAGCCGCTGCACTTTTCTCATAGGCTGGTTTGTCTTTTTCATGAATAGGGTAAGTACTTGAGTCCCAATAACCGTCATCTTTAAAGCCGCCAATGCCCCAAATAGAGTTTTCAGGGATGAACATTAAGCCGAGTTCATCACACACTTGGGTAAAATACGGGTGATGAGGATAATGTGAGCCACGGATGAAATTAAATCCGGCATCTTTCATTAATTTCAAATCTCGGTAAACACCGGCTTTAGTTACAGCATCGCCCCAACCCGCGTGATCTTGATGGACGTTTACGCCTTCAAGATATAAGTGCTCGCCATTTAAGAAGAAGCCTTTGTCAGCAGTCCACTCCACCCATCTAAAACCAAATTTTGTTTGGTAGCTATCAACTAGCGTGCTGCCTTCATAGACAGTAGTAAATACGTTATATAACTCTGGAGTATCAGGTGACCATAATTTTGGTTGCTTTATTTTAAAGTTATTGTGCTCAAGTTCTAATGTTTGACCAGCGTTAATAGACGTTATTGTTAGCATGTCAGTTATTTTATTATTGTTACTGTCTGCTATTACTGTTATTAAAGTAATTTTTTTGGTTGAGTTACTTTTATTTTCTATGGTTGTTTTAACATTAACTGTCGCTTTTTCTTTACTGACTGTCGGGGTAGTAACAAAGGTGCCGTTCCAAGCGACATGCAAAGGGTTGGTTACGCTAAGGTAAACATCGCGGTATATACCACCGCTAAATACATGTTCACCCGCACGTGGCGCGAGTTGTGCGTCCCACAGATTATTAACTCGAACCGCTAACAGGTTTTCACCCGCTTTGGCAGCATCACTAATATCAACAGTAAAGCCGGTATAACCGCCGCTGTGCTTACCAACTTTTTTTCCATTTAAGTAGATTTCTGCTACTTGAAAGACACCATCAAACTCAAGTGTTAAGGTTTGATTCAACCATTTTTCATCAATATTAAGAGATTTTTTATACCAGCCATAACCGGTATAAAAACTTTCCGAGCGATAGTAGGGCAGGCTGAAAGAGTGGGGCAAACCTACGCTTTGCCATTGTCCATTGGTAGAGTCAGCTTTTGATTCTTTACCTGAAAAGTCATCCTTTTCAGAACTAAAGGTAAATTGCCAATCCCGGTTGATATTTTCTTTCAATCGAGTAGTTTGGTTGTTATCAATATCAGAACAGGCCGATAAACACATAACACTCAAAGCCAAAATCATTTGTAAATACTGTTGTAGTTTTTTCATCTTTAATGAATTCACTCTTTACTGTTAATTATATTTCAAAAACAAAATAAGATAGGGAGAACGTTACCATTATGTATTATTATATGCAATAGGTACTTAGGGCGATGTTCATCCTTTTATTTATGGGGGGTTATTTCGCGAATGTTAGCTTTATCACTTCATGCAAGCCATCTGGCCCTGCAGGTGGGTTGTCGATGACTAACTCGCCCTCAATATAACTAAACTCGATAGACTCGCCGGTGCGTAACAATGTCACTGCTTTAATCACTGGAACATCTTGAACTTTAATCGGTTTACCGGGCTCAGTATGAGTGTAATAGGGCTTTTTCCATCGTCCCCACTTAGGTGAGTCTTTTTGTGCACCCGGTCTGGCATGTAGGTACCACGTTTTACCATCAACTGACGTAGTAATAGGCACATTCGATTGCTCAGGGAAATGCGTACCTTTGGTATCAAATACCGAGACATCAGCCCATGCCATCCAACGACTCATGGTTTCCATGGCTTTATAATTTGCAGGCGCAAGCGTACCATCTTCACGTGGTGACATATTCAACAACATATTACCTTGCCAAGAACGTATTCTGGCAAGCGCGTAAAGGGTGTCGGTTAAATTACCGGTTTGCTCGCCTAAGTTATTATTAGCATGATAAAACCAGCCAGAACGGTTAAAGGTCATGCAGATTTCCCATGGGGTATCTTGCTCGATTAGCTTTTTAACGTGCTGCCATTCTAGCGAATGAAATCCTTCCGGGGTGACATAACTAGAACCTGGAAATTTGCCTTTATTTTTGCCATCGTGGTAGAAATTACCACGATTGTTAAATAGCATATCGGGATTATATTTTTTGGCTGTTTCTTCAAAACTGACCGGTAAACCGGTGTCCCACCACCAAATGTCAGGACGATATTTCGCCATTACTTCAAAGGCCATTTGTCGCTTCTGCTCAACGATTGCCATGGGTAATGGTTTTACGGCATTGCGCGCTAAGGGTTTGCCAAAAAAATCCCAACCTATGGCATCATTACCCCATTTGTAATTCATGTAGTCTTTATCTAAATGCCAATCAACCGCAGAGAAATAAAAGCCAACCTTCATGTCATTGCCTCGAGCCGCATCAACAAAAGGTTGTATTAAATCTTTACCGTCTAAGTATTTTTGCACGCCAAGATCGGTGTACTTACTTGGCCATAGGGTATAACCATCATGATGTTTTGAGGTCAATATGGTATATTTAAAGCCTGCTTTTTTAGCGGCATCAAGCCACTTATTTGGATCATAATTAGCCGCGGTAAAACCTTTTGGCGCACGATTGTAATAGTCTTCAGGTACCACTTTAGGTTGGCTTGGCTCTCCCTTCTTTGCTTGCCTCATTCGCCAAACATCTTCGATATCAGGAACTGATGCGGGACCCCAATGAATAAACAAACCTAAGCCGGCATTGTTAAACCATTGGGCTTTTTCGGTCAAAGGCAATGGTTTTTGTAATTGATAACGACCTGGTAAGCCTTTGTCTTTATCAGCAGCACCCGCCATATTTTCTGCCATATTGGCAACAGCAATGAGCTCGTCTAATGAATCTTCATTTGCATCTGAAGAGGTAGACTCTTGATTACTACAAGCGAAGATTACTGTCATTGATATACAAAGCAGTATTTTTTTAGCGATATTTTTAATAGGTTTCATACTTGGCTTCTCAAAAGTGTTCATAGGAAATAGTATTATTTAATCCATTGTTTAATGGTTGGTTCAATAGCTTCAGCCCAAACGGGGTATTGATCTACATTAGGGTGTAAAAGGTCGTTCATTACTTGTTTGCTTAATACGCCATTATCATCAAGAAATAGGTGATTAATATCTAAATAATGTACTTGCTTGCCATCGTGAAAGTTTTTGATGATGTTATTAGTGTCATCATTAATTTTTCTTAAACGGTCATCTTTTGTCGCGCCTCTTGGAAAAATGGCTAGCAATAGCACTTTTGTATTAGGAAGTTTTTGTTTAAGGGTCGTTAAAATTGCTTTAATGCCTGCAGCAATATCCTCAGGCGCATCTTGGCGATGTCCGGTGTTATTAGTACCAATCATTAGCACTAAAGCTTTGGGGCTAATACCATCAACAGCACCGTGGTTTAATCGCCACAATACATGTTCTGTTCTATCGCCACTAAAACCTAAATTAAGTGCATTGCGTTGAGCGTAATATTTGTCCCAAACTGATTTAGCTCTGTCGTCCCAAAAGTGTGTTATTGAATCGCCTAAAAATACTAAGTCAACTTGTCCCATGTTATCTTTTAAAGCTAACTTTTCTTCATGCCTTGGCTGCCACCATTTTTTCGACCATTGTGCCGTTTGTGGAGCGGGCACAACAGATTCTGCTTGTTCTTTGGTGGTGGCTTCAGTGTTTTTTTTAGTTAAAACTACATGAGTTTGCGCACAACTGGTACACATCAGCACTAAACACAATAAAATAGTTTTCATTTAACTCTCTTTGTTTGGTTTTTGTAATTATTTTTTATTTATAAACTTTATTTGAGAGTATAGAAATTTTATATCACTTTGTGAATTTGTGATGTTTCTGGGTCTGTTCCCTTCAGTAGGGCGTTGCACATTGGGCAATTGCATTCGTAGGCTTTTATAGATTTCCCACCAGAAACCAGGTTGGTTTTCAATTAAAATAATCTCACAGATTAATTGCTTACAAGTCACTGTTATTAAGTCAATTGCATTATTATGCTCATGCTGCATTATCAAAGCGTTTATATCTTGCTCCATCAAATAAGACCAAATCTCATCATCCGTTTCATCTTGCTCAATTGTTTGGTTTTCATATAAATCATTGCTTTTTAGTATGCTTGTTTTAAAGTAATCAGCGGCATCTCCTGATAAATAGCTATCAATAACAGTATCTAACTCATTTTTGTGATCATCAGACCATTTGACAAAATTTTGTGTTTGTCTTTCATATTCTTCTGGTTCAAGGTGAGGTAGAAATTTTGTCTGTTGAGCGTTCAAATTAATATTATCAAGGGTGGTCATGGGTGAGTTATTAGATTGTTCACTACTGTCACTACTGGAGTTTGGTTGAGCATTCAGTATATCTTGCATGTTATTAACGGGTTGAGATATATGTTCACTTTTCTTTGCGGGAGGAAAGGGAGGGGGACTTACTAACTTGTTAGCTTTTGTCGTTATCGTTAGTTTTGAATTATTCGCTGATGCATTAGTCTCTGTTGAATTGAGCAAAGGGTAAAGGCAATAACCAATGATTAAGATAAATAAAA
Source organism: Colwellia sp. (assembly GCA_029938115.1). GTDB lineage: Bacteria > Pseudomonadota > Gammaproteobacteria > Enterobacterales > Alteromonadaceae > Colwellia. The sequence continues at coordinate 32,641 of JAPYOP010000038.1, read as the reverse complement.
TAGAGAGTGTGTTTTTCATGTTTTTTTACCTGCTTTATATATTGGTTAATTTTTATTGTTGATATAGTGCGATGTAATCTAAGACAAGATAATTTGGGAAAGTGGTAATCCCTTCATCTGCTGCTGACATCAAACCATTATTAATAACCAAGGCCATATCTTCATTGGCCCAATCACCCTCTGCAATATCAATTCCCTTAGTTTTTTGATGAACTTGCTCGCCATCAATTGACCAAGTCATTGTTGATGCTGTCCATTGAAAACCATAGATATGCCAACTATTGGCTGCGTCATAGTTATTTTGAAAATTATCAAGGGCGACACTGTGATCTTGAGTATCTGACCAATGGCCGTAGATATAACGCATGTACATTTGATCTGTACCCCAGTTGGCATTGAAAAAAGTGCCGAAGTATTCCCAAACATCAATTTCAGGTGGCCAAGAACGTCGTTCGGCAATTAACCAAATAGCTGGCCACACTTTAGGACCACTAGGGAACTTTGCTTTTATTTCTAGATAAACACTCTTGCTAGTGCCATTAAAATATCTTTTACGTAATGAATTTATCCAGCCAGTTGAGTAATCAAAATTTCGATTAGGATCAATACCCACAATGGGTTCTTTTTTATTGGCTAAAAATAATTGACCATCGTCAGTATAGGTATTTTTATCGAGAATATAACCCGCATATTTATCATTGAGCAAATATGCACCACCCGTTTGCTTGTTCCAAATCATTGAAATGCTGGGATCTTGATCATAACTTAAACCTTTAGACCAATTTTCAGAATTGAAAAGATTAAAGTCATCTTGCCACTGAAGTTGATAACCTTGAGGTATGTAAGTTGAAATCTGTTCCTTTGGTAGTTCAGGAGTGACGGGCGTGTTGGTATTATTAGAGCTCGACTTAGTACCACAACTCATTAATAGTGCGACACAAAGAATATTAGCAATCAATGATAAGCTCGTTGTTTTTTTCATCATTTTATTCAAAGCTTGTTTTTATTGTTAATAATTTCAGACATTTGCTTGAATAAATCAGCTTTCACATTTTGATAAGTCTCATTTAACGCTAGGTTATGCCACTCATAGGGGTCAATTTTGTGATCATAGAGTTCTTCTTGACCGTCTTTGTACCTGATATAACGCCACTCTTGAGTACGGTAAGAATAGGTTTGCTGCCAAATATACTCAGCAGGTAAATCTTTAATGACTTTTACATGCCATAAGGCGTGAGGGTTGGTACCAACGGCTAAACCTTCAATTGGTTTGTCTATACCAACGCCCATAACGGTTAATGCGCCTTTTGGCCCTTGCCATTGTTTACTTGTTTTAGACGCTACTTTTGATGTAAGTAAAGGAACGATTGAATATCCACCTAAAGGAGCTGAGCCTTTAGATTTGCTATTTGAGCCTTGTAAATTAGCCAGTTCTATAAAAGTGGGGTAGAGATCTATTAGCGATATCGGTTGTGTTACTTTTAAGCTTGCTTCGCTTTTACCGGGTACTTTCCACAACATAGGAATTTTTGCACTTTCTTCCCACGGCGAGTTTTTATAAAGGTAATCTTTTTCGCCAAATTGCCAACCATGATCACTGGTAAAAACGACGATGGTGTTATCTTTTAAATTCGAGCTATTTAAGGTATCTAAAACCACACCGACTTGTTCATCCATAAAGGCAATACAAGCAAGGTAGGCTTGAATCACTTTTTTTAAGCCTTCGTCATTATCTTCATAGGAGTCTTGTAACGCCTTAAAGTAAGATAAGCCCATTTGTGTCATAGGGTAATTGTCTTTAAAGAATGAATCATTGAGATCATTATTTTTAATAGTAGGGAGTTGTATGGTTTCTAGAGGAAACATATCGAAGAAGCGTTTTGGTGCATATAAGGGAGTGTGAGGACGAACAAAGCCAATACCCATGAAAAATGGTTGCTTGCTGTTACTTAGCGCTAATGCCTTTAGTTTGTTACTTGCCCAAATAGCATGTTGTTCATCAGGTAAACGATCACGATTATTTTCATCAACATAGTTAAAAGGGGCAAAAGGATAACCCCAGCCCGGCGCATGTTTAAGTTTGTCTGTTTCCTTTATATCAAATTTTGGTACATCGGTTAACGGCGCAAATGAGCCATCAACAATATTAATACTTCTAAAAGGCTCAGGTACAGAAGGGTGGCCAACAATTTTTTTACCGTTAAACGCATGAGGACCATAGTTTATCCGTTCAGGCACACCCCATTCATGCCAAAGTTTTTTTTGATTTTTATGCAGTAATTTACCCGTACCAACCATTTGATAACCATTTTCACGAAATAGCTGTAAAAAGGTTTTATTGTGCTTTAACACATGTTGTTTAGTTAATGGGGTCCAACCAAAATCTTTAGACACATGAGGATAAACACCGGTAAATAAGCTATTTCGCGATGATTGGCACACAGGTGCATTGGTTTGGGCATTAGTAAATTGCACCGACTGAGCGGCCAAGGCATCAATATTGGGGGTTTTACTTTGCGGATGGCCGCCGAATACACCCAAATAGTCGTTCAAATCGTCAACAATGATAAATAAAACATTCGGTTGTTCTTTTGTTGCATCACTTGCGTGAACAACACTCAGGTTAACAAGCAGAAAAATTAAACTCGCAAAACCGGTTATAAGTTTCATATTTATCCCTTTATAACTCTAAGCCAATAATGGCGCTGATTTCGCCTTTTAACTGTTTAACTATTTTTTTGCTTTGTTTGTGCTCAGCAATGTTTTTCCACTCATGAGGATCTTTGTTATGGTTGTACAGTTCTTCTTGGCCATTTGAATAATGAATGTATCGCCAGTCTTTTGTTCGGTATGAATAATTTTGCTTAGCTACATGTTTTTCTTTACCGCTGTTAGCGTAATTACCAACCACAGTTAATGCACCATTTGGCCCTTGCCAATTTTGTGTTGTAGGGTCTTCAATAAATGGGCGTAAACTAAAACCACCTAATTTCCCACCTTTGCTATTTTTACGGTGTTCACCTTTTAAGTTAGCGTAGTCAACAAGCGTAGGAAATATATCAATGAGTGATACCGGTTGTTCAACAGTTGTATTCGCTACTTTGTTACTAGCCGCGCTAATAACAGGTCTAAGAGTCGGTCTGATAATTAAAGGAATATGTGCACTCTCTTCCCAAGGAGAGTTTTTAAACAGGTAGTTTTTTTCACCCATTTGCCAACCATGATCACTAGTGAAAACAATCATAGTATTGTTATTTAATGACGGGTGAGATGCTAAAGCATCAATGACTTTACCTACTTGCTCGTCCATAAAAGTGATACACGCTAGATAGGCTTGTAAAAATACTCTCATCGCTTTTTCTCGGTCACCATCATATGAGGCAACTAATTCACGGTAATATTTTAACCCTTTACCATTTTCTGGAAAGTTTTCATTGAAATAGGTGTCCTCAACATCGTTTTTCATCCAAGGCGCTAAAGTTATTGATTCAAGCGGGTACATGTCAAAGAAGCGATCTGGGGCGTAAAGTGGCGTATGGGGTCTAACAAAACCAACGCCCATAAAAAATGGCTGTTTGGTCTTTTTATTCGCTAGCTCGGCAAACTTTTCTTCTGCCCATTTAGCATGTGCCTCATCGGGAAGTAAATCACGATCGTTTTCATTAAGGTAACGAAAGGGCGCTTTTGTCCACCCCATAACCCAACCCGGTTGACCTTTTTTACCAACTGAAACACCACCTTCTGAAAGTCGGCCAAATGAGCCGTCAATAGCACCTATCTCTCTAAAAGGGGCAGGAACATTTTTAGTTGCGGTTAACTTTTTACCATCGAATATGGTCGGGCCATAATTATGCCTTACTTCATTACCCCATTCTTGCCATTCAGGTGTTTTGTTGCCGTGCATTAACTTGCCCGTGCCTAGCGTGAAATAGCCATTCTCATTAAACAGATCCATTATGGTTTTGTTGTGTTTTAACACCGGATGTTTATATTTAGCGGTCCAGCCAAAATCGCCTGAATCGTGCGGATAAACGCCAGTAAATAAACTATTACGTGATGGCTGACAAACAGGGGTATTGGTTTGCATATTGGTAAAGCGAATACTTTGGCTCGCTAATTTATCTATATTAGGGGTTTTAACTTGTGGGTGACCACCAAAAACACCTTGATAATCATTTAAATCATCAACCATGATAAGCAGAACATTCATCGGTTTTTTTGATGTTTTTACTACATCTTTGCTATTGGCATTTGCCGGTAAACTAGCCAAGATTAATAAACTAAGGCTTACTAATAACTTTTTACTCATAACCATTATAAATCCTATTATCTATTTACAGTGCTCTGCTAATCTCAATAGCGCCCATATCAGGTTTACCAATAATAGGGTTGCCCAAAATGCCATGTTTGACCATAAGTCCTTTGAATAAACCTTTTTTATCATTAAGTATCAATGGAATATCGATGCCCTTGTTTTCAACAAGCTGCTTATTTAATGGAATGTAATCGGTTAATCTTTCTCCGCCAGCGTTAATAAATTGAACGTCGCCAAAAATGGGCGCACTATCTTGAATTAAAATTGACTCAGGCCAGTTGCTTGCTTTTAAGAAGATATTATTAGTGAAATTTACATCTGAGATAAGACTGATACCATTTGTTTCTGGACTATACTGGTCACCTTTAACCGCCTTACTATCTCCTACAATATGGAAGATGTTGTTGGCAATTAATGCGCCTTTTGACACTCTAGTGACGGCTATTTTACTGAGGATTTCTTTTTTGACATAAATGGTGTTGTTATAGATATAACTATTATAAGGGCCATGACGTTTTTTATTCTTTCCGACAAAGCCGCTAAACCAAAACGTTTTGCCTTCTTGAGCGGTGACGCCTTTCTTCTTTATACGGTAGCCATCATTGATACTGACATTGTAACGATAAGCATTGTTGTAGTTATTACCTAAAATCTCAATAAAGCCGCCAGCATTATTAGCACTGATATTGTATTGAATGATAATATTGTCGCAGTTGAAATCGATATGAAAACCAGCAGAATCAGCAGGGCCATTCGCGTTTAGAAACTTATTGTATTCTACCAAGACATGAGAACTCCCCCATGTCCACATACCACTACCACGACCCCAGTTACGACTGTCTTTGGTACTCCCTGGGTTTTTAATGATATTGCCATAAACATGCACATTTAAAGCGCCACTCATTTGCATGCCTGGGCCACCAACATCAAAGACTTTATTGTTGTTCAGTGTGACATTTTCCATTGAGCCTTTTTTACCATTGAGCTTTATACCGGTATGAGAAACATTAGAAATGCTCGAATTTTGGATAACTAAATTATCAAATTTACCACCATTTTTAGCAAAAGCACGGATGCCCCAACTATAGCTTTCAGTACCGTTTGCTGAATGAGTTTCTTTGATAGAACGTGTCAAGCCGACTTTGTTAAAATAAACATTGTTAACAATAATATTATCTAATTTTATCCCAGAAAAAGTTCCTTTTTTACTTGCCTCTAACTTGACGCCAATACGCATATTTTTAGTTTTATTGTTTTTTTGCTTTTTCACCCAGTCATAAATAAACCCATCAGGCGCGGTAACATGGAAATTACTAACATGTATATACTTAGAATTAATAATACTGATGCCATTGTAGAAGCCTTTGGCATTAATAATTGCATGTGAAGATGTGATTTTATCATTGGCCTTCTCACTTGCTTGGTAAGTGCTGATAATTATAGGTTTGCTTTCTGTACCATGAAGGTCATGTAGTTTTAGCTCACCCCAATGATTGATGCCAGCTGCTAGCAATAACTTATCACCGGCTTTAAATTTTATTTTTTTCGATTTATCTAATGATTTATAGGCAGTTTCAGGGGTTTTACCATTATTTGTGTTTTTCCCAGTAAGAGGATTTATATAATAGTTTTGGGCCAACATAGACGTTGAAACTATTGATAGTAAGAAAATGTAAAGTAGACGTTTCATTTTTTTCAGCTTTTTGAATAGTTATGTTGAGTAACCGTATGGAACGGTTAAATAATATTTTGCGAGGAGGCGGTTTTACTTCCTCGCATTGTCTTTTGTAATTAAGTAAATCTATTGTTTAGAAGTACAGGTTAGAAATACAGTTTAGTAACCTTGCTTGCTAATAAATCCCCAACGATTTTTAAGCCAAACAGTTACCATTTTTGCAAGCTTGATATCTTCAGTTATCGGCGTAGTAGCACCTATCGGTTGCTCAAATATGAACCCTCTCTGCTCTTTTAGAAGCGTGGCAATATTGAGTAGTTCAACTTTTTCTAAATCGTGTTTGGTACTTTGGTATAAGCTAGAGAATGCTTTTCTAGGATCAAAACCGTTAACCATGGTTAAAAACTCAAGTGCACGTGAACGAACTTGAATACTATGAGAATTAGATAATAGTTTTGTTATTGTGGGTACCAAAGCTTTAGCTTGTTGATCAAAGCTAGTTGCCACAATAACTGCCCGATATACAACATCATCATCTTTATGTTTCAATGCTGTAATTAACTGAGTTTGTATTTGTGAATAGGGTTTTAACTGTAAATCAGCAACACTAATTAACTGTTTGATTTTCGCCTGTTGTTCATGTCCATAATCATAAAAACTTTTATCCGTTTTAGTTTGAACTAGTTTTGATTCAGCTAAGAAACCAAGATCAGGAATATTCCGTTGGTGTTGCTGCAGTAATTCTCTCAGTTGCTTTAATTGTGTTTGATATTCAGGCTTATCTGCTAAATTTTTCATTTCATACGGATCAATTGATAAGTCGTATAAGGCTTCGACTTTTTTAGGTAAAAAGAAAGCCGCTTGCTGTGGTGTTAATTTTCCTTGTAGGAACAGGGTACGCCACTCTTGAAATGCCACTTGTTTGTAACGATAAAGGTTCTCTAGGCCATCAGGATAGAAAGGTTGATAATTACGAATGTATTTTAAATTACCTTTTCTAACACTTCTTACAAGGTCTGATTTTTCATCAAAGCGATCCGCTTCACCAAAAATTTCATCTCGTTGATTTAATGTTTGTAAACTGACTTCTTTAGATAAAAAGGATAGGCCTGGATAAGCATTAGGCGCATCAACGCCTGCTAACTCTAATACCGTAGGTGCAAAGTCAATAAAGCTAACAGTACCCGTTACACGAGTGTTAGGTTTTTGTAGGCTGTGAGGTAACAGATGTTTGAAGTTCTTTGGCACACGAACAACTAATGGCACACTTAAACCACTTTCAAATAAATAGCCTTTACTGCCGGGTAAAACACCACCATGGTCGCCAAAGTAGAAGATAAAGGTATTTTCTAACTCACCATCCTGTTCAAGTTGCTTGATAACATTAGCCATCTGACTGTCAGCTTTTACATGATTATCTAATGTTCGAGCATGGGTATAACGAAAGGTCTTAGTATCAGGGTAGATAGGTGCTAATTTTACTTTATTAGGATCATGTTGAGTCGCTACGTTTTGTATTTGGCCTTTTTTAAAGTGCAACTTCCCTTCATGAGTTATAGCAAATGTTTGCATATGAAAGAATGGTTGACCTTCTTGTCTATTTTTCCAATTCGCTTTGTTCGATGAGTCACTCCAAACCTCAGGAATGGGTGCAAAATTATAATCTGTTTTTACATTATTGGTTGTGTAGTAACCAGCCTGCTTTAATAATTGACTAAAAGGTTTAACGCTGTCAGGTAAAGTAACCTTGTGGTAACTACGATGGTTCATCGTTCCCATACTTGAACCATATAAACCTGTCGCTAGTGTAGTTCGGGCGGTTGAACAAACAGGGGAGTTAGAAAAAGCGTTATCAAAAATCAAACCGTTCTCAGCTAAACTCTCAACGGTTGGCATTTTAGCACCACTTTCATCGTATAGTTTTAGATAATGCTTTGAATTATCTTCAGTAATTAACCAGACAATATTGGGTTTTTCTGCGCTTCTACTTATCGGCTTAGTTTGAAGTTCTGCTTCGAGTTTTACTTCTGCGGAGTGTTCACAACCAGTCAAGATAATACCAGCAGTCGCTAGTATTAGAGAATAGAGCACGCTTATTTTATTGATTTTATTGATTTTATTCATTTTTATTCTCTACCCATCATACGGATGAATTTTTGGGCTAAAAAAGTGAGTGTAAGGAATTGCTAAATGCTTGAGCTTAGCACTAGATATCACCGAAGGTATAACGTTATCCTAAATCGAGGCGTTTTTGAATTAATATCTGATATTAATATTAAAGTAGATAAGAATAATCATAAAAAAAGTCTTTTTGTTCAGACATATAACTCTAGTTGTATAGATTTTGTCATGTTAAAAAATAAAATTCAACGTTGACAACGATGGTGTTAAGCTTTCTCATCGGCTGCGAAAATAGTCATCAGTTCAAGTAAGATGCTAAAGAAATAAGAAAACCCAATGTGGTGATTTTTATGTCGACGATTTTGGTCATGGTGATATTAGTAGCTATGGAATGACGGCAACGGGTGATAGGGTGCCTACCGTATATTTAGAAAATCATCGAGTGGTTAATCAGCTCAGTGGGTTGATGAATATTTCCCATCTATTTTTACTGACAAAGCCATTGAATTTATTCAATCAGCTTAAGATGACCCCATTATGTTGTACTTTCCCTTTCATGACATTCATGTACCCAGAGTACCTAATAAAATGCTTACGGGTAAATCAGGCATGGGTCCTCGAGGCGATGCCATCTTACAAATGGACTGGATGACAGATCGTATTGTTGATGAACTCAAAAGGCTAGACCTATATGACAATACCCTGATTCTTTGTTCCAGTGAAAATTGCCATATGATGGTCGATGGCTATGCCGATATGGCTGAAGAATTAAAAGGGAAGCATGATCCCTCAAGTGGCTAACGTGGTGGCAAATACAGTGCTTATGAAGCTGGAACTCGTGTACCAATGATAATCACCTATCCTAAGGTATTACTGCTAAAGGGGTAAGTAGTGCACTTATTAGCCATATTGATTTTTATAGAACCCTGGCAAACTTAACGGGCACAACCTTAGATAAAGGTGAGGCTATTGATAGCGTTAATGTCTTACCGGCGTTATTGAATAAAAATGAAACCGCTAGAACAGAAATATTAGAAGAGTCATTCACCTTATCGTTACGTTCCAAATACTGGAAATATGTCATGCCTTTTTATGGCACAACACCCGATTGGTTAGCCAATAAAACTGCCATTGAAAATGGTATAAACAAATCACCACAGTTATTTGATATTGACAAAAATCCAACAGAAAAAATCAATTTAGCCCAGAAGTTTCCTGAGATAGTAAAACAAATGCAACAACGAATTAATCTTTTAAAAGTATACCAAATTAAACCAAGTACCTTAAATTTGGTCCTTTAGTAATGTGCTTTAAATGATATCGTTCTCCTCTGTGCTTGTGTGAAGTAATTAAAGGGGAACTATAGTTTATTTAACTGTTTTTGTTTTATTTGTAGTAATATCATTTAGTTGAATCGTTTGGTGTCGTTTGCTTTTAGTTTAAAAACATACATATTTATATTTTTAATCCATTTAATACTATTTATAGTTGTCGGTAAAAATATATTGTGGTAACGTTATCCCTACACGGTGAACTACTACACGGTGAACTACTACATGGTGAGCTACTATATGTTATGTACTGAATAAATCAGAATGCAAGGCATAAGTAGAGTTAATAACATAAATAATAAACAGATCACAAAACGAATTAACGATAACTTGATACATTCAAGGTGGGGAAATATGAAAAAATCAAAAATAAGTTTAGCATTACTCGCAGCAATCGCTGTTCAAATACCTTCTTATGCTTTTGCAGCAGAAGCAGAAGAAACTGCAGAAACTGCAGTAGAAGTACTAACAGCTAAAGAAAGAGCCGCAGAACTGAAAAACTCAGAAATTGAAGTTATAACCGTTGGTGGTATGCGCTCAAGTGAAGTTGCGGCCATTAATATGAAAAAATTCTCTGACACTATCTCTGATAACCTTTCTGCAGAAGAAGTGGGCGCCTTACCTGATCAAAGTATTGCTGAATCATTAGAACGATTGGCCGGTGTTAGTGGTAACCAAAGTGAAGGTCGTAGTAATACCATTTCTGTACGTGGTATGGGGGGAGCATATACACTCACCACGCTAAATAATCGTGAAATTGTTAGTTCGTTTGGTTCTCGTTCAATCAATTTAAGTTTGTTTCCATCATCTTCAATTCGTCGAGCACAGGTTTATAAAACAGCAAGGGCTGATAGTCTTGAGGGGGGGATCTCTGGTCAAGTCAATATGGAAACTTTCAAACCACTAGAAGTTGATAGAGATATTCGGATGATTTCTGCCACGATCAATGGCACCAGCATGTATGATGATCTTAATGATAGTGATCCTTTCGGCACAAGTATAGATGGCATGTTTAGCCAGCATTTCGGTGATGATTTCGCCATTTCAGTCGGTGCCTCAGTTCGGGATGACATGCGTTATTTGGAAGGGATCTCAATGGGTGGTAAAGTTCTTGGTACCCATAGTTGGCTCCCTGATAGAAATGGCGACGGTATTGGCGACTATGCCGCTAGTGCAGCAGTATTAAACTCTAAGCTACAAACTACTCAACAAAATTCAATCTTTGTCGCTGCACAGTGGCAACTCAATGATGATTTATTAATCAGTGCTGATTTTCTCACTTCAAGTTATAATTACCAGCAAAAGGTGGTGACCTTATCGAACGGAGTTTTTTGGGGAATTGACTGGTTAGTACCGGAAGAACAGTCGGATGTTGACCCTGAAACCGGTTTTTTAATGAGTGGTTTGGTAAGAAAAGTACCACAAATGGGTAATAATGGATATGATGGCGGCGGATTTGCCAAGTGGGATGCCAGTGTTTTAAATGAAGACAAAACCGAAGTGATGGGTATTAATTTTGAGTACTTTCTCACTGACGACTTGATGGCTGAACTTGATATTTCACACTCTTCAGCCGAAAGATTGTATAGCTGGCGTTCGTTGGGGGGACGTTTTGGTGAAGATGTCGATCATTATTATCGTTTTTCTGACCGAGAAGATAGCTACACCTTGGAATACCTAGGCGCTGACTCGGGTGCAGACTACCATGGCACAGGTACCGCTTTTGATATGGATACCTATGAATTAGACGAGAGTAAATTAACCAATACGCTTGGTGACGCGTCCGATTTTCAATTCAACAGTATTAGCAATAGCATAGGTATCACCGATAGTGCGGTCACGGCAATCAAATTAGACTTCACCCTAGATGTTGACTACGGCGTAGTACATACACTTAAATTTGGTATGAGACATTCTGTCAATACCAAAGAGCATATTGCCGATGACCTAGCCTATGATAGAGATGATCAAGAAGATGGAGCTTGGGATGCTGTCTTTGGTCATCTAGACATGGTTGAACTATCGAAAACGGTATCGAATGACCCTTTTCAAGTATTGGATAATATTACCGGCTTTGATAATCTTTTCTATATGGATGCCGGTGATGTCATCGGTTCGATGCCGGAGTTTTTCAACAATAGAGAAGCACGTGACGATGTAGATAAATTTGCCAGCTATGAACTAGAAGAAAAAACCAATGCCGCTTATATACAAGCCAGCTTCGCTGGTGATTGGTACGACGGTATTGTCGGTGTTCGCTATTACGAAACTAAATTAGAGGCAACCAGTTGGCAAAGTAACTTTGCTATTCAACGGTCAGTTAATGATGATACCGGACAACCAAGAGAACCAGAGTCATATGATATAGTAATTCTTGGTGACGCAGGCTTTGTAACCAGCACAAATGACTACTCAGATTTTTTACCGACCTTAAATGTTAACTTTAGAATAATCGACGATGTTGTTATCCGACTTGGTTTGGGTAAAGCCATGATACGACCCAGCTTAGGGGAAATTAATAATTCCTTGGAATTGAACGATCCTAGAAGTCAATCAAATGCCGAGGCTGAAGGTTCAGGGGGAAGGACATTGGGTACGGCAGGTAATCCGTATTTAATGCCAATTACGTCTAAGCAAGCTGATCTCTCTTTTGAATGGTATCCGAGCGAGAGCAGTGACAATTTTTATGCATTCGCGACTTTTTATAAAGACCTTGATGGTATTTATGAGCAAGGTGCTACTTATATTCCAGTAGACGGATCAGTTGATCGAGCTGGCAACCAGCTTTTCATGCCGGTCACCTCAGAAGTTAAAGAAGAAGGCGGCAATATTAAAGGTTGGGAAGTTAGCTTTAGACAAAGCTTTGAGACATTGAGTGACTACTTAGTTGGTTTTGCTCTGTCAGCTAACTATATGAAAATGTACCATGGCGCTACACAAGACTATAACAATCGTAATCCTGGGGATGCCCCATTGTATGTACCAACAGAAATATATGATGCGCCACATGGTTGGCTAGACAGTACTTATAATATCGCGTTAACCTATGATCACGGTCGAGATTTTTCTGCAAGACTAAATTTAAATCAACAGTCCCAACACAATGTTAGAAATGGTAGGGATCACAAAACCCAAATGCCGGCTAAAAATCTTAGTCTCAACCTCAGGTATAGAGTTTCTAAAGAAGTGGTGTTAAATGCTCAAGCGGCTAACCTACTTAATGAAAGTACCAGGAGTACTTTCTTGTCGGGTGACCATGTAGGTTTTGCTGGCACAGACTTTACCGCACAAGAACAGGCTCGTGGTATAACTTATTACGCCGGTATTCGTGTTACCTTCTAATGTTAGCAATCTGAATAAGAATTATCTCAGTTTGAGGTAATTCCTTATCCTACAAAAAAGTACAGAAGGCTCTTTAGCTAAGATATTTTATCTAAAGGGCTCTCAACTATTAACTTCAATATTAAACAACTGTGTGTCTTCAAAACATTAGGCCTTATCTTCAACATTAAAATATCAAAACGTTATAAAATTTAATGTATTTCACCTTGTTAGTCCTGATGCCTTATCACCCAGTGTTTAGATAGTTTAAATTTTTAAAATAAGTATTCTGATGATTAAAAAAACTCTTTTTGTTATTTTGTTGCCCCTTTTGTCATTGCTTTCGGCTTGTCAACAAAGTACCGCTTCTCACAATGACACGCCAAGAGCGCGAATTAACATAGATTTAAATTGGCAGTTTCACTTAGGAGATGAGCCATCGGCCAAGCAAAGTAACTTTCAAGACCAGCAATGGCGCACATTAAATTTGCCTCATGATTGGAGTATTGAAGGCGAATACAACCAAAATAATCCTGCCGGTATCGCCGGCGGGTTTTTACCAACGGGCACTGGCTGGTATCGTAAGCATCTAAGTTGGCAACAAAGCTGGACTGATAAGCGGGTAATGCTTGAGTTTGACGGCGTTTACATGAATAGTGAGGTTTGGGTTAACGGTCATTCGTTAGGTAAACGTCCTTACGGCTATATTAGTTTTAGTTATGACATTACCGATTATCTTAATAAAGAAGATAATGTTATTGCCGTACGGGTTGATAACAGTAAATCACCCAGCGGTCGTTGGTACACTGGCTCAGGCATATATCGTCATGTCTGGCTAACCACAGTAAATAAGCAGCATATTCCATATAGCGGTGTGTTTGTTCGCAGCGACAACGTTAGTGATAAACAAGCCGACATACAAATAACAACAGAAATTAAAAATAGTGATAACAGTAATAAACAGCTAACACTCGTTAGTCAAATAGTTGATGTTTCTGGTAAGACTGTGGGTGAAATTAGTAGTCCGATCACCGTTAATGCCAATCAAACAGCATCAGTAGAACAAGCATTGAATATCAGTAATCCGAGCTTATGGTCGCCCGACGAGCCTAATTTATATCGTTTAAAAAGTACTATTTTAAACGATGACACTATTGTTGATATTAAAACTACCGCAACAGGTTTTCGTTCTATCGAGTTTACCGCAGACAAAGGTTTCTTGTTAAATGGTAAACAGACTATTTTACAAGGGGTCAGTATCCATCATGATGCTGGTCCTGTTGGCGCAGCGGTACCTGATGACGTATTGCGTAAACGATTAGAAACTTTGAAAGACATGGGCGTGAATGCTATACGCACTACACATAACCCGTTTGCCCCTGAGTTTTATCAAATGGCGGATGAAATGGGCTTTATGCTAATGAATGAAGCTTTTGATGGTTGGTGGGATGCTAAAGCAGAATATGATTATGGATTATATTTTGATAAATGGTGGCAACAAGATTTAAACGATTTTATGCGTCGCGATCGTAATCATCCCAGCGTTATTATGTGGAGTGTGGGTAATGAAGTACCAAACTACACGCCAGAGCAACAAAAAACCTTAGTTGAATTTGCGCAAAGTATTGATGATACCCGACCTATTACGCAAGGACATGGCTTTGAGGGAGGCCATTTATCTATTGCTGGCTTTAATGGTTATGGTGAATTTAAAGGTTCAATAGAAAAATTCCATGAAGAAAATCCTGATGTGCCAACAATCGGTACTGAAATGACACATACCATTCATACGCGTGGTATTTATCGTAGTAAAACAGCTTACCGCGTAAGGGACTTTCCCGCGCCGTGGGAAAAGTGTAAAAACTGTAATCCACAAGAAAAATGGCAAAGAATTAAAGATAAAGTGTATGATATTCCCGATTTAACGGAAGAAGAGGTATTCCCTGGAATTACGGGTGCTTACGGTTCTTCATTTGATAACTCTGTTGTGCGTATGCCCATACGTGATGAAATTAAACTTGCTAAAGAACTACCTTATTTGCTTGGCACATTTAGATGGACAGCATTTGATTATTTAGGTGAGTCTTTTGGTTGGCCAGCAAGAACAGCAAACTTTGGTGTGTTAGATTTAGCGGGTTTTGCCAAAGGGCCTTATTATTTATATCAGAGCCAGTGGACGACTAAGCCGATGGTTCACCTAGATCCTCATTGGACTCACACCGGTAAAGAAGGTGTTGAAATACCTGTCGTGGTTTATAGCAATCAAGAATCTGCAGAACTCTTTTTAAATGGCAAATCATTAGGTGAAAAAGTATTTAGTGATAAAGAGTTTGGTGATGATATGCAACTCGTATGGTTAGTGCCATATCAAGCAGGTGAATTAACCGTAGTAGCTAAAAGCGATGGTAAAGAAGTTGTTAGTAAATCAATTAATACAGCTAAAGCCCCAGATTCTATTTTAATTACCGCAGATAAATTAGCGGTAAATGCTAATCAAACAGATGTAGTTCATTTAACACTCGATGTTATTGATAAAGATGGCCATATAGTGCCAGAAGCTGATAACCGAATAAATATTAAAATATCAGGTCCAGGAAAACTAATAGGGGTTGAAAATGGTGATATTCTCGATCTTGAACCGCACAAAGTACCAACACGTAAAGCCTTTATGGGTAAAGTATTAGCATTAGTACAGGCTACAGAAAATGCTGGTCCAATTACCATAACAGTATCTAGTAAAGGGTTAAGACCTACTCAAATAGTTATTGAGTCTTTGGCAACATTAAATAAGTGATATAAAAATGAATAAAGAATCAATTTATAAGTTTACTCGGTTAGCGACACTGGTCACTATTGCTATTTCGTTGCAAGGATGTAATGAAAAATCAGAAACAACCAAAAAATCAGAGCAGCCAGTACAAGCAGCAGAAAACACCTTACGTACTGACTCACGACCTAATATAATTTATATATTAGCTGATGATTTAGGTTACGGTGACATTGGCGCATTTGGTCAAAAACACATCGACACGCCAAGTTTAGATAAAATGGCAGCACAAGGAATGCGTTTAACTCAGCATTATGCCGGAAGTACCGTTTGCGCACCTTCTCGTGCCTCATTAGTAACAGGCAAGCAGCCGGGAACCGTTCAAATTCGTGGTAATTATGAATTAGGTACATTTTTAGATGAAGAAGAATGGGGACAAATGCCATTGCAGCCAGGTACTGAAACTATTGGTACTGTCATGCAAAAGGCAGGCTATGCAACAGCATTAATTGGTAAATGGGGATTAGGTGGGCCAGGTTCATATGGAAC
>JAPYOP010000038.1:0-16462 GCA_029938115.1 Colwellia sp. | reverse complement strand
CGCACATTGATAAAAGTATTGGTCAATTACTTGCAAAATTAAAAGCATTAAAACTAGATGAAAATACCTTAGTGATTTTTAGTAGTGATAATGGACCGTCTTGGGAAGGTGGTGCAGATTTAGAGTTCTTTAATAGTAATGGTGATAATCGTGGTTACAAGCGAGATTTATACGAAGGTGGTATTAGAATGCCTACTATTGCTTGGTGGCCAGGAAAAATAGCCGAAAATTCAAGCTCAGAGCATGTATCAGCTTTTTGGGATGTAATGCCAACACTTGCGCAATTAGCTGAAGTTGAAGCACCTAAAAATACCGATGGTATATCTTTTGTGCCAACATTATTAGCTTCTGGTGAGCAAAATGTTCACAAACATTTATATTGGGAGTTTCATAATAATAACGGAGAACACTCTCAAGCCATTCGTTTAGATGATGATAAAGGACATTGGAAGGCTGTTCGTTTATATAACAAAGATAATAGAACTAACCCACCAATTGAATTGTACAATCTTGCCACTGATCCTCAAGAGCAAACAAACATTGCTAATGCTAATGCCCAATTAGTTGCAACAATTAAGCAATTAATGGATGAGTCAAGAACTCGTGCTTATATTGATGCTTGGAATTTTGATTATTGGCCAAAAGCAAAATAATTTAGATAAAGTTGAATGATAGAGGTTAAAATAAATCGTATGGTTATTAAAATAAATAAAGTACTAGCACTTACCTTAGTAAGCGCATTATCTACTTTCCAATGTGTAGAAGCTGCTGATTTAGTTGTCACTGATTGGGAACAAGCTCGATTCAATGAATTAGATATTAATAATGATAATGGATTAGATAAAGAAGAATTTCGTGGCACGACTAGAGATTGGATGACAAAAGCGGGTTACAGTGAAGAGAAGCAGATAAAAAACACCAACAAAAAATTTAACAATTTTGATACTAACAATAACAATGTAGTTAGTTTAGAGGAGTTTGTTACGGCTAATAGAGCTAGCAAAGCTTCAGCCAAAGCCGACAAAGCTAAAAAAACAGCAAAAAAAAATAAGCCTGTATCGGTAGAGCCAACACATGTAGACCCTGACTCTAAATTAAAAGTTGGGGATGTTGCGCCGAACTATTTGGGCACTGATAGAGAAGGGAATAAAGTTAATGTTGATGAGCTTAAAGGTAAAATAGTTGTTGTTTCTTTTTGGGTATCATGGTGTAAACCCTGTAAAAATGGATTATCTATTTTACAAAACCTTCAGAAGCAAGTCGGCAGTGACTTTTTAAAAGTTGTAGCGATAAACTATAAAGAAAGCAATCGTTCATACAATAAATTAAAAAAACAGTTATCTGAATTGAACTTGACTTTAACTCATGATAAACGTGGCATTATAAGCAAGAACTACGGTGTAAAGAAAGCGCCCCATTTATTTATCATTGATAAGAATGGAAAAATTGCCTTTATGGATAGCCAATACCAAAAAACACCAACAAACAAAATTGTTAGTGTGTTAAAACAGGAGCTTACAAAATAATAAGATTTCGTGCCTATGCACTTGGCTCAGGAAAAATGTTATATCCATTGTAGGGGGTAATTTATTGCCCTTTTGTCGGACTGCAGGTTTTTTGTTCCAGACAAACCCTAAGTACCTACATACGGTATTTAAAATTTAATAGTTAATCCTGTTTCATCTGGATAACCATGTAATATTTTGACATCATTTTTCTTATTAAACCTTGAAATCAATGACTATTATCAAATGATCATTTAACTAATTGATCATTTGATATATTGTAATAACCTACAATAGTCACTAAATTTGTATTTGACGCCATGAGGCCAAACGCTGTGTTCAATAAGAAAATAATATTTGTCTGTATTACAACTTTGGTTATCATTTCTACTTCGATAACCAGAGTCGTTGCCAAAGCAGTTATCACCATTGATCCCGCTCAAATTATTAAATCTCAAAACCAACCACTTATAGGTGAAAACTTAAATTTTTTAATGTCATCTGATCTAAAATGGCCGCGCAAGGTTTCAATGAAGCAGCGTATAAAAGAAATGAATTTGGGTATGTTGCGTTTTCCTTATGGACATTTAGGCGATAATTACCTTTTCACAGATGCGCCATTTAATGACGGTATAAAAGGCTTAACCCCGAGAGTTGCCTCAATGCGTACTGCTCCAGGCACACAAAACTGGGCGGTGGATGAGCAAGGATATTTTACCAAGGCACTCGATTTCGATGAATATATGCAGTATGTCAAGGAGCTCAACATTGAACCCTTGATTATGGTTAATATGCTTGGCTATGATGAAAAACATTATCGAGATACTGTAGTAACCTTTGAAGACCTAAAAACCCATGCAGTAGAATGGGTGAGGTATGCAAATATTACCCGAGGTCATAAAATTAAATATTGGCAACTAGGGAATGAAGTAGCAAGTCATACTGACAAGGAAACTTATTTTAAGCATTATGTAGAAGTTGCTAAAGCAATGAAGGCGGTTGATCCTTCAATCCATATTGGTTTTGGTGAAGACGGTAGAAGAAGCTGGATACCAGAAGCCTTAGCTGATGATGAGATAGGAAAATACATTGATTTCTTATCCCCACATCAATATTTGTTCGGTCGAAAATGGACCGAGTCTTATGAAAGGTGGCGTAATTATTCAGGTCAATTAACCAGTAAAATAGATAAATTACAGCAGTATATTGATAACAGTAAACATCATAAAGACCTGCCGCTAATTATTACTGAATATGGCATAACGGGCGGTAACTATCCTGAAAATGAGCCAAAAAATCGCAGAAGAAAAGTCGAAACTGAGTTTATTACTAAAATTGATGAACACAAAAACTACGGTAATGATTTATGGAAGTCTTTAGTTTTTGCAGAATTAACCTTATCTACTTTTAAACATAAAAATGTTAGTCACATGGTTCATTGGAATACCCATACATCGTGGCAAGGTGAGTTTGGCGGTTATCACGGTAATATTGAAAACTCGCTTGAAAATACATTTGAAAATAATCTAACGCCGATAGGGCAAGTTATTAAATTCATAAATCATCATACTTTCAACAATATTATCTCTATTAAAGAAAAACATAGCTTTGTTAGAGCCTACGCAACAATCGACTCTGAAAATGGCAACTTAGCGATAATATTTTTAAATAAAAACGAGCAAGCGGAAGCGATAGAATTAGACTTGGCAAACTACTTACCAACTAATAGCTATAAACGATGGACTTATACCGGTAATCATCCTGAAGATGAATATCCGATAATAACTCAAGAAGGTGAAGGCACAAATAAGTCTGTACAGATTGAGAAAAACAAGGTTCGAAGTAATTTACCACCTCTGTCATTAACCGTCATTCAACTGTCAAGACAGTAAATGCTTAATCTATTTATAAATATCAATAAATTAATAGTAAAATAACTAGCCAATAGGGTGTTATGGTGGTAGCGTTGTCCTTACTCACTGTCCCTTATGGAAACTAGTCTCAGAGGGAGTTTATGGAATGGAACTATGATTACAATAAAAGACGTTGCCCGAGTTGCTGGTGTTTCAACTTCTACAGTATCCCGTGTTGTTAGAAAACAAGGTAAAGTAGGCAAAACTTGCCGAGCAAAAGTACAAAAAGTCATTGACGAATTAGGTTATCGGCCTAATATTAACGCACAAGCATTAGTAAGTAAAAAATCTAACTCACTAGGTGTTGTTATCCCTAAAGTTTCAATGCCCTTTTTTGGTACCTTAGCGTGTGGCGCCGAAGAAGCAACCATAGAAAATAATTTTCGCGTATTAATTAGTAATGCTCATGGCAGTGAACAAGCAGAACTAGACGCAATCGATTCATTATTACAGCATCGTTGTGGTGCCATTGTTTTTCATAGTATGCATTGTAGCGATGATACTTTATGTGAATTAGCGGAAAAAATACCAGGATTAGTATTCATTAATCGATTAATTCCTAAAATGGCTCATCGTTGTGTTTGGCTCGATAATAACATGGGCGCTCAAGAAGCGGCAAAACACCTTATCAGTAATGATCATAAAAATATTGCAGTTATTAGTCGTAAGGATGTCAACCCAGATGCTCAAATAAGATTAGATGGTTTTCGCACGGCACTAAATAATGCTGGTTTACCATTTGATAATGAACTGATTGGCTTTGGTACTACTGCTGACATGGATGGTGGCAAAGAAGCAGTGAGTGAGTTATTAGATTCAGGTAAGAAATTTACCGCTATATTATCTTATAACGACAATATGGCCATTGGTGTTGTCCATGAATTAGATTCTCGCGGAATACGTGTCCCTGAAGATATTTCAGTGATAGGTTTTGACGATCTTCTTATCTCAGTTGCTTGCATTCCTGAATTGACTACGATGCACTATCCTGTTCGTGAAATGGCTCATTACGCGGCCAATTTAGCCATCGAATTGGCTGACAATGAAAGTTCGTCAGGTAAAACACACTTATTTATGCCGCACTTTATAGAGAGGGACTCTGTTAATCGTTATTCAGCATAATAATCTTAGTAAATATGTCTGACGTTAATAGTGATAAAGAAAAAACTAGTGATAATCCTACGCTTGCAAGTCAACTTAGCTTAGGTGCAGGTTTTTTCTGTCTATTTTTTCTAGAAAAAGCAAGTGAATCACTCGCGATTCCATTTTATCAGATGACGCTTGGTGTCGACCCTTTTTTATTTAGTGTTGCCTTAACGTTACCTATTATATTCTCTGCTTTTTTGGCTCCTTGGGTTGGTCAACTATCGGACAGATGCTCAAGTAAATATGGTCGCCGTCGGCCATTCATTTTAATCTCAGCTTGGTTTAGCGCATTCTTATTTGGCATCATGTGGATGGTTCCTGAGCATTGGACTACCGACGCTCAATTACTGTATTTCTTTTTGATATCATTACTTTATTATACAAGCGCAACTTTTTTTATTGTGCCATTAACTTCCCTATCTTATGAAATCACCCATGATGTAAATAAGAGAATAAAAGTGATGGAAATCAATTCCTATTTTATTAAATTGGCTTCTCTAAGCAGTCAGTGGCTATTTCCATTAGCGACGCTATCAATATTTACCAGTATATTTGTCGGGATTAAAGTCGTTGGTTGGTTTATTGCCATCTTTGTTATCGGTATTATCGGTACTTTACCTGCTCTTGTTAAAGAAACAGACATTGAAGCTAAAAAAAGATCTACAAATAACTTTTCCCTAATAGAAAACATTAGAGTCATTTTAAATGAGCCCTTAATGAGACTGGTATTTATCATTATATTTATCCAAGTTGGGTTAGCTGCTTATGCCGCTAAAATGGATTATTATGTTTTAGTTTATTACATGTTTGATGGAAATATTTCAGAAGGAGCGGTATGGAAAGCAGTTCTTTCTATGGGGTATGCTGTTATTGCCGCTATATATATTCCAATAGTTTCTTGGCTATCAAGATCATTTGGCAAGTTAAAGACCCTTAAATTCATTTTTACTATCACGGCTATTGGTGGTTTGTGTAAGTGGTTTATTTATACACCAGGGGTTAAATGGTTATTATTACTTGACCCTATTCTATGTTCAGCTGTTTGGACATCAATGACCATTATCATTCCTGCAATTGTAGCTGAGGCAAGCGATAAAGATAGTGAAAAATCCGAAGTTTGTCGAGCAGGGGGCTTTGCGGCACTGCATCATTGGATATTTGCCTTTAGTTTTATGTTTGCACTGCTAATCAGTGGCATTACTTTAAATGTCATCGGTTTTGATGCTAACCTTGGCAGTAGTCAATCATTAGATACCCTCAAATCAATGAAAATTATTTTAACTCTTGGCACCATTTTACCAAGTCTCGCTGCATTGGTTGTTTTATCTCGTTTTCAGAAAAAACATCAAATCTATTAACAGGTATTTTTAGCCATAGCACCAATTGCAAAATACTGATGTAATCTGAAGCGATAATAGCTGTTTTATAAAACGATATCCTTAGTATTTTATTGGTGTACAAGTGATTTTACCACCCCAAAAGGAAAACGTTTTCCTTTTGGGGTGTTATGACGTATTATTAATGTAACAAATACTAACACCTCCTATTTAGATAATGATATGAACTATAAAATTGGTATGAAATGTTGCATTTTCTTCAGCTTAATTACTTTAGTGAGTGCCTGTAACTCGGGTCATAACCCTCTTCGTGATGAAGTCGTCCTAAGTGCTAAAAAGGCTAATGTTAAAAGCTCAAATCCTCCCAATATAATTTATATCATGGCCGATGATATGGGCTACGGTGATTTAGGTGTTTACGGTCAAACTAAAATAAAGACCCCAAATATTGACCAGTTGTCGCAAGAAGGCATGCGTTTTACTCAACATTATGCCGGTGCTACTGTTTGCGGGCCTTCAAGAGCGAGCTTGTTAACTGGTTTGCATGGTGGCCATAGCCCCATTCGGGGCAACCCTGTTTGGACAAATAGCGGTAAACCTGTCGATTTAAAGCCCGAAGATGTCACCATTGCTGAAATGTTAAAAGCTAATGGTTATAAAACTGCGGCTATTGGTAAGTGGGGCTTATCAGAAAGTAAAGAAGCTGATGGAGATGATTATTTAGCTGCTATGCCACTACAACAAGGGTTTGATTATTTTTATGGCCTAAAAGGTCATCTTGATGCCCATTATTATTACTGGCACCGTTTGTTTGAAAATAATCTAGCTTTTGAGCTTAAAAATAATGATCATATGAATAATAAGGGAATTTATACCCATGATTTATTTACCAGTAAAGCCATTGATTATGTTAAGCAACAAACGAGTGAACAGCCGTTTTTCCTTTATTTAGCTTATACTATTCCCCATTTAGCCTTAACCGTACCTGATGATTCAAAAGAGCAATATTTAGATTTAGGTTGGCCAAAACGTAAGATGGATACCCAAGGTCATTACCGTAATGATGCAGAAGGAAATACCACCTATGCAGGCATGGTTTCACGACTGGATAGAGATATAGGTAACTTGCTTGAAACGTTAAAACAGCAAGGCCTTGAGGATAATACTTTAGTCATTTTCACTAGTGATAATGGTCATGAATATGATCGAGGTTTCTTTGACAGTAATGGCGAATTGCGCGGCAGTAAAAGAGATTTATACGAAGGTGGTATTCGAGTACCTTTCATTGCTAAATGGCCGGATCAAATTAAAGCAAATACCACTTCAGATCACGTGTCCGCTTTCTGGGACATGATGCCGACATTTTGTGACTTAGCTGGCGGCAAACAATGCCCAGAAACCGATGGCATATCTATAACTAAAGCTTTGCTTGGGGATAATGAACAACAACCTCTGCATGAATTTCTTTATTGGGAATTTAATGAACGAGAGGGGCCTTTACAAGCCATAAGACAAGGGGACTGGAAGTTAGTTAAAAAATTCAATACGCCAGCAGAGTTGTATAACTTATCAATAGATATCTCTGAAAGTAACAATGTTGCAAACATAGAGCCACAACTTGTTGCTGAGCTGATGAATAAAATATCATCAGCTCGAACTTACCACCCAGAATTCACTTTAAAAAAATTACCTAATCCCTATAAAAAAAATAAGAGTACCAAGAAATGAAATTAATGATGAAGTTAAAAGTATTTGCATTCCTTATCATTGGTTTCAGTTTAGCGGCTAATGCAGATGAGTTAGTGCTTAGCCAAGAAAAACAAAGTTTTAATGATAACTGGCGTTTTTCAAAAGGAAAATTGAGCGGCGCTGAAAAAATCGATTTTAATGATAGTAAATGGCGTGTTTTACAATTACCGCATGACTGGGCAATTGAAGGACCATTTTCAAAAAAATACAGTGCTCGAAATGGCGGTTTACCGGTATTTGGAACAGCTTGGTATCGTAAACAATTTATTGTACCTAAAGAGAATCAAGGCCAATTAGTCTTTGTGACTTTTGATGGGGTGATGGCAAACAGCCAAGTTTTTGTGAACGGTAAGTTAGTTGGTGAAAGACCTTTTGGCTACATCGGTTTTCAGTATGATATTAGTCAATATTTAAAACCTACTGGCGAAAAAAATATTATAGCCGTTAAAGTCGCCCCCGAAAATTATTCGGCACGATGGTATGCTGGCTCAGGTATCTATCGCAATACTTGGATAGAATTTAACGACGCCACCTATATAAAACAGTGGGAAACACAGATCACAACGCCTGTCATTTCTAACAACGCTGCTCAAGTTCTCGTGACTACCGTTATCGCCAATAATACGGCTAAGAAAGAACTAGCGATTGAGTATTCAATTATTGATGCTTCGGGTAACGTTGTTGCTAGTAAACATCAGAAAATTAGCTCTTCAAATAAAGATGATTTAACGATTAAACAACAGCTGACCGTTGCAGAGCCAAGACGATGGGATATTAATGACCCATATCGTTATCAAGTGATCAGCAAGCTAATTCATAAAGGCAAAGTCATTGATAGTGACAAACAGCCATTAGGTATTAGAACACTTGAGTATAAACCCAAAGATGGTTTTTGGCTAAACGGTCGCCGTGTAGAGATTCAAGGGGTATGTTTACACCATGATAACGGCCCATTGGGTGCAGTAGCTAATATGCGTGCAATTGAGCGAAAATTAGAGATTATGCAAGCCATGGGGGTTAACTCGGTTCGAACGGCTCATAACCCACCTTCACCTGAGTTAGTTGAGCTTGCTGACAAAATGGGCATATTGCTTCAGCTTGAAGCATTTGATACCTGGAAAAAAGCAAAACATACTGTAGTAAATGGCTATCACAAATACTATGACGAGTGGTCTGAACGTGACTTAACAGATATGGTTAAGATTCACCGTAACAATCCTTCAGTGATTATGTGGAGTATTGGTAACGAAATCTATGAGCAGAAGAAAAAGGATGGCTGGAAATATGCGCAGCGCTTAACCAAAATAGTTAAAAAAGCCGATCCTACTCGTTTAGTAACGGCAGGGCTTAGTGACTATCCTGCTTTTGTTAGCAGTAAAATTGCTGATGAAATAGATATTATTGGCCTTAACTACAAAGCGACAGAATATGCGGACATTATCAAGAGATACCCTAATAAACCCATTTTAGGAACAGAAACTTCGTCTGTTGTTAGTACACGTGGCGAATATCATTTCCCTGTTAAGCCACTAGAAAAACATCCATCTAAGTATGTCAGCAGTTATGACAATTACGCACCTTACTGGGCTTATATCCCCGATATTGAATGGGATGCATTAGATAAAAATAAAAGCGTGATGGGCGAATATATCTGGACAGGTTTTGATTATTTAGGTGAGCCGACACCTTATGGTGGTCGTGATCACGGTGATAAATTTTATTGGAATGCAGACTGGCCAGCACGTAGTTCTTCTTTTGGCGCGGTTGATTTAGCCGGTTTCCCCAAAGATCGTTTTTATATGTACCAAAGCCGTTGGACAACTGAGCCTATGGTGCATGTATTACCTCATTGGAATTGGCCAAACCGTGTTGGTGAAACTATTCCTGTAGTGGCTTATACCAACGCAGAAGAAGTTGAACTATTCGTTAATGGCGTATCGCAAGGGCGAAAAGTGAAAGGCGTAGATAAAATGCGAATTCCCGTTACATTACGCTATAAAAAAGGCATTAAGCATTTTGATTCACCTTATCGTTTAAGTTGGAATGTTAAATATCAAGCGGGCGATATAAAAGTTGTCGCCTATAACAAAGGTGAGCCAGTTGCCGAAAAGCAAATCTTTACTGCAAGTTTACCGGCACAAGTAAAACTGACCCCTGATAGAACTAAGCTCACTGCAGACGGTTATGACTTAGCCTATATCACCGTAGATATATTAGATAACAAAGGAAACCTTGTCCCTAATGCTGATAATTTAATTCACTTTACTGTTCAAGGCGCTGCAAAAGTTGAGGCCGTCGGTAATGGCGACTCAGCTACAATCGAGCCTTTTGTTGCTGATTACCGTAGGGCATTTAATGGCAAAGCGCTGTTAATTATTCGCACACTTAAAGGTAAAACTGGTGACATCACCGTAAGTGCTTACAGTAAAGAACTGAAGACCACGCCAATTAAACTTGAATCGAGTTTGTAATAATATGACCAACAAAGAGCTAGTACCCTCATTTTTATCACTACCACTTGTTCTGTTCATGTTGACGGTAATCGTGGGCTGTCAGTTCACAGCCTCACAAATTTCAGCTTCTGAACAACAAGCAGAAAAAAGCACTGAGCCGACAACTGATTTTGTTTTCGAAAAAAACAAAATCAAATTAAATAATTACCGTTCAGAGGCAAATTTTATTGCTGACACTGAGCTTAACCTTAAGTTAAGTGAAGGTAAGGGTAGTGTCGTTAACTTATCTCCCGCACTGAATAAATCGTGGGATCTCTCCCAGTATCACGGTTTAAAAATCGTCTTAACAAATACCAGCGAACACCGGATCATGCCTTTAGTTAAAGTCGCATCTCCGAGCAGAAAAAATCAGAAACTTAACGAAAATTCACTCTACCTAGAGCCGAAACAAACGAAGACTTTGTTAGTTTATTTTTATATTACCGGTAAAGACTTTGAAAAACGCTACCCTCAATATCAAAAAATGAATGCAGCCCCTAGCACGTTATTATCACACTGGAGAGGCGTTGATGTTGAGAGTATTAATCTAATTAGCTTCTCAGCCATTAATATAAAAAATAATAGTTCAAGCAAAGCTTCATACCTTGTTAAAGAAATATCGCCTTTTACCTATGATCAACTATTAGACTACCCAGCAGCTCACAACTTTCCTTTTGTTGATAAATATGGTCAACACCTACAAGCACAATACCCGGGGAAATTGCAAAATGCTAAGTTATCCATAGAAGAGCAATGGCGAGCTAGAGAACAACAAGAACTTGTCGATCTTAAGGCTAACATTGAACCTGAGAATAGATCAACGTGGGGAGGCTGGTTAAACGGGCCAAAACAAAAAGCGACAGGGAATTTTTATACAAAACAAATTGATGGCAAATGGTGGTTTGTTGACCCACAAGGGTATTTGTTTTGGTCTCATGGCGTAACGGGGGTTGGTCATAAAGGCGCAAATACCTTAATTAAAGGCCGAGCCCATTATTTTAAAGATTTACCCAGTCAATGGGGGGAATACCGAGATTTTTATTCACAACAACGTTTCGATTTTACCCAAGCAAACCTATTTAGAAAGTATGGTGAGAACTGGAAAGAAATTTCACTTAAACGCAATCACCAGCGTCTTAAAAGTTGGGGTATGAATACTTATGGTAATTGGTCACAACCAGAAAATGCAGGTGAAAATAAAACACCTTTTACAGTAGCTGTTCATTATAAAACCAAGATGTTGGATGAAAAATTCCCAGACCCTTGGGATAAAAACTTTGCTAACAACATTAAAGATGCCTTACTTGACAAAAAACGTGATGAGCAAGCTGACTCACCTTGGAATATTGGTTTTTTTGTTGATAACGAATTACATTTTTATCAAGACTGGTCTTATGCAAAAATCATTACCAGTGCCAAGAAAAACCAGCCAGCAAAATTGTTTTTTGTCGATCATTTAAAGAACAAATATGGTGATATAACAAAATTAAACTCGTCATGGAAAACAACATTTATATCTTTTAATGCCCTGTTAGCAAACAGAAAAGAATTAAGTCATCAAACCATTGGTAAAGACGGTAAATGGTTTTATCAACAAATGGTTGACCAGTACTACCGAATTTGTCGTGACAGCGTAAAAAGCATTTTTCCTAATCATCTATACTTAGGCAGCAGAGTTCATGGTGATACTAATGTAACGGTATTAAGAGCCGCAGAAAAATACGCCGATGTTATTTCTTACAACCTATATCACCGCAACTTAAAGGGCTTTACTTCAAGAGCTAAAGGTTTAACCAAACCGTTAATGGCAACCGAATTTCATTTTGGCGCGATGGATAGAGGCGTTTTTCACACCGGTTTACAAGCCGTTTCAAGTCAACAAGAACGAGCCCAGCACTATTATGAATATGTAAAAAGCGCGCTAAACAATCCCTTGTTTGTCGGCACCCATTGGTTCCAATATCGTGCTCAGGCCATAACAGGTAGAGGGGATGGTGAGAACTATCAAATTGGTTTGGTGGATATCACCGATACACCGTATCCAGAAACCATAGATGCGGTGAGAAAAATTGGTTATCAACTGTATGAAACAAGGTGGAAATAATTGAGTGTAAGGTATTGTAAAGGTTGTTTACTCTATAAATAACGTTAATTATCCTTAAGTTTTACTATCGATTACATAATCAAACTTAGAATATATAAAGAGAGAAATCATGACGTTGTTCAAAGGTAAAAAAAAATGGGCTGTTATCGCAATTTTCACTTGTTTTAGTGTGTTTTCACAAGATAAGGTACAAGAAAATACAGGGGCTAATTCACAACAAAAACCAAACGTATTATTTATTGCCTTTGATGATTTAAGACCATTAATTGGCGCATACGGCGAGCCTGATCCTATTACACCCAATTTAGATGCCTTTGCTAAAGATGCCGTAAGGTTCGATCGTTCGTATGTGACTTATCCGTTGTGTAATCCTTCAAGAGCATCGATGTTAACTGGAATTCGCTTTGATTTACAAGAGGATAACTGGAAAGACAACAAACACCCAAAACTTATTGCTAAACAAGCTACTTGGCCGGGAGTCTTAAAAGATAACGGCTATTGGACTGCATCACGTGGTAAGTTATATCACGGAAAAGTTCCTAAAGGTGATAGATCATCTTGGAATACCCCAAAGGGTAAAGGTCCTGACACCAAAGATGGTGCTGCTAACATCTTAAAAAAAATAGTCGAGATAGGTGGACGCGCAGATCAGATCCAAATATACAAAGATAAAGGGGCTGGACCAGGCTCATTAATGTATGCCTCGGTTGATGTCCCTGACAATCAACTAAAAGATGGACAAGTTGCTGAAGATGTTATTGATTACATCAAGAATAAACGAGATAAGACTAAACCTTTTATGATTGTTAGCGGCTTTTCAAAGCCTCATATGCCTTGGGTCGCACCTAAAAAGTACTTTGATATGTATCCTGAAAATGCAGGTAAATTAGCGTATTTTCCAAAAGGTGCTAAAGAAGTGACAGATATGGGCAAATATAAAAGTAAAACTCGCAATGGTTTGTGGAATGAAGGTATAGATGATGTCACCGCGCAAAAACTTATTCGTGGCTATATGGCAAGTACCAGTTATGTTGATGCACAAATGGGTAAAGTGATACAGGCGTTAAAAGATGAAGGTCTTTACGATAGTACTATCATTATTGTATGGGGTGACCATGGTTATCATTTAACAGATCATGGCTTATGGCGTAAGAACACTCCGTTCCATGTTTCACTTAGAAACCCTATGATGATCAAAACGCCAAACACCAAAGGCGGCACGGTGATAAGCGAGTTAGTGCAAAATACTGATATTTATCCAACTTTACTAGAACTTGCAGGTATTGATACACCCGAAGGCATAAATTTACACGGCAAAAGCTTAGTACCTCTTTTACACGGTGAGGACGTTGAATGGGAAAACATTGCACATACCTCTGCTAAAGGTAGTCATGGTGTAGTAACCGATAAATATCGCTTTACGGTTTTGGCCGATGGTAGCCGTGAACTGTATGATTTAGAACAAGATCCTGGTGAGTGGAATAACCTAGCTAAAGACTATAAATATAAAGCACAGATTAAAAACTTTGAAAACAAAATGAGTCAAGTTGTTTGGAATAAACCTTAGCCGATGCTTAACTTGCTTATATTAACCGTTTCCTTAATAATAATATTAGCTTTATCATGTTTTATTTTTAATGACTATTTTATAACAAGGTTATAAAAAAAATAATATGGATATATATGATTGATATAAGGTTCAAATACAATATAGCTGGATTAAAGAAATATTTTTTCCTCCTTATAATGGCTTTATTGGCTCTTCAGGTGCTTTCAGTTAAATCAGAAACACCGCCTCAGAAAACCCAAAGTCATGAAATTATTATTGCATTAAGCGAAGGGACTATTAACGAAATAGCAGCGTTCAAAACAGATCCTTGTTTACAGCCGGATGATTACCACCTTTATCCTGGCAGAAAGCATTTATTGAGTTTTAATCTTTTTTGTCGAGCGTTAACCGCTGCAAATTATAAATTTACCTTTAAAATTTCAACTTCACCAAATGTTAAAAGAGGAAAATGGCTTGTAAATACTGGGAAAGCACATGTGCTTTTACATTTAGTGCAGAAAAAAAACACTAATAATACCAGTGTTGATGGTATCGTTTATTCTGATGTAGTAATAAATGACAATTATCGACTTAGTGCTTTTTTCACTTCGATAAACAATCACACCGCCTTAGCTGCAAACTCACTTGCCGATATTCAAAAATTAAAAGCTGCCGTACCTCTTCAATGGCCAT
This sequence comes from Colwellia sp., assembly GCA_029938115.1. Lineage (GTDB taxonomy): Bacteria > Pseudomonadota > Gammaproteobacteria > Enterobacterales > Alteromonadaceae > Colwellia. Next base: position 1,974 of record JAPYOP010000038.1, on the reverse strand, counting down.
GGCAGCAAAAGTGGTTAGAGAAATTAGAAATTAATTATCATCCGTTATTATATAAAAACCTATTTGATTTTATTGAGCATCAACGAGCAGATGTTGTATTGCTGGATATGAAAGGGAAAAACCCCACAGAAAGAACTTTACTTGGCGTTAAACTTAAAGCGACTGGAAAAGTATATTTTTCCGGAAATAAAGCTGAGCGCTTTGCATTATCTAAAAATATAGAGGGCGCTGATGAATTAATGAATGCTTTGTCTGTGGGATTAAAAAAACTCAAAGCATCAGGCGTTACTAATGAGATGTTTTCTGGATTGATTCTTGATGATAAGCAATTAAACGGTTGGCAAAAAATATCCCACCCTCCTAGAAAGAATCAGTAATCAGTAATCAAGCGGCTATTGATAATTGCAATTCATCGATATAATTACTAATCTACAATCAAACCTTTACCTATGTTTCAAATTAGAATTTTTAGTTATGAGGCAAAATACTTTTTGGTATCACAATGCGAACTTTTGTTCTTTTTATTATTTTCTTTTGTCCCTTCATTGCATTATCCAAAACAATAATTACTTTTGCCGGAGAAAGTGAAGGGCCAAGGTACATTAAAAACTTATTAGAGCTTGCGCTAGAAAAAACAAAATCAGAGTTTGGTGATTTTGAATTAGTAAGCACTGATCAACATGAAAACTACCCAAGATTAATTGGTCAACTTGATAAAGGTATATATGAGAATTTTGTCATGAAGGTATCCGTTACCGATGAAATTTTAAAAAATTACAATGTAATAAAATTCCCATTAGAACTTGGCGTGACAGGCTATCGAGTTGCCTTTTCATCTCAGAGAAATGATCAGAATAAATGTGACAATATCGATATTAACGACATCGCAGAGGAATTAACAGTTCAAGGTATTGGTTGGCTCGATACTGATGTTTTAAAGTATAACCACTTTAATGTTTATGGTGTGGCAAGGTCTCAGCAAATGTTTGAAATGATAAAACACAAAAGAGCCAGGTATTTTTTTCGGGCTATTAACGAATTACCCTATGAGTCAAATCAATACCCTAACCTTGCTATAGAACCATGTTTTGCACTAAAATATCCACTACCGAGATTCTTCATAACTAATAAACGTGATGTCAAGATTGCCAAACGTATCGATATTGGTTTAAAAATGGCATACAAAGACGGCAGTTTAATAAAACTATGGAAAAGGTATTATATAGAAAAAATACGATTTGCAAATATGAAAGAAAGGCAAATATTCGAACTTAAAAATCCTTATATAAAATCGCTTGACGATGAATATCTACAGTATAATTTTAAATTTAGTGAGTTAAATGACTATTAACTATTAACTATTAACGGAGTAGGGGGTGCTATCGAAGTCATCACTCTTAAATAACACAAGAATGTATTTCGTTAGTTATTACTCTTCTACAGCTATTTCCATTGCCAGACATCAATTGAGGTTAGCCCAGTCTCAGTGATAGTTTTATTTGATTGCAGCCATTTTTTTGATACGGCGTTACCTTTGAGGTAGGCATTCCAAAACTGCAAACTGATTTGCTGTATTGCTGGGTGATGTTTATGATTTCGCCCTCGAGTTCTCCAGCTGTTGTTGTCACCAAAAGCAAAGTGTTTAGCTCCCTCTAGCACCAATTGATATTTATCTCCCGAGGGTAAAGCAGCAAACACCTTTAGTCGATCCTCAGGCTTCATTTCCTTGATAGGACTACTATCTAGTGTACCCGTCATACTGAGAATAGGCAGAGTAATGTGTCCAAAGGCTTTAGACGCTTCCATATCGACTCCTGGACTTGGGCTCAATGCAAGAAAGGCGTCGATTCGTTTGTCGTGGAAGTTTTGGTTTAAAGTGTATTTTTGTCCAGCAACAGCTAGTGTGGTATGGGCACCGAAGCTATGACCACTCATACCAATGTGTTCAAGGTCTAATAGTTTATTGAGTTGATG
>JAPYOP010000227.1 GCA_029938115.1 Colwellia sp. | reverse complement strand
AGATTCATTTCTGTTTTTAATGAGTACAGCTATGATTGCAAAAATAATGGCAATACCAAAACCTAGAACTCCAATATTTATTCCAGCTACTACTTTCTCAGTACCGTCAGAAAGAACCATAGACCCGCCATAACTATCACGTGTAAAATAAGCAATCATAAAACCTAATGTGATGAAGATTGTCAAAATGCTTGCTGGTAATATTTTTTCTTTTATCCAAATAAGCCAAAAACTAAGAAGACCTATTAAACAGTTAGTAGCTAACTGCCACACTTCGTGTAATCTGGCATGAGCTCCCCATTCAGGGTTAAAAACATGTGTGTCGTTAATTTCAAAGAATGGAACAACTAAAGCATAAAAAACGACCCCGACACTTACCAATATCTTTGAAATCATAACTTAATTCCTCTTTTAAATGTAATCACAGCAGCTAGCGCATATATAAACCACGCGAGGAACGAGCGTTGGGCGCTCGAAGGGCGCGCATTTATTATGATTGTTGAATACCTGATTAGTCATAAATTACTGCGAATGAATTTAGAATTATTAACTACATTTTTCGCCAATGAACCAGCTTACTTCTTTCTATTGTAACTAATTCACTATTATTAACTGAATGAACCAATAAATCGTTTTTACTTTCTGGGTTTTTAAGTGTAAATATTGTTATTCGATGGTCGGTGCATTGATAAGATACTTTTAATGCTTTCCCGCCAAGCTGTCCGTCAGTGTAAAACTCAGCTGTGTGGTTTCTTCTAAAAGTCCATTTTAAAACCCCTTGCGTAGATAATCTTTTCCCATCCTTACCATGTTGAAACCAACTTGCTTTCCAGGTTCCGTATAAACTAGGGTCGCACGTTTTATTCGTTTCAGCCTTATCAGTTATTGAACTCTTATTTACTACTGGCTTATGGCTAACTAAGTTAGTTTTAATGTTTATTTTTTTACCTTCACCATAACAAGGGGTGTTTTGATATTCCAAGCCATTATCAGTTATACATTTAAAAACTTGAGCTAAAGATTGGTTAGATAAAAGCATGCTAATGAATATAAAGAGTAGACATATACCTTTAATAACGTGAACTCTTACCATATTTAAAATCCTTTTCAATATCTATCTGTTCATAAGTCGGTCAAAGTAAAATGTAAATATTGTAACCAAGTAACACTGGCCGATAAGCTATTTAACGCTTAGCTCAACGGTGTCCGTAGCAGCTATTTGTTAGGTTTGTTTATGCACATTTAATGAAGGTAATTTCTGCCAAACTAAAGCTCCGACAGCTGATATTCCATCAAACACCAAAGGCGTGGTGGTGAGGGTAAGTTTATTTCCTGTAACATCGAAAAACCTTTCGATTGAAGTGTCTGTCCAGTTAGGGAAAAGGCTGATCGTAGCTTGATGGAATACCCGATCTCCGTGCAAATTATATGGTCCAGCATAACCTACATAAGATTTCATAGCGGCTTCAAATTCTTGAACTGAACCGGATACCAAATCATCACCTTCAAAATCAGCTCTATTCTCTTTCATAAATGAGCCTGCCATATACCCATCTGAACTATACATTACTTGCCCTTGTATATTGCTTCCCCAAGGATATCTGATGGTTCCATCTTCTTGACGAAGTTCAAATGATATTAATTCCCATGCGCCTATTAGAGGATTTTCTGTCGACAAAATAAATTCCTTCTTAG
>JAPYOP010000226.1 GCA_029938115.1 Colwellia sp. | reverse complement strand
GGTTATGATGAGTCTGAGCTTATTGGTAAAAATCATAATATTGTACGCCATCCTGATATGCCGCCTGCTGCATTCAAAGATTTATGGACACTTTTAGAGCAGGGGAAAGACTGGCGAGGCGCGGTTAAAAATCGCTGTAAAGACGGCAGATACTACTGGGTTGATGCCTTTGTTACCCCTATTTACGAAGGCGGAAAGTTAGTTGGCTATCAATCGGTTCGTGTGAACCTTGATGAAAAGACTAAAAAAATCGCACAAGCAGCTTATGAAGCTATTAGTGCAGGGAAAAACATTATCCCCTGGCATACTAACTCCAAGTTAAAAATGCTTGGTTTTTTCGGTTTGAGTGCAATGGCAATAGCGGCGAGCTTTGCTAATGTTTATGCCTGCTTAGTATTACCATTTATCCCATTTATAACCTTTTATGAAGAGTTGGTTACTACGCCCAAGTACTTTAAATCGTTAAAACAAAAATTTGATAGTGTTTCTCGTTATGTCTTTTGTGGATTTCAAGCGCAAGGTATTGCTGACTTTCATCTTAAAATGGCAGAGGGACGTATGAGAACTGTACTTGGCCGAATTATTGATAGTTCATCATCACTTGAAAGTGGGGCGTTGAATTTATCTACCGCAGCATCTCAAGCTCGAGAAGGAGTTAAAAAAGAAGCTGATGAGTTACACCAAGTAGCTACTGCTATGGAGGAAATGTCTGTGACAATTAATGAAGTAGCGCAAAACACAAACACTACCTCACAAAAAGCACAACAAGCTCATAGTGAATGTGAAAGTGCATCAACGGCCATGACCCATACCATGGCACAGGTTAGTGGTTTAGCAAAGGAGGTTGCTACTTCAGCATCATCAGCAACAGAACTTTCAGGAGAAGCTGAAAAAATTGGTGAGATTATGCAAGAAATTCAAGGTATTGCTGACCAAACTAACTTATTAGCACTAAATGCAGCTATTGAAGCTGCACGTGCTGGTGAACATGGTAGAGGCTTTTCGGTAGTAGCTGATGAAGTTAGAGCATTATCGAGCCGTACTCATGCTGCGACAGAGAAAATTCAAAGCTCAATTAACGAAATTCAAACAACATTAACTGGTTGGTCGAATACTATGGCTCGAGGTAAAGAATCGGCAGATGCTTGTGTTAATGAAACTAAGCAAACTCAAGAAATGGTTGAGCATATGTTTAGCGTGATTAGTGATATTTCTGATTTAACTATTCAAACATCTACAGCAGCGGAAGAACAAAGTGTGGTGTCTCAAGAAATGAGTAAAAATATTGTTAATATTAGTGATGCCTCTAAATATAATTTAGAGCAAGTTGCGAATGTGGAAAATGAAACTCAAGGTATTGATACGCGTTCGCGTGAACTTGCAGCGATGGGGCTAACATTTGGTAAGTAGAACTTTAGGTGCTTGATCGTATTTTAAATACGTCGCACTCTTCAAAGATGTTTCTACGCATAAATATTGAGATTGTCCTCATTTAAGGGCTGTTATTACTAAAAGACTCACCTTCAAATTCATTTTTATGAATATACGGCTTTTCAGTCATGATATATGATACTCAATCAACAATATTTAAGATCACTTTCTGCTTTTGACTTTAGCCATTTGTTTATCTAACGACAGTTCTAAGTCGGATCACTTGTTGTTAGGTAAGCCAAGGCTAACTTCCGCTTTCGTATCT
>JAPYOP010000099.1 GCA_029938115.1 Colwellia sp. | reverse complement strand
CCTTCAAACTGATTAGCCACTGTATTAAAGCCCCACACTTGGGAATAGGGCACACCACTTAGTATATTTTTATAATTAACAGCCTGTTCTGTGGTAAATCCCACCAGATTCCACCCAGGGTAAAGGTCAAGCTGACCAAATGCCAATTCTTGAGTACTTTCAATAATTAGAGTAGAGCTACGCGTTACGTTAACCCAGTAACCTTTACCCACCTCTAAACTGCTTACCTCACTTGCGCCAACCAGCGGCTGAGGAAAAGTATTCCAATCTCGATTTATTTCATCAAAGCCCCAAACCGAAACAAAGGCATCATCAATACTTTTAAATATCTCGTTTGAACTGGTGTCTACAGGCTCCACCGCTAAGGCAATTAGATTCCATCCCGCATTCAACTCAATAGATTGCGTTTTAGCCAGTAAAGACTGGCTATAGCCTATCACCATAAATAACGGAATTAATAACAGACTATTTATTATTTTCTTCATAATTTGGCTACTTTTATTTGTTTATATTCATTTATTATTCTATTAATTTACTGGAAACATGGGGGGAGAAGTTAAAGACATCTCGTTTTTATTTTTAGACTGACGCTCTTGTTCTTTCAATAACAACCCTACAACCTTGCTGTGATTTTCAATATCAGATTCACCTTTTAAATCATCGTAAAATTCGGTAAGAAATTGTTGTTTTTTTTGTTCTAGCAGTTGATTACGAATTGTGTTCTCCACAACATTTATTGATTTTAATTTTGGCGTCCTTTCTTCCAGTAACTTCACCAATGCCAATCCTCTGCTGGTTTCAATAATTGGGCTGATATCTCCTAGAGTTTTTACTTCAAAAATTGCATTTACAATTTCTTTATCTAAGCGTTGAATCATGGTGCCCTTACTGACCCAGTTTAAAACACCGCCTCTGTATTTGCTGCGCATATCATCTGAATGTTTCTTGGCCAACTCTCCAAAACCCACAATACTTTTTGATTGTTTTTCAGCCGCTTTCTTTAATTTGGTTATATCTTTTAATAGATTAAGATTATTCTTTATATCTCCATGAGGATATTGCATAAATATGACGGCGGCCTTAGCCATGGCAGGGGTTGAATACTTGCCTATATTCTCTTCATAAGCCTCTTCAATTTCCTGCTTAGTAATGATCAGTTGTTTTAACTGAGGTTTAATCACCGAGTTTCTATATTCGTTGGCCAATAGTTTTTTAATCGTCATGGCGATCTTTGGTGATTTATCCAAGCCATTTTCAATAGCTTTTTGTGCCATCACCTCAGTTATAACTATTTCATCCATGATAGATTTTAATGCCTCAGAATCCTTTAGTACTCCCGGTGTGATAGCCCCACGAAAACGCATCTCTTCAATTAGCATTTTCCTACTTAGATTTTTTCCATTGACGGTTACAAAATCAGCATCAACAACGTTAACGACTTCAGGCGTCTGTTTGTTAAGCATATATACGGTTGCTACCGTCACAACAGCACTGATTATTACTGCCCCAATTATTTTTCTACCCATGATCTATACCTCGCTTACAGAACATCTTAATTTGTCACTTCAATGGTGAATTCTTGCTGTGTCACTTTATCGTCTATGCCATAAAATTCTGCGGTATACCGATATAGGCCAGGGGTGGGAGGTGCCTGATAGTGGGTTTGTAATACACCCAAATCTTCATTTTTTGCGATGATTCCAGAGTTTGGTTTAAAATGAATGCCATTGGAATCAGGCAGAAAACGGTACTTAATCAATGCATCAGACTTAACACCAGAAACACGAACCTCTATACTTGCCTGATCATTTATTAACACCGATGCGGGTGATGAAAAACTATCAATATTTAGCGGAGTAATTTCTTCAACTTTCTCGGTACTGATCACTTTGTCGTTGACCGTATTATTTTCGCTACAGCCTTGTATTAATACACTCACAATAACCATATACATCAAGGGTTTTAATTTTTTAAGGGCTAACATATTTAATACTCATGTAAGGTTTATGTTTTATAAAACGGATATGTCTCTATACATTTAGGCTAATCTAGATTCCATACCTTTATTTCACCATTTACCGATGCACTAATTACGGTTGTATCTGTCAAAGTTGCACTGGTAACAGCATATTCATGAGCGTTAAATACCCGCAGTAATTGGCCTGAAGGTAGCTGTGTAATATATATATTTCCTTTTTCGTCCCCTGATATCATTTGTTGATTAGATTTATTTATGTAAAGCCCACTTAATGGATTTTCATATACTGTTAACACATCCGTTTCTGCTTTTGCCCCCATGATTGGTGGAGCCGAGCGCAATTTAACAATACCGTTGCGTGATCTAGAGCCGGCAATCACCAATGTGCCTTCGGATGAGATATCAAGCTCGGGGTATCCCGCCCCATCCCCCCCTTCAACTAGATAATGAAGGTTGCCTGTTAAATCCCATGCTGTTGTTTCATTGGGTAGCGAGGTGTTAACGTAAACCAAGCCATCGTGAATTTTAATATCGCTAATAAACAAACTTCCGGTATTCCATTTTGTTAGGAACTCACCCTGCTTGTTCCATAGGTAAACCATTCCCTCAGAGGTACCTGCCGTGTAATAACTATCACTCACGTCTACGGCCAATACACTTCCACTCATGGAGTCAAATTCATACTTTTTCTGATTACTATTGGTATCCCACACCTGAACGGTTGCATCACCCGTCCCCACAATAACCTCATCTAAATAACTGGCGCTGCTGTGTACTCCATTAATGACCTTAGTATCAAAAGAAACTTTCTCTTCAGTTAAGTCACCATTTGTATCCCAAACTTTTACGAATGGATCAATGGCACTGGTAGTCGCAAAAGAACTGCTGTCCATCATGGATATTGATGAAACCTGCCTTGTATAGGCCGTGGTGGTAGCGCGGGATTCCGGTGTAACTTCATTCACGTTGTATGCATTGGGATTGGTGTTATTTATATACTCATCAAGATTACTGACGCCATCACCATCAGCATCGGATGACTCATCATCTGCCTCTTGCGGGTTAAAACCATGACCCTGCTCCCAAGTGTCTGGCATACCATCGCTATCCGTATCTAAGGCCGCACTTGCATCCTGGGGAAAAGCATCAGATTCATTGGGCACACCGTCTGAATCGGAATCATTTAGCTGAAAAATTGCAAATGTTCCATGGCTGCCTTTGGTTAAGACGTCGGTGTTAAAAATCTGCGTAGTTTGTGTTAAATATTTATCGGTGATTGACCATGTAGATACGGTGCCCGCTCCACCTTCGTCAACAATTGTGAATTTCTCCATTACACTTGCAACACTAAAATGTTCATCAATCTTACGATTAATTTTTAAATTTGTTAAAACTAGGTTGTCGTATTTAGAATCTTCTGAATCACGGTTATATAATGCAATCGTGCCCTTATCAAAGCTTGAATCGGTAATTGTAAATACGTCACTATCATTTACGCTTACTTTAATGTTTTCACCAACAATGGATAAATCAACACGGTAGTCGGTAAGTGCGCTGAGTACAGCGGTATCCTCTAGTATTACGCTTAGGGTTCCCGCCACATTTTTTTCTAGCCTGCGACTACCATCTTTATTACTCCAGCTAAAACGGTAATAGTTGTCTGGCCCCTGATAGCGGAACATAACCCCAAGCTCGCCATCAGTTTCGGTACTCGTGGTTATAGACATAGAGTAATCGGTTAAAAATGGCTGTGAGTCAGAGTTTAGTGAATCGGTATTCGCTAAATACTCTTCCAAATTACTGTAACCATCGCCGTCTTCATCAGCTCCTGCATCTTCAGCTTTGTTTTCATCCAAATAGGAGAGCTGTGTTTCAATATAGTCGGGGATACCATCGCCATCTGTATCTAGGCTTTGATAAGTAGCAAGGTCCACCGGGAGGTCGTTTGGCAACAATGCTCCCCGCGCCCCCACCACGATACTTTTTACAAAAACGTTTGATACATACAACTCTACCAAATCCCCCTCTCTGGCCGTGCCCTGCTCTCTATCGCCCTCAGAATCCAGGGGGATACTTAGCAAATAGTTATCTTCTAATCCCTGGTTCGAGCCGAACTGATAACTTGCTATTATCTGACCAGCCAGTTTCGCGGTAATGGTTAGCGGCACAGCGCCTGGTACTGCTGTCACGCCACCAATATTTATTTTTCCATATACCAAGTTCGATGGCTCAGGAATATCTCCATATAACATAGGTGAAGCCAGTAAAAAAACACTTAACAAACCATTACGTACACCAAAAATCATATGCCAATACCCCCTTTATAAAGTTCTCTCGCTAACAAACCACAGCCAATCACTTACATTTATATTTAGAATTTAATAAACACACATATAAATTAGTAAAAACAAAAATCAACCAATTATATTTATTCGTGAATCATTTCCATTTAAACCCTATTTGTAATGGTCCAAAATATGCAAACCACGACACACAATGTCAACTGGGTCACACTTTGTAATGTTACCTATATTTAATAGCTTCATAAATGAAGGCTAAATATAGGCATCATAGTGAATACCCAATTAATTTTTTTCATTATTTACTTAAGGTTTTCAGGAATAAATATGTTATTTGATTAAGAGGATTATTCTATGGTTCATTTAGGGGGTATAATAATCATTGGATTTAGGGGGAGAATTATTCTATAAATTTTAATGCATGCATACGCTTCCAGATTTCTAGAATCTTTGAGAATAAAGTGATTATCAATAAATTACAGAAATTTTTCATCTCAAGTTGGCGTGCATCTAGACTAAGTTTTTAGTTTATATTCCGACTCATCCTCGTTCCCATAGTACCTACAACCATGCTTGGATTTATATTTCAACAATATAAACATAAAATTATTCTGTAAAAATCTGGATATATAAAATACATTTTCTAGATGGTTAATTTGTACTACTTAGCAGTAACACCAGTTTTAACCATATAACATTAGAGGCCGCTCTCATTTTTTTATAACACTATGCCCCCTACACAGTATCGCGTCACATCCAAATATTACCCTGAGTTTTAAATAGAGTAATACCGGTACCTTACCAATTGATAAGGTACCGTTCGTTCGATTCAACTATGATGTGGCTAGCGTGATTATCTGTGCTATTAGAATTAACTAAAAATATTTCACACCACATACATAGTACGAATGTATCTATTGAAAGTTACCCACATATAATGACAATGATCGACCTTTATAGTCTTGTGATTAGACCACTTGGGACATTTTTTACATGCGCATATCGATTCTTCTTATTATTAATAAGGGGTTTTAATTTTGTTGGTGAGATGCTAGTTTCAGTCGAAAATATCAAAAACTAATGAAAGCTTGTATTTATCAAGCAGCCAATTTTCTATATTTGATAGAGCGTTAACATCTACAATTAGGCGAGTTTAGAAAACTAAAAATTTTTTATCTGATAATTTTATATTTTAAGGTGGATTACTTAAACAATTATTACCAAGAGCACAGCTTTTCTAGGTAGCAGTATTTTTGACAAATAGGAATACCTGAAGATATACAACTTATCAATAATTAGAAGACACTAACATCATGGTAAAACCAATAGATATTATTAATCTGCTTTTTGAGTTAGATCAATCTACATCGGGATTGTTAACACTCTTAAATACAATTGCGACTGAGTATTCTTATAGCTCTGTAACATTGCTTGGATTCAATACTCAGCATGATGCATTATGCTTAAGGTTACATTCCTGCAGGTCAAACATTAAATCCTTACTTGATGAAGACCTAGTAAAAATGATCAATATTGCACACCAAGAACTAAACATGGTCAGCTCATCAATGCAGGCTGACTCATATCACAAACCCATAAACATAAACAACGTTATTTGGGGAAACCTTCACTACCAATACAAATCCAATTATTATTTTGTTATTGAAACTGAACAAATATCTACTAGCGATAAAGTACAAACTGAGTTCATTAGTATAGCCCCTTATATTCGTTCATATTTTGTATCCATATTAAAATTGGAGTCAAATAATTTATCTTTTTATAGAACACAGTCAATTGTTAAGTCTATAAGAGTGCCCGTCATAATCGTTGATGGATCTGGAAAAACGGTTGCTATTAATAAACCAATGTTAGAACTAATTGATTCAGAGTCACGAATAAATGAACAAAAAAATACGACCAACCTTGCAATAAGCAATCTAGAAAAAGATGAAAACGTACTACAAACTAAAACCCTATCAAAAATTAATAATAAACACGCTATACCAGTCTATACTCTCAAAGTTTACGATAACGAATATAACAATTCGACTTCAGATGCAGGCTCTATATCGTACTGCACCACAATTAATTACTCTAAACCGTTTACATCCAAACACTTAAATAACTTATTTAACCTTACTGCTGCTGAATCTGAAGTTTGCATTGCTATTTACAGCGGTATGACACCAATACATATTGCAGATAAATTAAACAAATCAATTAACACTATTCGGAAACAGCTTAAATCATGCTTTAAAAAAACCGGGTGCAATAGTCAAATAAATTTAGTTAATTTGCTTTCTGGAATACCCATAAAATTAAATTAGTATTTTATGGGTTATTTATTGGAGAATAATATGATACATAATGAAGATAATTTTTTACTTGGACTATTACTTAAAGCGGACCATCACAGTTTAGGCTGGGAGTATTTTTTACAGAAAATGGTTGATCATTTCAATCTCAATACTTGTCACATTTCGACCATTGCTAAAGATTCAAATATAATGAAATTTCATATAAAGGCTGGTGTACGAATGCTACCTAAGTATGCAAACTTATTTGTAGAAAAATACATAAACGAAAGCCCTGTTTTATCAAAAGCATTAAGTCAATCATCCGACACTTGTTATTCTACGAATATATCAGAGGATAGATTTTCTATTTATGAAAGCCGCTTCTATAAACATTGGATGAAGCCACAAGGAATCGAATATTACGCTGTTGCGTGCATATTCAGAGATGAGCAGTGGACCTGTTTTCTGGCGGCTGATAGAACAAAAGAACAAGGTGAATTTACTCAGAGTGAACTCGATCGTATTTCCACACTCATTCCATACATAAGAAAAGTATACCTTTCGCTTATAAATAATGATAAAAGTGAAAAAAACACAAAACGCCTAAAAGCACTCGTTAAATCATTTAGACTTCCGGTAGCCGTATTCACTGAGCTTGGCGAGCTCAACGCACTAAATGAGCCAATGACGCGAATATTTAAAGATAACAATGCACTTTGTAAAGTTAATGAAACATATTCATTAGATCCCAAAAGCCCAATTTCAAAATGTTTGTTATTCGGTGTTTTTCAAGCAATAAAATTACACAAAGGATTTCAATTAGATAATATTCACCCCCAAAAATACAATGATGAAATACGTTTTCACTATCATGAACTGACCCATACAAACAATGAAGGCTACACCCTATTTTTAGGAATAATGGCTTATGCTATTACGCTAGATTACTCAAGCTCACTGACTAAACATCAATTATCAAACATATTTCCATTTACCCCAATGGAGGCTGACGTATGCATTGCTTTAACAAAAGGGTATTCAATAAAGGAGATCGCCGCTATACAAAATAAATCGACTCATACCGTTCAAGAACAAGTAAAAAATTGCCTTACAAAATCACAATGTAACAGCCAAGTAAGTTTGATAAATTTATTGGGAAGCCTCCCTCTTGATAAGGGCTTATAAATTTAGAACTTAAACTACATCAGTAATATTCGCTATATATTCTTACCAGAATATGTGGTTGTCCAGTAAAGACCTAACTAAATTGAAACCATTAAAAATAGCTCTATGGAATTGTATTAACACAACAACTCATCAAATGGCTCTATAGTCACCTGCTCACCCACCTCTACCGTAGCGCGCTCTTGTTGCAGGATAATGTAACAGTTGGCCCCACTCATGGAACTTAATATTCCTGAGCCTTGGGCCCCATTTAAACTCACCTTAAGCTGCCCTGTTGCATCCACTTCATAGACACCCCGCTGAAAATCGGTTCGCCCTGGACGTTTGCGAATTTTTTGTGTGGTCACGGCATTTAATCGTAACGGCAACTTAGCGGTTTCGCCCGCTATTTTGCGTAATAACGGCACGGCTAACTGGTGCAGGGTCACCATGGCCGACACTGGGTTTCCCGGTAAACCAAAAAAATAGCTATTGGGTAAATGTCCAAAGGCGAATGGCTTACCGGGTTTAATGGCCAGTTTCCAAAAATCAATCTTTCCCAGTTTTTCTAATACGATTTTTGTGTAGTCAGCCTCGCCCACCGAAACTCCACCTGACGTAATTACCACGTCCGCTTGTTGATCAGCCTGAGTAAAAACATCGGTTAACTGTGCTAAATCATCTGGTACAATGCCAAAGTCAATCACCTCTACATCGAGGCGTTTTAATACTGCTGACACCGTAAAAGCATTACTTTCATAAAATTGACCAGCCGCTAATTCCTGGCCTGGTTTTTTTAGTTCATCGCCAGTACTGATAAGTGCTGCGGTTATTTTTTTATACACACATATCTGTTGCTTACCTAGGCTTGCCAGTAACCCTATATCGGCACTGGTAAGTCTGCGGCCTGCTTTCAATACCGATTGACCCGCTTTAATATCCTCACCTTGACTGCGAATATTTTCGCCCAGTTGTACCGTTTGATTAATAGTAATGATATTGGCTTCAGCTGAGGTATTTTCCTGCATGATCACCGCATCGCAGCCTTCGGGTATTTGCCCACCCGTCATAATACGCACACATTCGCCGTTATTTATGATTTGAGTCAGCGGGTGTCCGGCAAAAACCTTAGCTACCATATTAAGTTTTTGACCTGTTGCACCTTGTGAGAACTTAAGTGCAAAACCATCCATGGCACTATTGTCTTTAGGCGGTATGTCTAGAGTACTTATTTGGTCCTGTGCCAAAATTCGGCCAAGGGCATCTTCTAAGTTAACAGTTTGTTCTTGCTGTTGGCTTTTCACCATTTCAAACAGTTGTGCCATGGCACTTTCAAGAGGAACCAAGCCGGGGACACTGCAACAATCAACCATGGAGACGTCTCTTAAGGTTTTAAAATAAAACAAACTTAACTATTTTCGGCGGCGTGTTTTTCACCCACCATCCATACAGCGGCTTCTACCCGGCTCTTTAAATCCATTTTCTTTAACAGATGTTTTACATGTACTTTTACTGTGCCGTCACTGATGCCTAACTCACGAGCGATTAATTTATTACTTAAACCCTTTGCGATAAGCTTCAAAATATCCAGCTCACGACCGGTAAGACTTTCAAGAATATTATTCACTTTTTTCTGTGGGCGACGCAATGCACTGGCCAACACTTGTGTAAGTCGCTCACTAATGACCATCTTACCCAACGCTGCCTGTTTAATTTTTTCTAAGACATCTTCTGGTTCCATGTCTTTTAACAAAAATCCATCGGCAC
>JAPYOP010000225.1 GCA_029938115.1 Colwellia sp. | reverse complement strand
TCGCCTCTGCTAATGGCATCAACTGTGTGCCACATGTTTGGGGCACAATGCTAAATTTTGCGGCGGCAACACACTTTTTAGCCAGTGCATATCATGAGCCAGGCCGAGCAGAGCCTAAACAACTGTTTTTAGAATACGATAGAACTGAAAATCCACTCAGAGATGAGTTATATAACGTTGCTGTAGTAGTACAAAATGGGGGAGCAATAGTTCCTACAACGCCAGGATTAGGTGTTGAAATTGACATACAGGCAATGAAACAATTTGATATAAATATGACGGAAACACGATGAGCACACTCAATACTGACATACAGAACTTTAAAATGTTGATCAACGGCGAATTGATCAGTGAAAAAGAAACAATTGATGTTATTAACCCAGCAACAGAGCAAGTCATTGCAAGGGTACCGCAAATTGAACCAGAGCATATTGAGTATGCTTTAGATAGTGCAGAAAAAGCATTTAAAGTCTGGTCAAAAATGTCACTTGCTCTGCGCAGTGAACTCATTCTTAAATATGCCGAACTGCTTGAACAGCACAAAGATGAAATTGTTGATTTGTTAATTGCTGAAACTGGAAAACCAGCAGATAACGCTGAGTATGACTTTGATATGCTAACCAACTGTTTACGTTTTTATATTGAAGAAGCAAAGCGCATTGACCAACCTGTGATTGCTGATCCAAATGGGCGTTTTCTTAATTATATGATGAGGCAACCCTTAGGTGTTGTTGTTGGTTACCTTGCTTGGAATTTTCCTTTACTAAATTTAGGTTACAAATTAGGCCCAGTGTTGGCTTCTGGCTGTACCGCCGTTATAAAACCATCGCAATTAACGCCTTTAGCCACACTTCGCTGCGCACAACTTTCTATTGAGGCTGGCATTCCAGCAGGTGTTATCAATGTCATTTCCGGTGATCGTTACGATATAACCAATCCGTTATTGACCTCTAAAAAGACCAGTTTATTTACAATGATCGGCTCAACTAAAGCCGGCGTAGAGACAATGAAAACGGCCTGTAGTAACGTTAAGCACTTCTCAGTTGAACTCGGTGGTAACTCCCCTGTGATCGTTTATGGTGATGCTGATGTAACCAAAGCAGCACAAAATATTGTTGACTTAAAGTTTGCCAATTCTGGACAAGTATGTGTCTCACCAAATCGCTGTTTTGTTCATGAGTCAGTATATGACAAGTTTCTAGCACAAGCCAAAGCACACGCAAAAGGCATTGTACTTGGTGCAGGTCGCTCTAACGAACGTCTGATGGGTCCTATGCTGACCCCGCAGGCACGCGATAGAGTGATGACAGCAGTAAATAACGCTGTCGCGGAGGGCGCAAAAATAATAATGGGCGGTAAAATCCCTCAAAACCACCCGACTGGCTATTATTTAGAACCTACTATTTTAGCGGATGTTACTCCTGCAATGTCACTAGCTTGTGACGAAATATTTGGCCCCGTATTACCGGTAATAAAATTCATCGAGCATGACGATGTCATTGCCATGGCAAACAATACCGAATATGGCTTAGCGGCATATGTTTATACAACAAACCTTCAACGAGGTTTACAAGCGGCAGAGCAAATTCAAGCGGGTAGCGTGTGTATTAATGAAGTTCATTACGATGTCTCCTTACCACATGGTGGGTTAAAACAAAGTGGTGTAGGTAAAGATTGCTCTCACTATAGTTTAGAAGAATA
>JAPYOP010000224.1 GCA_029938115.1 Colwellia sp. | reverse complement strand
CTAATTACTAAAATTATTATGTTAACGTCTTAAGGGACAATTATCGCATAAAAAAATGTTATTAGCGTTTAGTTACACTAATCAACAACATTATGTTTAACAGAATTATGTAAATATGC
The DNA here is from genome assembly GCA_029938115.1 of Colwellia sp. GTDB lineage: Bacteria > Pseudomonadota > Gammaproteobacteria > Enterobacterales > Alteromonadaceae > Colwellia. The sequence continues at coordinate 1,589 of JAPYOP010000224.1, read as the reverse complement.
CTTTGCGAATTTAATATCCATTTTACTAGGCTCGTTCATATTCTATGGGTAACAAATAATTAAACCCTGAATCTAAGCTCACAGCATTACAAATGCTGATTATGTATACATCCACTTAGTTCGTATCTCAGTTACACACGTTTAAACAGACCCACGAATAAAGCAATTTAACGAACACCTGCATTAAAGCATTCCTACCTTCAATTGGTATTTTAGTGAAATATTACAGTTGAAAGAAAAACTAAATACGAATTATACCGTCACATTTAGAAACCAACGCTTTCATTAACCTACCTTAATTTTAAGTAAGTAACAGCGTGACCCAAATAAAAAATAGACTCCAAAATCTAAGTAAAAAAATTACCGCCTGCACACCCGTTAAGAATAAGAGGCGGGACCCATGAAAAAGCCAATGTGACAACAGTAGCCATAGTTACCGCAACTTAGACCTAAATTAGGTATGCTTTAACTGCCTACGTTTTACAAATAGACACCCCACCGTCCACCAACATTGCTGTACCTGTTGTAAAACTTGATAAATCAGAGGCAAGGTACAGCGCCGAATTGGCAATTTCTTGTGGGGATGCCGTTCTTTTTAATGCGTGCATATTTTTTACAAACGCTAATACTTCTGAAGAATTTCCAAACTTCTCACTCATTGCTGTATCCGTTGCCCCTGGTAACAACGCATTGACTCGAATACCACTTGAACCATACTCACATGCAAGCGCCTTTGCTAAACCCACTATGCCAGCTTTACTAGCCGCGTAATCCGCTTTATCTGGCATACCTATTGTGTAGCCCACAAATGACGACGTAAAAATAACCGATCCACCTGATTTCATAACAGGCAATTGATGTTTTGCGCCCAAAAATGCACTGCTTAAGTTAGTACTTATCGTATCGTCCCATGCTTCAAGTGTAAGATCTGGCGTTGCACTGCAAGCACCTAAGGTACCTGCATTATTGAAGGCTATGTCTAGTCCGCCATATTCTTTAACTGCAAACTCAACTAACGCTTTAGCATAAGATTCTTTTTTCACATCACCAGCAAATGCTTTGGCCTTTCCGCCTGCTTGTAGAATTTCCTCTACTAGGATATCAAGCTCTTTTGTTCGTCGTGCAGCCACGATAACGCTTGCCCCTTCTTTGGCAAATAATTTTGCAGTTGCTCGACCAATACCCGAACTGGCACCGGTAACAAGCGCAACTTTATTCTGTAAAATATTCATATAAACCCTTTTGTAATATCTAGTAGCGAAGTGCTATAAATACTTTAAGGATTCCTACTTTAAGACTCGACCCGAATCTTGCTATTGTTATAAAACAAAACACCAAACTATTTAAAGGCATAATTGAAATATAGTGACCTGTAGAGCGCTTTATAAAAACATGGTATCTCACTTTATAGCACCCTCCCATTGCCCCCCCGTTTTAATCTGCCTATTCATTCACAAAGTCGCTTATCTTGCTAAGCACCTCTGCTGATTTTAATATCTTTCTATGACCCAAGCCTTTGGTCACAAATAACTCAGATTGATTAAACACCAATGCCAAGCGCATCGATTCACTGATGGGCACTTCAATAT
>JAPYOP010000037.1 GCA_029938115.1 Colwellia sp. | reverse complement strand
AGTAGCTAACCTTAACTCCCAATAGAGATCTTCTTGCAACAGACCAATCGGTTTGTTATTATTCGCAAGTGAAAAGTAGTAAATAATAAGAGTCGTAAAATGAGTGATGCAGAGCAAACCCGCCAAAATATTCTTGCTGTAGCTGCCGATGAGATTCATCAGCATGGTTTTCAAGCAACAAGTTTGTCTACCATACTAAAGCGCTGTGGTATTTCAAAAGGTGCTTTGTACTATCATTTTACCAGTAAACTTGAATTAGGCTATGCGGTCTTTGAAGAAAACTATGTGCCACTCTTTTTGGAAACTTGGCAGCCAGCGTTAAGTCTAGATGATCCCATTGAAGGTTTGTGCGAATTTTTCACTTCCATGTGTGATGCCATGGTCTGTAGTGAAACTGTTTGTGGTTGCCCTTTAAATAATCTCTGTGAAGAAATGGCTAATGTTGACGAAGGCTTTCGCTTGCGAATATTATCGATGCAAGAGAAGTTAAATGCGCTTATTGTTGAAGCGTTAGAGCGATTTAAAAGTGACTTACGAGATGATTTAGTGTTTTCTCAAGTTGCATATTTTATTGTTGCGACTTTTCACGGTGCGACCTCATTAAGTAAAACCTCACGTAATAAAGAATTGTTTCAACAGGTTATCGCTGAACTCTGTTTGTATATCCGTTCATTGAAAAATTAGCTTAGCACTAAAAAATCTTAGTTAAATACTTTCCTTATAAATAAAAATGGTTACAAACCGATCGGTCGGTGTTATGCTTCTGTTATTGAATATACCGAGCGGTCGGTTTGCTGTTTTAAAATTAGCAATGTTGATCGAATCAAGACAATTTTGTGGAGTTAGTTAATGCAACGTACAACAAGTTATATCATGGCCTTTTTATTGGTTTTTTCCGTTTCAGCCTTTTCATCTGCTTCATCGTTAGAAAAAACACCGGCTTCACCTTATTCTGTTTTAGAGGAGCTCGGCACTAAATTATTTAGCCGTATAGCAGCAAATCAGCAAGAAATACAAAAATTTCCGGCGCTTATGCAAGTTATTGTAAAAGAAGAATTGATGCCGTCAATTGATTATAGATATGCATCGTATCGTATTTTAGGTAAGCACCTACGTAATACCTCTAAAGAGCAACGTGCTATGTTTGTTAGTTCAATGCATGACTATTTAGCTAGAACGTATGCAACCGCGCTTATGCAATATAAAAATCAACAAGTTATTTTTGAGCCTGAAAAGTCATTTGAAGGTAAAAAAATTGTTGCGGTAAAAATGCAAATTGTCGATATGAATAAGCCGACGATAAATGTTGTCTTTAAAATGAGAAAAAATAAAAAGTCGGGTGAATGGAAGGCTTTTGATATGGTAGTTGAAGGTATCTCATTGCTAAGTAGTAAAAAGGCTGAATTAAGTAAAAGAATAGCTAAACAAGGCGTTGAACAAGTCGCATTAGAGCTGGCTTCTATTGCAAAGTAAAAAAGGTAGAGTTGAAATAAGTGCTACCTTCCTTTTCATTTCTATCGAGCAATGCTCTGCAAAACCTCAATTGAAACTAGACTGATAACCGAACTTTTAAGCTCAGGCATACTTTCGGTTACCACTAATAAACCCTCTTCATTTAACGCTATATAGCCCTGTTCACGAAGTGTATTTATCAAGGTGGATTGCGCTTTTTTATCGATAAATTCAGGGGCAGTTATATTATTCAATACGGATAAACGTTTAGCTATAGCGACGACTTTTTCTTCTAAACCTCGTCTTGATATGGGCTCTAAACGTGTCGCTAATGACGTAATTATTGCTAACCTTTGCAAACTTTCATCAATACATTCTGCCATTAAATGAACTTGGTTTAGTAATTGAGTGTTGTCGGTTAATGACCAGAAGTGCGCTTTGGTTTGTTTGGCTATATCATTATTTTCTAAGGCGGCTAATACTTGCTCTACTTGTTGGGCGATTTGTTGAGGCGTTTGCCACAAAAATAAATCATCTTTTAAGGTCGCTAATAAACTTATACTTTGGTTTGTTATTTGCTCATGCGAAATTTTACTGTTATGCGTAAGTAATTTACATACTAAAGAGGTTAATGCATAAGTGTGTAATATGTTATTGCGATAATAGCGCATCTCTAAGCTAGCTGAAGCATTAAGTGAAATAATAGTGCCAAAACTATCTTCTGAAACCGTTACTTTGTTTAGTGAAATAACATGAGCAAGTAACTCGGTTCCATTTTCTTCAGGTATAGTCATTTGTTCGCTAAATGGAGCTTGGCGCTGAATATTGAGGAAGAAGTCTAAGTGTTTTTCTAAATCAGATTTTGCTAATGCTTTATTTTCACTGGCTTGTAAAATGAGTGCAACTAAGGCAACACCATTAAGGGCGGCACATTGGTTTATACGGATCATTAATTGATTCGACATATCATTAACAGTTGGTGTTAACCAAGTCGGTTTTTGTGGATCAATAGGGTTAATTGATTCTTTCCAGTTTGGTACTTGCTGGTCTAAGTAGTTATTAATATTAATTGGCTCGCCAAAATTAACATAACCGTTACCGTAATTTCTCAAACTTTTAATAGCTTTTAATACACCAAAAATAGACTCTTTTTTCTTTTCACTACCGCTGAGTTCTTTATGATAGGTGCCAACCTCCATAACATGTTCATAACCTAAATAGACCGGCACTAAAGTTAATGGGCGATCAATGCCGCGCAATAAGCTTTGAATAGTCATCGCTAGCATGCCTGTTTTTGGACTTAATAACCTACCTGTGCGGCTACGGCCACCTTCAGTATAATATTTAACAGAGTAACCTCGTTCAAAAAGCAATCCTAAGTATTCTCGAAAAATGGTTGAGTACAAACGATTACCAGCAAAACTTCTGCGAATAAAGAAAGCGCCGCCTTTTCTGAAAATAGGACCGGCAGGCCAAAAGTTTAAATTAATGCCCGCAGCAATACGCGGCATAACCAAACCTTCTTGCAATATCACGTACGAAAGTAATAAGTAATCCATATGGCTGCGGTGGCAAGGCACATAAATAATTTCGTGCCCATCATGTGCTAATTCTCGTAATATTTGAGAGTTATTAACTTTGATGTCGCTATACAAACGTCCCCATAACCAATGTAAAATTCTTTCCCCTAACCTGACTAATGAAACACTGTAATCGCCAGCAATTTCTTCCATCATACCCTGAGCTTGCTTTTTCACTTTCTCAGTGCTGATATTTTTACTTTTAGCTTCGTCTTTAATGATGCGCTTTACCGAAGGGTTGGCAAATAAAGCGGTAAACATTTGTTGGCGATGAATAAGTCGAGGCCCTTTCGCTGCAATGTTTTGACGATGAAAATGAAAACGTGCTACACGCAGTAATTTATGAGCCGTTACTTCGTCATTGCCGTGATTGTCTGACATGTTTCTTAATGAAAAGGCTTCACTGTAGCGTATTAAATTGTCGCGGCCTAAAAAGAGTACGATGAAAAATTTGCGTAGCCAAGTTGGTGCTGCTTGCTCGGCTAATAATGAAGAAACAGTCGCTTTATTTTTTTCTTGGGTAGGAACGCGGCCCCAAATAAGGTTTACAGGAATTAACTGAGCATCAAGGTCTTTATCAAGACTGTGCTGATTTAAAATCTCAAGCCCTTGTTGTAACGATTTAGTTTTACCACGTTTTATCCCAAAAACAGAGGTAGGTTTTGCTAGGCATAAAGTGCGATCAAAGAAGGTATCGTTTATTTTTACCTTACTCAGCGGATCCGGAAGCTCTTGTTGCTTGCACGCATTTTGCAGCGCTAATAAATCACTGGCAGATTGGAAGCTGACAACATAAAAAATTGGCCGTGACGATGTTTCAATTGGGCTTTGAGCATCTAACACTATTTTACTACGAACGAATATGCGTAGAGGAAATTTCAATAATAAATAAAAAAAGGAACGTAATACAGACACCATGATCGCTAATATTAACCGTGTGGGAAGTCAAAGATAGGAGTTTAGCATTTAAGCCTTAGTACTTCAAAAGTTGACAACATCAAGATGACAAATATAAATTGAATTTTTAGTGCTAAGCACAAATACAACGATTTCTACCTGAGTTCTTCGCTTTATAAAGCGCGTTGTCTGCTTGTTCGAATAAGCTTTTCCAGTCAGGTGTATTATCACTTTGAGCAATACCAATAGACACTGAAATTGGCGGTAATGGGGTATTTGTTTCTTTTTGAATTAATTTCATTTTAGAAATTGAAATGCGAATGTTTTCAGCAACCCTTTTTGCTTCAGGAATCGACTTGTTAGTCATCACTACCAGAAACTCTTCGCCGCCAAAACGTACAGCTAGATCTTGTTCTCCAACATGACTTTTAATGGTTTTAGCAATACGCTGAATAACTTTATCTCCAACAAAATGTCCAAAATCATCATTGATCTTTTTAAAGTGATCGATATCAATAGCTAAAGATGAATGCGTGTCGGCAAAGTTTAAAGCTTGTAATTTATCATCACATCCACGACGATTTAATAGGCCAGTTAAAGAATCTACTAACGCTTCCTGTCTAGAAAATGCAAGCTTGTCCTTTAACAGCTTTATTTCTTGATGGGTTGTTGATAACTCTTGTGATAACGCTTGATGCTGAGCTTTAGTGTTATTTATAGTACTAAAAAGATAACCCACAATTTGTTCAAGTGATTTATGATGCGCAGTATTGGTTAAAACTTTATCTAACTTTTGTAAACTTTTTGCCGCTTTAACTTCATTGCTTACCTGTTTGCTTATTTGTTCTAAAGTTTTGTTTAGTGTTTCTTCAAAAGGAGAAAGAATTGAGTTTTCAACCTGTTGAGTAAATGAGACATAACGTTTGAATAAATCAGCAATAAAGTCAGTGGTAATTAAGCCTGTTTGTTGAAGTTTTTTATCTATAGCAGCCGTTAATAATTCGTTTTCGTTGCTAATATAAAGATATATTACAGAATAGTTTACCGGAGTCGGAGAGATTAAGTGACTAGAAAGAAAATCGTGAGTAAGTTCACTAAAATTAGAAGTAACTTGATAGTTCTCGTCGAAAGACATACTTTATCCTTAAACTATATATTCATTTGTTATATTTATGTAAACATTTTAACGCTATTCTTTGAGCGGAACAAGACTTTGCATGAAGATACAGGTTGTTTTTCAAACATTATTAACATAATTGTTACTTTATTAGACAAAAGGGACGAGTTTTGCAAAAAATTGCTGTTTTTGTAGATGTACAAAATATTTATTACACCACAAGAGATACCTATCAACGACAATTTAACTATCGTTTATTGTGGCAAGAATTGATGTCTCAAGGCGATATTATCTTAGCGAATGCTTATGCAATTCAACGTAGCGACGATCAACAACACAAGTTTCAAAAAGCGCTCAAACATATAGGCTTTGAGGTTAAACTAAAACCTTTTATTCAACGTAGTGATGGCTCTGCTAAAGGTGATTGGGATGTGGGTATTACTATAGACATAATGGCTGCAGCAGCGGATGAAAATGTTGACACTATCGTGTTACTTTCAGGTGATGGTGATTTTGATATGCTTTTAAGTCACATTAAAGCAGAGTATGGTGTTAAAACTACTGTGTATGGTGTGCCTAATTTGACCGCAAATTCACTGATTAATGCAGCCGATGAATACCATAAAATAGAGCAAAGTTTGTTATTATAAAAAAAAGAAAATTATAAGTTTATGAATGAATTAACAAATACCCTCGGACAAATAGCCGCCTTTATGTGGGGCTTACCTTTGGTTATCTTACTTGTTGGCGGCGGAGTATTCTTCGTTTTCCATAGTCGATTTTTACCCTACCTTTACTTAAAACATGCTGTTGATATAACGTTAGGAAAGTTTTCAAAAGAAGATAAGGCGCAAGGCGATCTGACACATTTTCAAGCCTTGATGGTGGCGTTATCTGGAACCTTAGGTTTAGGGAACATTGCCGGCGTTGCTGTTGCTATTACTATTGGTGGTGCAGGTGCTGTTTTTTGGATGTGGATAACCGCTGTTGTGGGCATTGCAACCAAGTTTTATACCGCAACGTTAGCGGTTAAATATCGAGGTTTAGATCGCAGTGGTCGTATTCAAGGCGGCCCTATGTATGTTATTCGAGAAGGTTTAGGTAAAAAATGGCTACCTTTGGCTTGGTTATTTTGCCTTGGCGGTATGTTTGGCGCCTTACCCATTTTTCAAATAAATCAGTTAGTACAAGTATTGCGTGATTTCATCGCTATTCCTCATGGTTTGGCAACATCGAGTGATCACTTTCATTTTGATTTAACTGCTGGTTTACTACTCTGTTTTTTAATTACCTATATAGTTATGGGTAAACTTGAACGTTTAGCTAAAATTACGAGCCGAGTCATTCCTTTCATGGTTATTTGCTATCTCCTACTAACATTAGGTGTGTTAATACAAAATTTTTCGGCTATTCCTAGCGCTTTTGCTTCAATATTTGTTGGTGCTTTTAGTGGTAACTCTGTTGCCGGAGGGTTTATAGGCTCTGTGGTATTAATTGGTGTGCAACGAGGCGCTTTTTCTAATGAAGCAGGTATTGGCACCGAATCTATGGCGCATGGCGCGGCGAAAACCAATGAACCTACTCGGGAAGGGTTAGTTGCTACCCTAGGTCCAATCGTCGATACCCTGTTAGTGTGTACTTGCACCGCGTTAGCCATTTTAGTGACAGATGTAGGCGATTTGCAGTTAACTGGTGTTAGCTTAACTGCACAAGTTTTTGAACAAGCTTTTCCAAATGTAGGTGGTTATTTACTTACTTTAGTGGTGTTCTTTCTCAGCACCAGTACGGTATTAACTTTTTGGTATTATGGCAGTAAGTGTGCAGAATTTTTATTAGGCAAACGATTTGAACAGGTTTATGTGTGGTTTTATCTTTGTTTAATTATTGTTGGCGCAATTTCATCTCTAGCGTTAGTGATTAATTTAATCGATATAATGTACGCACTAATGGCAATACCAACAATGATTTCTACCGTATTGTTAGCACCAAAAGTTACTGAGCAAGCTAAAATTTATTTTGCCAAAATGAAATAATAAAAAGGTAATTAGCACTAAGGTATTAAGTTAAATTTAAGGTTAACAAGTTACACTAAAATAAAAATAAGCACGACAGCATACAAGTAAGTACTTTTTAGCAGGCTTTTGTTTAAAGGAGTTAACGTTGAAGAAAACTGATACTAGCAATTACCAACACTTTCTTAAAGTGGTTGACTGTCAGCAGGCTTGCCCCGCTCATACACCTGTTCCAGAGTATATTCGATTAATTGCAGAAAAGCGCTATACCGAAGCTTATCTTATTAACTGGGAGTCTAATGTTTTTCCCGGCGTATTAGGACGAGTATGTGACCGACCGTGTGAACCTGCTTGCCGCCGAGGCAGAGTAGAAGAAACGCCAGTGGCTATTTGTCGGTTAAAACGTGTTGCTGCCGACAACAAAGAAGACATTAGCTCATTTCTCCCTAAAATTCCCCATAAGAAAAATGGCAAACGCATTGCGCTTATTGGTGCTGGCCCTGCATCAATGACGGTGGCACGAGATTTATTACCGTTAGGTTACGAAGTCATTATGTTCGAACGTGATGCGAAAGCAGGCGGTATGATGCGTAGCCAGATTCCAGCCTTTCGATTACCTGAAACCGTGTTAGATGAAGAGCTAAATTACATTATCAATATGGGGCTTGAATGTCACTTTGGCGAAGAAATCACGTCATTAGATAAATTACTACAGGCACACTTTGATGCGATATTTGTCGGCACAGGCGCACCGAGTGGCCGTTGGCTGAAAATCCCCGGTCATGATCAATTGGATGCTAAATCAACCCATCCCCAAATAGACACCGGTATTAATTGGTTGGCAAAAGTGTCATTTGAACATCTTGAGTACGATGATGAAAATCCAGCACCTAAGAAAGTAGTTGTGTTAGGCGGTGGTAATACCGCAATGGATTGTTGCCGCACAGCCAAACGACTTGGCGCCGAAGAGGTGACTGTTTTAGTACGCTCAAGCTTTGATGCCATGAAAGCATCACCTTGGGAAAAAGAGGATGCCGCTGCTGAAGGCATTACCATAATGCCTAATTATAATCCGTTGGAATACAAAATTGAAAATGGCAAGTTAGTCGCCGTACTCTTTGAACAAGTAGCCTCTGTTTATGACAAGGTAGGTAATCGTAGTTTAAAAGCAACCGGTGAAACACTGTTAGTAGAATGTGATCAAGTCTTAGTCGCGGTTGGCCAAGATACCGCTTTTGATTGGATTGAACGTGATATTGGTATTAAATTTAATCAGTGGGATAGCCCTAAGGTCAATAAACTATCATTGCAATCAACCTTGCCGAGTGTCTTTTTTGGTGGTGATGCCGCTTTTGGTCCTAAGAATATTATATCTGGGGTAGCTAATGGTCATCAAGCAGCTATTTCTATTGATCTTTTCTGCCAACATGCCGATCCAATTGAAGATAGATCGGATACTAGTTTTAATCTGGTGAGCCAAAAAATGGGCATTCACGAATGGAGCTATCAAAGTGGTATTGACCATCAAGAGCGTAATTTAGTCCCTCATATATCATGGGATGAAGCCGTTAAACATTTAACCACAGAAGTTGAGTTGGGTTTTGATGAAAAACTTGCGCTTGAAGAAGCAAGTCGCTGTTTGAATTGCGATGTTCATACAGTGTTTACTGAAAGTACTTGTATTGAATGCTCTGCTTGTGAAGATGTTTGCCCGATGGATTGCATTAATTTTGTTGAAGAAGAAACCGATGATACAGAAATGGTTAAGCAATTTAGGGTTTCTGAGGTAAATAATGAACAGAGTTTATTAGTATCTGCGCCATTAAAAACGGGTCATATTATGGTGAAAGATGAAGATGTTTGTTTGCATTGCGGTTTATGTGCAGAGCGTTGTCCAACAGGCGCTTGGGATATGAAAAAACTAATGATTAATAATATTAATGCCACGATAAAATAGGACAGTCTTGTATGTCTAAAAATACAGTTAATAGTGACTTTTCTACGCGAGAAAAGTCCCAAGGAAAAGCACAAGAAAAGCCATTAATAAATGAATTTGTAGTGCGTTTTGCCAATACCAATGGTACGGGCTCTGCTAGTGCGAATAATATGTTTGCTAAAGCTATTTTAAGAATGGGTATTCCTGTTAGTGCTAAAAATATTTTTCCTTCAAACATTCAAGGTATGCCTACTTGGTATGAAGTTCGGATCTCTGAAAAAAATTATTTAGGCAGACGTGGTGGTAAATCAGAAATGATTGTTGCTATGAATGCGCAAAGTATTGATGACGATATTAACAGTGTTAAATCGGGTGGTTATCTACTTTACGACTCAAGTCGAGCGTTACTCGATAGTCAAATTCGAACAGGTATAAATTATCTAGGTATCCCTATTTCTAATATTTGTTTAAAAGAATATAGCGATCCAAGGCAGCGTCAGCTATTTAAAAATGTTATTTATGTCGGTGCATTAGCTGCATTATTAAGTATGGATTTTACTTTATTAAAAGGTTTAGTTCGAGACCAGTTTAAAGGTAAAGAAAAACTGGTGACGCCTAATATATATGCGCTAGAGCTTGGTTATCAGTATGCCAACGAGCATTTTATTTGCCCGTTAGCGATTAAAGTCGAAAGCCGAGATTTAGTGAATAACCGTATTCTAGTTGATGGCAATACGGGCACAGGTTTAGGTGCTGTTTTTGGAGGTGCTACAGTCGTTGGTTGGTATCCTATTACTCCGTCAACGTCCGTCATTGAAAAGTTTGCTAGCTATTGTAATCGTTTACGCATTGACCCAGCCAGTGGTAAAAAGAATTACGCTATAGTGCAAGTGGAAGATGAGCTAGCCGCTATTGGTGTTGCTATTGGTGCTGGCTGGAATGGTGCTAGAGCCTTTACTGCGACATCAGGGCCCGGTGTTTCATTAATGACTGAATTTTTAGGCTTGGCTTATTTTACCGAAATCCCCTTTGTATTAGTGAATGTACAGCGTTCAGGGCCGTCAACAGGCATGCCAACACGAACTCAGCAGTCAGATATTTTAGCTTGTGCTTACGCATCTCATGGTGATACCAAGCAGGTACTATTGTTTCCTGATAGCCCAAGTGAATGCTTTGAATTAGGTTCGCAAGCTTTTGACATAGCCGATCAATTACAAACTCCGGTGATTATCATGAGCGATTTAGATTTAGGCATGAATGATCATCTAACCAAAGAATTTACTTGGCAAGACGATAAGGCATATCAAAAAGGTAAAGTACTATCTGCCGAGCAGCTTGATGAGGTTGAAGTATTTGGACGCTATTTAGATGTAGATGATGATGGTATTTGTTATCGCACTTTACCCGGTACCCACCCTGATAAAGGCGCTTACTTTAATCGAGGCACATCACGAAATCATTTTGCAGGTTATACCGAAAAATCAGCTGACTATGTTGATAACATGGATCGATTAACGAAAAAGTTTATCAATGCTATTAATTTTTTACCTGAACCTGAAATCAAACAACAAAAGGTAACAGCACAGTTGGGCTTGATCTTTTTTGGTACGACTAGCCACCCCATTGCTGAAGCGGTAGAGCAATTAAAAGAACAAGGGTTAATGGTTGATAGTTTACGTATTAAAGCATTTCCATTTCATCAAAACATCGAGCCGTTTATTGAAGAACACTCGGTTAATAATAGGCAAGTTTTTGTTATTGAACAAAATAGAGATGCCCAAATGAAAAGTTTACTGGTAAATGAACTGCAAATTGATCCTAACAAGCTTGCCAGTATTTTAAACTTTGATGGTTTACCTGTAACAAGCCACTTCATCGTGCAGGCAGTTTTAGCACAACTATCAGCAAACCAAGAAAATAAAAAGACAGGTTAAGGAGTTATACTCATGAGTTTTATTAAATCCAAATTTCAACATCCTCGTTTGCCTGTGAATGACTTGGGTTTAACGTATCGAGACTATGAAGGTGCACTATCAACTTTATGTGCTGGTTGTGGGCATGACTCGCTAACGTCAGCAATAATACAGGCTTGCCACGAGTTGTCTATACAACCACATAAGATTGCTAAAATTTCAGGTATTGGTTGTTCGTCAAAAGCACCCAATTATTTTCTTAACAAAGCCCATGGTTTTAATTCAGTACACGGCAGAATGCCATCCGTTGCTACAGGTGCTAATTTAGCGAATCAAGACTTACTTTATTTGGCTATGTCAGGGGATGGTGACAGTGCTTCTATCGGTTTTGGTCAGTTTGCCCATGTGGTGCGCAGGCAACTAAATATGGTTTATATGGTTGCTAATAACGGCGTTTATGGTTTAACCAAAGGACAGTTAGCAGCCACTGCTGATAAAGGCGTAAAAAATAAAGCCGGTGATTTAAGTTTATTTAACGATATTGATTTATGCGTGATGGCATTGCAATTAGGCGCTAGTTTCGTTGCTCGCAGCTTCTCTGGTGATAAACAACAACTTGTGCCTTTAATAAAAGCGGCAATGAGCCATAAAGGTTTTGCTTTCATCGACATTATTTCCCCTTGCGTTACTTTTAATAATCATGCTGGTTCAACTCGGTCGTATGACTATGTGCATGACCATATTACAACGGGCGCCGTAGCAGATTTTGTACCAGTAAAAACAGAAATAACCAGTAGTTGTCATAGTGGCGATAGCGAAGATATCTGTTTGCACGATGGCTCAATTATGCGTATTCAAAAGCTTAATGAAGAATACGACAGCACGAATGCGAGTCAAGCCATTATAGATATTGAGCGAAATAAAAAGGCAGGGAAAATTTTAACAGGGCTGTTTTATTTAGAGCCAACGGCCAGTGATTTTCATGAAGTTAATAACACCAATAGCACGCCTTTGAATAAATTAAGTCAGGATGCTCTTTGTCCGGGAAATAGAGTTTTGTCAGGGATTAATGACAGTTTTAGGTAAATTTATTTACTTAAAATAAAGTAAATAACTGTTTTATTTCAAATAGATTATTCTTGTTTTTTTTATGATAATATCCTGTGCAGCATATTGTAATTCAAAAGGAATGACATGAAAATAATTCAAATAATAACGGTAGTAGTAGTGAGTATGCTTTTTACTGCTTGTGCTACCGTAGAAAAAAAAGAAGTTCACCAAACTCCGGTTAAACCATCATCGGTAAGTAAAAACCTAACCGAACAAGTAATCAATGCTAAATCATTAAAAAGAAAAGTGGCGATAGGTCGCTTTACTAATGAAACCTCTTATGGGCAAAGCTTTTTTATTGACGGTAATAATAATCGCATTGGCAAACAAGCCATGGATATTCTTTCTGCTAAGTTGTTTCAAACGGGAAAATTCATCATGCTTGAGCGTGCTGATTTAGCACAAGTTGAGAAAGAGCTTACTATGTCTGGTAGCAGTGCAATAAAAAATGCCGCAGATTACCTTGTTGTAGGTTCAATTACTGAGTTTGGTCGTAAAGAAGTGAGCGATGTTGGTGTTTTTTCACGAGTAAAAAGACAAGAAGCTAATGCAACTGTGCATATTCGTATTGTTGATGTTTCAACCGGACAAATCATTTATTCAGAAAGTGGTAAAGGTATTGCTTATTCTGAAGCGGGTACCGTTTTGGGTGTAGGTGATAAAGCAGGTTATGATAGTTCTTTAAATGATAAAGTACTCGATGTGGCGATAACAGACCTAGCCTCTAATGTTATTGAAAATATGCTTGATAAGCCGTGGCGATCTTTCATCCTTTCATCTGACGAAGGTAACCTGATTATTTCAGGTGGTGAGTCGCAGAATATAGCTAAAGGTTCAATTTTTGATGTAATTAAAGCGGGGAAAAAAGTTAAAAATCCTCAAACAGGAATGTATATCACTTTACCTGGTAAAGCTATTGCCAAAATTAAAGTGCTTAGCTCTTTCGGAGATACCGCTGAATCAGAAGTTTCATTTAGCGAAGTTATAGAAGGCAACCTTGATAGTTATGTAAAAACAGATGACTTTAGTGCGCTGTTTATTCAAGAAACGTCTACTTCAGGAAAAACTAAGGGTTAATTATGAATATTATAAAAATTTTAGTTGTTAGTGTTTTGTTTCTGCTTACCTCTGCATGCAGTAGCTATAATACTTACAGTTCAGGCAGTACCACAGCAGAACCCGTATCTTATCTTTATTTCACCGGAAATATTGAAGGCGCAGAAGTTGCTATTGATGATGCTCCTGCGTTTCTTGTGACTAAGTCAGGTGCAAAACAGCAATATAAGGTTACTCCGGGCAAGCATACTATTGTGGTATCAAAGCAGGGTAATGTAGTAGTCAAAAGAAGTCTTTTACTTGGTGACGGTCATGAAAAAGAAATTCACATACCGTAACCTGTTCTTTTAGAAATTATTTAATAAAAATAACAAGAAAAATAATAAGGATTGATATGAAAACAGTATTTATTGTGGTGTTTATCACTATTTTTTTAGCGGGCTGTCAAACAACTAAGCCAATGTATGAATATGAAAATTATTCAGAAAGCTTTTATTCGATGAAAAAAGAAGGTGGTGCAGAAACTGCAGCAGATTGGAAAACATCATTAGAAGGGATTATTGCGAAATCAGAGGTGAAAGCGGTACGTGTGCCACCAGGGGTTTATGCCAACCTTGGTTATATTCACTTAAAAGCTAATAACAGCGAAAGTGCCATTGCTTTTTTTGAGCAAGAAAAACAAATTTATCCTGAAGCGGCTAAATTTATGGATAATTTAATTAAAAAAGCAAAAACGCAGGGATAAATAATGAGCATAACAAAAAAAATAAAAGTTCTATTAATCTCATTGGTTGTATTAGGCGTCAGTGGTTGTGTTGCACCACCAAAGTATGTGACTAAAGGTGAAGAGTTTCCAGCTATGTATATAGAGAAACCTAGATCGCTAATAATCATGCCACCAATCAATTTAAGTACGGCTGCAGAAGCTAAAGATTACTATTCAACGACAGTAGAGATGCCAATAGCCTTACATGGTTATTATACCTTTCCCTATCAATTAACGGCTGATGTTTTAAAGCAGCAAGGGATTTATGATAGTGAGTTAGTTTATGATATTCCATTGAATAAGTTTTATGATTATTTTGGTGCCGATGCGGTACTTTTTACTAAAATTCTTCACTGGGATACGTCATATACGGTGTTGGCTTCGACACTTACCGTGTCTATAGATGCTGAAATTAAATCAACTAAAACATCAGAAGTGTTGTGGCATTACAACGGTACTGTTTTTGTTGATTTATCAGTAAACAGTGGCGCAGGTGGTATGGCTGGGTTGTTAATTAACGCTATTGCAACGGCAATTAACACCGCAGCGGCTGACTACACTACTTATGCTAAAGTAGCCAATGGACGTTTTGTTGGCAGTATACCTTATGGACCTTATCATCCAATGTACTTGAAAGATCAACAAATGAAGTTGATTCAGCAAAAGCGTGATGACAAAGAAGTTAAAAAAGTAGCGGTTCAAGAAACTAAAGAAGCAGCAGAATAGGCTAGCCAATTGAGTTTTTCATGTTGTAAAAATGCGCCTAATGGCGCATTTTTGTTTACTACAGTTATTATTCGTCAGGAAAGCGAGCATCTAGAGTTTTTAGTGACCGCAAAAATAACCCTAAGCCACCCATAGCTAATACCAAAATTACAATCAAATCAAAAGATGTCATGGTTCTGAAGCTAAAACGAATAGATGCAATAACGCCGAATATAAGCCCAGTGATTGAGCCTATGGCTAACAGCCAGCCAAGAATGTTTCTGCCATTGTAAAAAATAAGACCAACACCAAACATAAAGGGGATCATCACCATACCACTGGTTATATTGTAATTACCTCCCATAGCTGAAAATCCATACAAGCGCATCCCCATACCAAAACTTGACGTTACGTTAATAGCGTTAAGTAACATATAAAAACCACCACACATCATAATTAGACCGATAAAGAAATGTCCTAATCCACCAGATGTTCCACCTGCACCTTTCATAAAAGCTCCTTAGATATATTTGTTGGTATTATTGTTCTGTACTAATTATTTTAAATTATATCGTTTGACATAATATGTCAAGATGCATAAAAATGAGTTTTATAAAAAACTTTAACCCCAAAGTTAGTTTCCCTTCGTTTAACTAATAAGCAAACTGATATCTTGCTGCGTGATCACACCTTCTATCAAAAAATTAACGAGGGTTACTTATGAAGAAAATTATTACGATTACCGCATTAGCCATTGCAACAACTTTTGGGCTATTTGCTTTTATGGCATTTTTAATTTCAAGCGATCAGGTGGCTATTCCAGAGCCTGATACCTTTGTTCAAATAGATGTTTTTCAAACACCGGAAGATTCACCTGTAGAAGAAAGGCCAAAACCTCAATTTGAACCACCTACTCCACCACCGGTGATGGCTAGAAATAATGTTACTCCAGTTATAGCGCAAGTAAATACAGACTTTAATTATCAACCCATAGGTTTAAAGATAAGCGATGGCGGCTCTAAAATGGGTCTAATGAAAGGCCTGCCAGATAGTGATGCACGGCCTATTGTCAGAGTAACACCTAACTATCCAATTGATGCTGCTCGTAAAGGCATAGAAGGTTGGGTAGTATTAGCTTTTGATATTAATGAAATTGGTGCAGTTATTAATGTAAAAGTTTTGGATTCAGCCCCAAAACGCATCTTTGATAAAGCGGCTAAAAAGGCGCTCAGAAAGTGGAAATATCGAGCAAAATCAGTAGATGGTGAGCAAGTTTCACAACGCAATTTTACCGTGCAATTAGATTTTAATATGTCGCAGAATATTTAACTTAATCAATATTACCTAAGGTATACATTTGAAATTACCATCAATGATCAAGGGGTGGCTAAACCCTAGCATTAGCCCCGAAATATTATTGAGTAAATATTACTCTACTGGCCAAAGTCGTTATCTAACTTTGCTAGTAGAGCAATTCAACATATCGATTTTTCATTATCTGTTAAGTTTATCTAATAAAGAAATTGCTGAAGATGCTTTACAATCAACTTGGTTAAAAGTGATGAATAATAGTAAAGATAAACAGCATACTAATGTAAAAAGCTGGCTTTTTATTATTGCTAGAAATACTTTGATTGATGAATTACGGCGGCAGAAAAAATGGCAATGGAGCGAATTATCTGATGAAAAATTAGTTAGTGACGTTTTAGAAAATGTTATCATCACAGAAAATAAATTAGCCGGCTTTAATGAGGCGTTAATGCAGTTACCATTTCATCAAAAAGAAGCTTTTATTTTTCAACAAGAAGGCTTTTCAGTATTAGAAATATGTCAATTAGTGGATGAAAATTTCGAAACCGTCAAGAGTCGATTACGTTATGCGCGCAAGCATTTTAAAGTTGTGTTAGGGTCAGAGTCATGAGTGAATATAATTTTGATAAAGATATATCCCAACTTTATCAACAAAGAAAGAATGAAATAATAGCACCTAATATTGAGGTGAATATTCATTCAAAGCCGATAAAAAATAGACTTTCGCTATCAAAGGCGTTAGCAATTTTATTTGCGGGTTGCGCTGCCTCTTTTGGTATATTCGCCATTATTAGTCACCTTGCGAAGACTCCACAAGTGATAACGGATAATCTAATTGTTAATCATGCTGTCGAGTTAAAAGAAATTCCTACGGCCCAGGTCACGAAAAAAGGCATCGTAGTAAAGCAAACCTTACCACCAAAACCGATAATAACAGAGCCGAAAAAAACTAAAGTTTTACCTCCTCAAGTTCTGAGTGTATCAAATGAATTTACCGAACTGGATTTTGGTTCAGTGCATATTCAAGTGGTTACTATTCCAAAAATAAAAGAGCCTAAACTGATCTTAAATCCTACTTATAAAGTCATGCCTAAATATTCAATAAAGGCGAGGAAGGCTAATGAAACGGGTGCCATAAGATTGCGATATGAAATTAATATACAAGGTAAAGTTGATAATATCGAAGTTATAAAAAGCACACTTGATCGAAATTTACAAAAGTCGGCTAAAAAAGCCTTAGCGCAGTGGCAATATCCGCCTAATGAGCATTATAAATCTAGCTATGAAATAATTTTTGAATTCAACCAGCCGTAGGGAAACTTTCTTGTTTTATTAATTTTATTTTATACTGATGTTATTTAATAACGTATGACAGAATTTAGTGGCAGAGATGATGATCAAGTCATTGTTAAAGCAATTATTAATCGTGCTCAAAACTTTAATTTAACGACAATAGCCTAAGGGTAGAAACCCAAGAGCAAATGAAAGTTATGAATGAATTTGGTGTTGATGTCATGCAAGTTTTCTCTTTTATCCTCGTTTAGAACCAGCAGAAATAGTTAAAATTTATAATCTATAAGGTCAGTCTTGCATACAAATAGAAACTGTATATACTAACAGTGTAAATAAATACAGGTCTTTACCTAGAAAGGAAAAGCTTATGTCAGCACTTATATCAGCAATAAATGAATTAAAGCCTTTAACAAATCGCCAGCAACAGATATTCGATCTGATTAAAGAAAACATCCAAAATACAGGAATGCCGCCCACTCGCGCGGAGATTGCTACGTTTTTTGGATTTAAATCGGCTAATGCAGCAGAAGAGCATTTAAAAGCTTTGGCTAAAAAAGGTTATATAGAAATGTTACCGGGAACCTCACGAGGTATTCGTTTAGCTGAACAATTTATTGAGGCCGAAGGTTTGCCACTTATTGGTCAGGTTGCTGCGGGTGAGCCTATTTTGGCTGAAGAGCATGTTGAAGAACACTATAAAATGGATGGTAATTTGTTCCATCCTGCTGCTGACTATTTACTTCGAGTAAATGGCGAAAGCATGAAAGATATTGGTATTTTAGATGGTGATTTATTAGCTGTACATCAAACTACTGATGTACAAAATGGCCAAGTTATTGTTGCTAGGGTAGAAAATGACGTTACCGTAAAGCGGTTTAAACGTGAGGGTAATGTTGTTTATTTACATGCCGAAAATGAAGATTTTGAGCCAATTAAAGTAGATCTTACTTGCCAAGAATTTAATGTTGAAGGCATCGCTGTTGGTGTTATTCGTAATGGCAATTGGATGTAGCTGGATGTAGCTGGATGTAATTGAAAAGAAAAAACGATAGTAAAAAAGTGCCTAAGTAAAAATAAAAACAGCTGATAGTATTAATAATCCATTCAGCTGTTTCCCCTAACGTTATACCTCCAATCCCCCAACGCTATATCTCCAAAAACATCCACTTGTGTTTATTAAATAATCAGTCATTGTTGCTTATTAGAACAGTCGTAAATATTTATTACCATTGCGGTTAAAATTACTACAAGCCTTGCTAGTAAGGCCTTCAACCCATCTTAGAGTTGTTACTCTATTGAAATCAATAGTATTTACAGAACCTCTCTTAAAAAATCGTTTGACCTAGATCAAGTTATAGGTGATTCTAGAACTGGAATCGAACAAAAAATAACTAGTAAACAACTGTATAAAAATAAAAAGACGTTAATGTGCTAATTTGATACCTAAACTCAATATTTCTTTGCTATTTAGCGATGAGTTAGTCATTTCACGTCAGTTAATTTAATAAAAATATAATAACGAAAATTAACAGATAATCAGTTCAATGAGTTGTGATGTACATTGCTGCATTTCTGTTTTCTATTTTTAAATCCTGTTTACTTTAAAAAGTTCTAAAACTATTTTTCAAAGTGAATTGGTATTGGTATTGGTAGAGGAGAAGTTGAGTGAGTAGAGGTAACCAAAGTTGGTTGATGGGGGCATGGTTGTTTATTACCGGTTTGCTTTCCAGTTCAGCTTGGGCAGATACACAATTAAATCTGACCAAAGGGGTAACGGCAGTTAGTAGAGAGGTATATGATTTACACATGCTTGTACTCTATATTTGTACAGCTATTGGAATAGTTGTTTTTGGCGCAATGTTTTGGTCAATGTTTTTTCATCGAAAATCTAAAGGTGCTAAAGCAGCTGATTTTCATGAGAGCACGAAAGTAGAGATACTTTGGACCGCAATTCCTATCGTAATTCTTATCGCTATGGCCGTTCCGGCAACTAGCACTTTGATTGATATGGAAAATAATGATGACTCCGAAGTCACTATTCAAATCACTGGCTCGCAGTGGAAGTGGCATTACAAGTATTTTGATCAAAATATTGAATACTATTCGGTACTTTCTACGCCGCGTGAAGAATATGAAAACCAAAATGGCAGTTTTGCTGGCAATGGTAACGCTAAGAATGATAATTATTTATTAGAAGTCGATAAACCGTTAGTTATTCCGGCCAATAAAAAAGTTCGTTTTTTAATAACCTCAGATGATGTTATTCACTCTTGGTGGATTCCTGCCTTTGCCGTTAAGCAAGATGCTAACCCCGGTTTTATTAATGAAGCTTGGACTAATGTTGATATCCCCGGTGTTTACCGAGGACAATGTGCGGAGCTTTGTGGTAAAGATCATGGCTTTATGCCCATTGTTGTTGAAGTTAAATCTCCTGAAGATTATGAAGTTTGGTTAAATGAGCAACATGCATTAACCGCACAAGCTGCCGATGCAGAAAAAGCGTCATTAAGCACTTCAATTAGCAAAGAAGAATTAATGCAACTTGGTGAAGCAACTTATATGGCTCACTGTGCTGCATGTCATCAACCAACTGGCTTGGGCTTACCGCCAACATTCCCTGCGTTAAAAGGAAGTGTAGTGGCCACTCAAGGCTCAATTGCTGATCATATTTCTTTTGTACAAAATGGTAAGGGTATGATGCCTCCATTTGGTAAGCAACTTAGCTTAAAAGAAATTGCAGCTGTGGTTACTTATGAGCGTAATGCTTGGGGTAATGATACCGGTGATATTGTGCAAAGTTCAGATGTTAAAGCAGCAAGCGAGGAGTAGAAAATGACAACAGAAACAATAAATGAATCGCTTGATGACTCGCATAATGATGATCATCACGACCATAAAATGACCGGCATGAAACGCTGGTTATACACCACAAATCATAAAGATATAGGTACTTTGTATTTATGGTTTGCATTTATCATGTTTTTAACTGGTGGCGCATTAGCCATGGTTATTCGCATTGAGTTATTTCAACCGGGTTTGCAAATAGTAGAGCCTGACTTTTTCAATCAGTTAACAACTGTACATGGTTTAATCATGGTGTTTGGTGCGATAATGCCAGCATTTACAGGTTTTGCTAACTGGATGGTTCCTATGATGATAGGTGCGCCAGATATGGCGTTACCTCGTATGAATAACTGGAGCTTTTGGATTTTACCATTCGCTTTCGCTATTTTATTAGGCTCTTTCTTTATGGAAAGTGGCGCGCCAAATTTTGGTTGGACATTCTACGCACCGTTATCGACAACTTACTCTAATGGTAGTACTGCATTTTTTGTATTTGCTGTTCATATTATGGGTATTTCTTCAATAATGGGCGCGATTAATATTGTCGTTACTATTATGAATTTACGTGCACCGGGCATGACTTACATGAAAATGCCTTTGTTTGTGTGGACTTTTTTCATAACAGCCTATTTGCTCATTGCCGTAATGCCTGTACTCGCAGGTGTTGTGACCATGTTGTTAACTGACACCTATTTTGGCACTAGCTTCTTTGATGCCGCCGGTGGTGGTGATCCCGTGATGTTCCAACATATTTTTTGGTTCTTTGGCCATCCTGAAGTTTACATTATGATCTTGCCAGCGTTTGGTATTGTTTCAACTATCATTCCTGCTTTTTCACGTAAGAAGTTATTCGGTTATAGCTCAATGGTATATGCAACATCGTCAATTGCCTTGTTGTCATTCATTGTTTGGGCACATCACATGTTTACCACAGGTATGCCGTTATTTGGTGAGTTGTTCTTCATGTACTGCACTATGTTAATTGCCGTTCCAACAGGCGTAAAAGTCTTCAACTGGGTAGCAACTATGTGGCGTGGTTCATTAACGTTTGAAACACCAATGCTGTTTTCTATCGCTTTTGTGATTTTATTCACTATTGGTGGTTTCTCTGGATTGATGTTGGCACTTACACCGGTAGATTTTCAATATCATGATACTTACTTTGTAGTGGCACATTTTCATTATGTGCTAGTGACAGGTTCGTTATTTTCTATTTATGCGGGTGCCTACTTCTGGCTACCTAAATGGACAGGGAATATGTATAACGAATCTCTAGCTAAATGGCATTTCTGGAGTTCATTGATTTCGGTTAATTTACTGTTCTTCCCAATGCATTTCTTAGGTTTGGCGGGTATGCCTCGTCGTATTCCGGATTATGCATTGCAATTTGCTGACTTTAATAAGTGGGTTAGTATTGGTGGTTTTGCCTTTGGTTTATCACAGTTGATTTTCTTAGCTGTAGTGATCAAATGTATTAAAGGTGGTGATAAAGCACCAGCTAAACCATGGGACGGTGCAGAAGGATTAGAATGGACTGTGGCAAGCCCAGCTCCATATCATACCTTTAGTACGCCACCGAAGGTAGACTAAGAATGAGTGAAGGCACAGAGCAAGAAGCTAACAGCCATGAAATAAAACCAAGTAATAGTAAAGTGATTAAAAAGCTAGTGTTGGTGGTATTTGCTATGTTTGGTTTTGGTTTTGGGCTTGTGCCTTTATATGATGTTTTTTGCGATATTACTGGGTTGAACGGTAAAACCAATACTGTTGGTGTTGCTTATGCTGCAGATGGTATTGATACTTCACGCACGATTAAAGTGCAATTTATTACTCGAATGGCCAAGGGTATACCTTGGAAATTTGAACCAGTAATAAATGAAATCTCTGTTCATCCCGGTGAAATGAAGTTTGTTAATTTCTACGCAAAAAATCAATCACAGCGCGATATTATTGGTCAAGCCGTGCCTTCGGTTTCTCCTGGTCTCGCCGCTGGATATTTTCAAAAAATTGAATGTTTTTGCTTTACACAGCAGCCATTAAAAGCGGGTGAAGAGGTAGAAATGGGTTTACAGTTTTATGTTGATCTTGATTTGCCCTCTGAGATCACCACGCTGACATTGTCGTACACTTTGTATGACATCAGTGGTAAAGCTGACTCGTAGGGCTTTGTATTTATTTACGCGAATTGTAAGTGAGGCTATAGAACAATGTGCTCCTGCATTGTCTAATAAACTACGTCTTTGTAGCTTAGCCTCACATATGTAAAGAATAAGGGAACAAAAATGACAACAAAAGAATATGAAAGTTATTATGTACCAGCACAAAGTCACTGGCCAATTGTTGGTGCAGTAGCATTATTTATGATTGCCTTTGGTGCTGGGAATTATGTTACCGATATTAAAAATGATGTAAGTGGTTATGGCGGCTATTTATTACTAGCAGGTATTGCCTTAGTTATTTTTATGGTGGTTGGTTGGTTTACTAATGTAATTAATGAATCAATGGCAGGAAAATATAGTCATCAAATGGACCAGTCCTTTCGACAAGGTATGAGTTGGTTTATATTTTCAGAAGTGATGTTTTTTGCCGCTTTTTTTGGCGCATTGCTATATGCGAGAGCATTTTCTGTACCTTGGTTAGATGGCGCAGGCAATAATGCAGAAACCGCAGCAATATTATGGCCTGAATTTACAGCAGCTTGGCCATTATTGAAAACTCCTGATGGCACTGAGACAACGGCTATGGGTTGGTATGGCTTACCATTACTGAATACTGTTTTGCTATTAACATCATCAATTACAGCGCATTTTGCTCATGTGGCATTAGAGAAAAATAATCGACCACAGTTAAAGGCATGGTTAGGACTAACGGTTATTTTAGGTCTAGCTTTCTTGTTTTTCCAAGTATTAGAATACTCTCATGGTTATTCTGAAGAAATGCAGCTGTATTTAACTAGTGGTATTTACGGCAATACTTTTTATATGTTGACGGGCTTTCATGGCATGCATGTAACGCTTGGTTGTATTATGTTGATTGTGATGTTTTTTAGAGTATTGAAAGGACATTTTACACCTAATAATCATTTTGCTTTTCAAGCGGCAAGTTGGTATTGGCATTTTGTCGATGTAGTTTGGGTATTCCTATTTGTCTTCGTTTACATCCTTTAGAGTCAATGACTGGATTCTTCGCTTAATTTCATCGTTAAAGGTACTCATTGACTAGCGTCAACTCCGTGCCTTTTCCTTGAACTAAAGCGAATTATCTGAGCCATTATCCGCTAAAGTAATTTCTATTGTTTAAAAATATCTGATGTAGGTTGGATTTCAGTCCGACAAAAGGGCAATAAATTACCCTCTACAGCGAATATAATATTTTTCCTGAGCCAACTGAATGGCCATGAAAATTAATAAGGTCGTGGATTTGGGGTGATCAATCCGGTTAATAAGCCAATAAGTAGTAATACGACAATGGCAACGGAAACCATTAATCTACGGCCGATGAATTTAGTCATCGAGGGTTGACCGGGTTCGGGCTTCCTATTCATAATTAGCAATGCTCGAAACAGGTTATAGACCATAAATAATAACAGCGCGACAATCACAATTTTAAATAACATACATTCAATATCCTAAGTAATACTTGTTGTAAGGATTTCCTTTTTTAATGCTAAGTAGTCTCCCTTCTAATACTGAAAAAAAACAGTCACGTTATTTCAGCAAGCTTAACCTACTTTGGCTAGTGGTTACTGTGCTAGTTTTTATCGCATTAGTAAAGCTTGGTTTTTGGCAAAGTGGTCGAGCACTAGAGAAAGAATTGCGTTTGGTGCAAATTGAAAAACTAAGCGCCACAAAACCAATATCACTTGAACAAGTACTATCAATTACAAAAAATGGCTCTGCCTTTGACGATGTAAATGATTTTCCGGTTTATATAGAAGGTGAATTTGATGAGAACCAAGTGTTTTTACTCGATAATCAAGTGAATAAAAATCGTTTGGGTTATCGAGCTTATCAAGTAGTGGTTACAGAAAAACATGCGGTACTTGTAAGTCTTGGTTGGGTACAGGGCTCGATTAATAGACAAGAGCTACCAAACGTTGCAGCTTTAGCTGGCCAGCATAAATTTCGCGGACATATTCGCCTAATTGAAGTGGGTATTCTATTGCAGGAACAAGTATTTTCTGATGTGAAGTGGCCTTTACGAGTTCAACAAATAGAATTAGAAAAATTTTCTTCATTAATTAACCTTCAGCTCTTGCCCTTTGTGGTGTATTTAGATAAAAATGAACCACTAGGTTTTGAAAAAAACTGGCAGCCCATTGTTATGCCGCCAGAGAAACATCGTGCTTATGCATTTCAATGGTATAGTCTGGCGTTAGCTTGGTTGTTGCTGATGTTATGGGCGAAGTTTGGTAATAAATCTACAGATCAAAAAAGAAATAATAAAAATAATATTAAGGCGAAGTAGTATGAATTCAGTATCTGATGAAATCCCCGCAGTTGAAGAAAAAAGAGTTCAGCATAAAAATCGCCGCAGTTTATTATTGGTCATAGCCGCTTTTGTTCTACCTATTCTCTTAGCTAAGTTTGCATTAGATGGTGAGTGGTTAGCAAAGGGAGTTACAAATAAGGGGACTTTGTTAACGAATGAATTAACCTTAGAGCAATTGGGTATAGATAACTCAGCATTTAAAGAGCAATGGCTAATAATTTATAACTTACCTGAGCATTGTCAATCAGACTGTCAAAAAACCCTAGAAACTGTGCACAATACTTATGTTGCTTTAGGTAAAGAAATGCCAAGGGTCACGCCAGTTGCGTTATATCAAAGTGAGTTGTCGGGTGAGCAACTTCAGCAAATATCAAAGTCTCAATGGCAGTTACTGGCAATGCCGACAATGGCAAAACAATACATAACAAAATCACAAGTATTGGTAGTTGACCCACTAGGTAATGTCTTTTTAAGCCACCCAATTCCTAATAATATTGAAGACTTCCCACAATTTGGTAAGCAAATTTTGGCGGATATGAAGAAACTGCTTAAATATTCAAAGGTTGGCTAAAATGAATGAGCAATCTTTCTACACTCAGCATAATCAGAGCGTTAAAAAATTAGTATTTGTTAGTATTTTATTGGCGCTCGTTGTAGTGGCACTTGGCGCTTATACCCGTTTGACTCATGCCGGCTTAGGTTGTCCAGATTGGCCAACTTGTTATGGTTTAATTGATGTGCCTGAAACAACTGAGCAAATAGCCAAAGCTGAATTGGCTTATCCTGAACGGCAAGTTGAGCCAGCGAAAGCGTGGAATGAAATGATCCATCGTTATTTTGCTGGCACTTTAGGTTTATTGATTTTAGCGATAGCTTTTTTATCTTTTAAAAATAGAGCTCAAGGTACACCGCTGCGTTTACCACTACTTATTTTAGTTGTTGTTATTTTTCAAGCGGCATTAGGTATGTGGACAGTAACGATGAAACTTATGCCTATTGTGGTTATGGGGCATTTACTTGGCGGATTCACCACCTTGTGTTTATTATTTTTATTGTATTTACGTTTGCGATCTAACCGAATAAACCGTAGTGATTTTTCAGTTAAAAAATATGGTCGTTACGCTTTATTAGGCATCGTTATTTTAGGTGGTCAAATAGCTTTAGGTGGTTGGACTTCATCAAACTATGCAGCATTAAGTTGTGTTGAATTACCTATTTGTCAATCGGGTTGGCAAGAGCAAATGAATTTTGAAAACTCTTTTGATTTGGTTCCGCCTGAGCGAGATAGTTATGAATTTGGCCATTTAGCCCATGATGAACGCGTAACTATTCATGTCATGCATCGTTTTGGCGCGATAGTCACCACAGTGTATTTAACTTGGCTCATTTTAATGATTTATTTGAAAGCACAAACCAGTACATTTAAATCATCAGCCGTGGTTGTTGGTATCGCCCTATATAGTCAAGTGATTTTGGGAATAAGTAATATCTGGTTTTCTTTACCGCTCTCTGTTGCGGTGGGTCATAACATTGTTGCTGCTTGTTTAATGTTAACCTTAATTGCTCTAACTTACCGTTTGCGCCGAAAAATATAGGGCTTGGTAAAGGAAAATTTTATGTCGGATGAAATGATGAATGAAACTAAAATGACAACGGTTACTACGCCTAAATGGCGAGCCTATTATGATATTACTAAACCGAGAGTGGTGGCTTTGTTGGTGCTAACCGCAGTTGTAGGCATGAGTTTATCTGTACCTGATGGTTTGCCTTGGCAGTTATTTTTACCGGCTATGTTGGGGATAGGTTTGTTATCGTCAGCCGCGGCCGCAATTAACCAT
Source organism: Colwellia sp. (assembly GCA_029938115.1). Lineage (GTDB taxonomy): Bacteria > Pseudomonadota > Gammaproteobacteria > Enterobacterales > Alteromonadaceae > Colwellia. The sequence continues at coordinate 18,336 of JAPYOP010000037.1, read as the reverse complement.
ATTGTTGATGAAAAAATTGATGCTATTATGGGGCGAACTCACAATCGCCCTTTACCAGAAGGGCGAATAACAGTTAATAGCGCGATAGTTTTTGCTTTTAGCATTGCGCTACTCGGTTTTGTTTTACTTTATGCTTTGGTTAACCCGTTAACGGCTTATTTAACTTTGGCTGGCTTGGTTGGATATAGTTTTGTCTATACACTTTATTTAAAGCGTGCCACACCCCAGAATATTACTATCGGCGGTCTCGCCGGTGCTATCCCTCCATTACTGGGTTGGACAGCAATGACAAATGAAATACATCCTCATGCTTTGTTACTCGTTTTATTAATTTTCACTTGGACACCTCCGCACTTTTGGGCTTTAGCTATTCACCGAAAGAATGATTATGCAAAAGTGAATATCCCGATGTTGCCTGTTACTCATGGCGTAAATTTTACTAAAACTCAAATATTGTTATATACGGTATTGTTATTTGTGGTCGGTTTACTGCCTTATTTAGTTGGTATGAGTAATTGGTTATATTTAATTGGCGCAGTAAGTTTAAATTTAATGTTTTTTGCCTATGCGTGGAAGTTAAAGTTTAATGCCGATGAGAATACAGCAATGGACACTTTTAAGTTTTCTATTATTCATTTAATGCTGTTGTTTATTATTCTTTTGCTCGATCATTATATACTGCCATTGTAGGTCGATGTTTACCTCGGCAGTGTTTCAGCAAGCTGTAACAAACCTAATGTATTTGAGATAACTTATGAATAAATTTATTTATTTTGTTTTTGCAGTTTCCGCAGTAATAATTGGCGTTTTAGCTTTTCAGAAATTTAGCAAGTTACCACAGCCTGAGCATGCACTTTATTATCAACAGTCTAGAGAGATAAAAGCGTTTGAGTTAACCGATCATAACGGCAAGTCATTTACTAAAGAACAGCTAAAGGGTAAGTGGTCACTAGTCTTTTTTGGTTATACCTCTTGTCCTGATGTTTGCCCAACAACATTGCAAAACTTGGGCTTTATTTATGATGAGTTAAAAGCTGCTGCCAATAACAGCCAAGTGCTGTTAGTTACTGTTGACCCGCAACGTGATACTCAAGAAAAATTGGGCCAATATATCGCTTATTTTAATGCTGAATTTATCGCGTTAAGAGCAGGACACGAAGTACTGTTTCCTTTTGCGCGTAATATGGGCTTGATGTATGCGATTAGCGGCGAAGGTGAAGACTATTTAGTTGATCATAGTGCATCATTAGTGCTGATTAATCCTGACGGTAAAATAGCCGCTATTTTTAAACCAGAACAAGCTGTGGGGAAAGTACCGAGTATTGATAGCGATAAACTGCTAAGTGACTATCAAAAAATAGTCGCATTGTATTAATACAAGTGGCGAGCAAGGAAAGTAGCGAGTTGCGAAAACAGCTATCGAGAGGCCGGCGTCTTCGTAACGGTACAACTCGCTACTCGAAACTTATAAATGATACCACTGTCCACCTTCTTTTAAGATAAACCAAGGTTTCGAATACCAGTAATACCTGCCAGGTTTGCTTATGCTCGCAGCGGTACAATTGCAACGTACTCGTCCTGTTGGTAAATCACCACTAAAATTAATAGTGAAACTGTTATCTCCTTGCCACTCAATTTTCTGTTTACCTAAACCAGAGATATAACAATTTAGCCCTGATTTATAAAAATCATCAGTTTCAATATTAAAGCTAATATTGGATGTTTTCTTATGTTCAAAAATAGTTTCTGCTTGCTCATCTTGTAATTGAATATTAAAAGGCAATGAATTTAACTTATCGCGCAAACCCGAAATTTTATCATAAGGCATTGAGGCAGGAAATCGCGGAACACTGGTTAAATCAGTATGTAAACCAACCGCGCCAGATTGCTGTGAAAAGGCAATAAAGTTATTCTTTTTAGCCCAAGCTTGTACCGCAGGACTATATTCACCGTAAGGGTAAGCAAAGTAATGCCAACTTTGTCCGGTTTTTTCTTTAATTATATTTTCAGCTTTTAATAATAATGTCGTTTGTTTATTTAACCACTCGGCTTGCGTTAAGTCATCTGTGATACGAGTCATTGAGTCATGTTCAAAACCGTGGTTGGCAATGATAACTTCTTCATCAGCTAAGGATTTAAGTTGTAACCAAGAGAGGTAATGGGATTTTTTTCTCTCTTCATTTCTATCGATAATGGCAGGGTTAACGTAAATGGTGTATGGATAATTAAATTGATCCAATAAAGGTTTTGCGTGAGTTAATACATCGATATAAGCATCGTCGAAAGTAATCGCTACGGTCTTGTCTTTCAGTGCTTGTTGATTTTTAATTTTGTCTATTATTTGTGATAAAGGGACCACATTGAAGCTGTGTTCTTGTAAATACTTTAAGTGAACTTCAAATTGTGCAGGCGTGATACTGGTACTTTTAGGTGTTGTATTACTGACATGATGATATTGTAAAATAACCGCAGCCAAGCTACTAAATTGAAATAAATATAATGATATAACGAGAAAAACACTTTTCATGACCATTTACACTTTTGTTGAAATAGTTAAGATAGTATAAAATAGCGCTTTTTTCTTTCATTGCCTAGCCCTAAAGAGGACTGTTCTTGTTTAAAGTTAATAATCTGGATCAACATAAGCAGTTATTGCTGCTTGCCTTACCTATGATCCTCTCCAATATAACGGTGCCGTTATTGGGTTTAGTTGATACAGCGGTAATTGGTCATTTGTCTCATGCCTATTTTTTGGGTGGCAGTACCATTGGCGCTATGATTATTACCTCGATTACTTGGCTCTGTGGTTTTTTACGCATGTCTACAACTGGACTCAGTGCACAAGCTTTCGGATTAAATGATATTGATAAAAATTTATTGGTGTTATTTCGCGGTTTAATTGTCGCCTTTAGCATAGGTTTGATTTTTGTTATTTTTCAATCCCCTTTTATTAATGGTACGCTTAACCTTGCTGGTGGCTCTGAGCAAGTACAGCTTTATGCTCGTCAATATAGTGAAATTCGTATTTGGGGTTTTCCTGCATCGTTAGGTAATTTAGTTATTTTGGGTTGGTTAATTGGTAACCATCAAACCAAAGCAGTAATGTGGCTGTTAATGATTACTAATTTAATTAACGTAGTTTTAGATTTAGTCTTTGTTTTTGGCTTTCATTGGCAAGTGCAAGGCGTCGCTTTTGCAACACTCATTGCTGAATATTGTGGAATGCTGATGGGTCTAGCTATTATTTTTTCTCGATATAAAGAGCCAGTAAAAACGTTGTTATTAAAAAGTCGCGTACTGTTTTTTTCATTAATAGAGCGTTCAAGTCTACTAAGTTATTTTAAACTCAATAGAGATATTTTAATTCGTACTCTCTGTTTAGAAATATGTTTCATTTTTATCACTTTTCAAGGTGCGCGATTAGGGGATAATGTTATTGCGGCTAATGCAATATTGATGAACTTTCTTTTGTTAATATCCTTTGGATTAGACGGTATAGCTAATGCAACAGAAGCTATGGTTGGCAAAGCTCATGGTGAAGGCAACCGTATCAAAGTGCGAAATACTGTCAATATTGCCTTGTTGTGGACGGGGGCTTTTTCAGTGCTTTATTCACTGTTATTTGCTTTTGCAGGTGAGTTTTTGTTAACACTTATTTCTGACATTCCAAGCGTAGTTAATTTTGCTAAAGACTATTTAATATGGATGGTGTTATTACCTGTTATTTCCTGCTGGTGTTACTTATTTGATGGTGTGTATATTGGTTTGATGCAAGCAAAAGCGATGCGTAACAGTATGATAATTGCAACCTTTTTCTGTTTTTTTCCATTGTGGTGGTTGTTACAAAACTATTTGTCAGCGATAAATGGCAATCACGCATTGTGGGCAGCATTCTCTCTATTTATGCTTACTAGGGGGATTACCTTGGGATGGCACTACAAACATAAAATTATTGGTCTTGATCGGGTTTCAAGTTAGGAATACTAGTGTCTCCCATTGTTTTAAATACAATGCCCATAGCGAAAAAAATGAAAGTAATTGCGCCTAAAGAGGCTTTATATACTTCACTTACTTCTTCAATGTAAATAAGCGTTATCACTACACCGATAGCGGCACAAATAAAACTGATATTGGCAATTATAGTCGTTATTTTTTGCCAAAAACGCTTCGGGGGGTGCATAGGTTTATCAATAAGTGTTGTCATAAAAATTACCGAGAAAATTAAGTAGCTTCATTTTAGCGACATAATTTAAAAGTAACTTGATAAGCGTCAAGGTTAGACGTCTTTTTGATAAAAAGATAAGGTCGTTTTTGCTATTAACCAACCACTGATAATTCCAACTGTATTTGCAGCTAAATCTAACCATTCACCATAACGATTTACATAGGGTTGAATTAATTCAATTGCGCCACTAAATGCAATAAAACCAGCAGCAATAACAAAGATGTATTTAGGTTGCTTTAATGCAGTGGGAAACATTAATGCAGCATAGGCTATAAAATGATGAGTTTTGTCCGTTCCGGGAACGTCAGGTAAATATGCAACAGGCCACAGTGATAAAGTGGCAATGCTAACCAGTAATAATAATGTGAGATGAAGGCAGTACTTTTGAATTAGAGAAATCATGGGTTATTTTTGTCACTTGATTTGTGTCGATTTAAAATATTAAACCAGCGATTGGCAAACAGTCCTAGATAACCCCAAGCAGCAATTAAACTGGCAAAAGCGAGTATGATAAGACCTGCTACTTGCCATAAATGGTGATTAAAATAACCGATACCGATATAGATTAATCCTAAAGCGAAAAGGCCAAGCCCACGTAGAAATATTGATAAGCTACGATGTGGATCTTGACCTAATTTAGCAAGCAAATTATTCATATACTCGTTGTTCTTTTAATCATTATTCAGCTTAAAGCTAGGGATGATTTAGTAGTAAGAATGATCACCGCGTTCATGCTCAGTAGCATCTTTAACGCCTTTAATTTCGTTACCCATTAATTCAATTAATTGTTTTTCAATACCGTCTTTTACAGTCACATCAATTTGACTGCAACCATTACAACCGCCACCAAATTGTAAGACAGCATAACCGTCATCAGTAATTTCAACTAAAGTACATTCGCCACCATGTCCGGCTAGTTGCGGGTTAACTTCAGCTTGTAAAAAGTAGTGCACACGTTCAAATAAAGGTGCATCATCAGCTACTTTTCGCAATTTTGCATTAGGCGCTTTAAGGGTCAGTTGAGAGCCCATTTGATCCGTAATAAAGTCAATCTCAGCTTCTTCTAAAAAACCTTTGCTGTCGGCATCAACCATGGCAGAAAAACCTTCAAAAGGTAATTCAATATCATCAGGCTCTACTGCATCAGCAGGACAGTATGAAACACCACACTCAGCTTTAGCTGTGCCAGGATTAACAACAAATACTCGGATGTGAGTGCCCTCTGCTTGTTGAGAAAGCAGCTTAATAAAGTGTTCTTGGGCGGTAGGTGATATAGTGATCATAATACAGAGACTCTCTTGTTTTCTATTCATATAACAGGGTATACCTGAGTGTTTTACTCAAGTATGTTTATTTTACTCCGCAATCTTGCGATGTGCTAATGATTTTTATGCTTTTATTTGCTATTTTATCTCAGATCATTAAATTGGAATTTATTATGCTATTGCGCCGCCTTTTTACTTTACTGCTTTTACTTAACCCAACAGGTTTTTTGTTTGCTATGCCTGTGCAAGATTACCTGCCAAAACAGGCAAATTTCGATAAGGCAGTGCCTTTGCCAAGTGCCACTTTAGGTTTTGAAGTAGGTGAACGTCACTTAAGGCATGATCAATTAAAGCAATATTTTAATACACTAGCGCAAAATTCAAAGCGTATAAAAATGACCTCCATCGGCAGAACAGCTCAGCAGCGAGAACAGTTCCTCGTTACTGTTTCAAGCCCTGAAAATTTAACCAATTTAGATGATATTCTTGCTAAAAGAGACATTTTAACTACCAATAAAAAAACTCAAGATGAGCCCTTAGTCATTTGGCTAGGTTACAGCGTTCATGGTGATGAAATCAGCGGCGCGAATGCCGCCATGGTGGTTGCGTATTATTTAGCCGCGAGTGAAGAAAAAAGTATTGAAGACATGTTAAACAATACCATTATTGTACTTGAACCTAGTATTAACCCTGATGGTATGGACCGTTTTGTTAATTGGGTGACTACCTATCGTGGCTCAGCTAATAATAGTGATGCTAACCATATTGAGCATCATCAAAATTGGATAAGTGGTAGAACGAATCATTTTTGGTTTGATTTAAATCGAGATTGGTTATTGTTAACGCAGCAAGAAAGTCGCCATCGATTGAAATACTTTCATCAATATCAACCGCACGTATTAGGCGATTATCATGAGATGGGCGCTAACAGTAGCTATTTCTTTCAACCAGGCATCGCTAGCAGAACACATCCTTTAACACCCAAGCAAAATGTAACCTTAACTAAAGAATTGGCAAAATTTCACGCCAAAGCATTAGATCAAGCGCAGCGTTTATATTATAGCGAAGAGAATTTTGATGATTTTTATTATGGTAAGGGCTCAACTTATCCTGATATTAACGGCAGTATTGGTATTTTATTTGAACAAGCCAGCGCTAGAGGAATGCAGCAAGATACTATCAACGGCGTATTAACTTTCGAATACGGCATTCAAAATCATGTGTTAACGTCGCTTTCAACAATTGAAGGCGCTTGGCAAAATCGTAAAGCACTTAAAAGTTATCGAAAAAGCTTCTATCAACAAGCAATCAAACAAGCGCAGAGAGAAAAGTTTGACGGCTATTTACTTAGCGAAACCAAAGATAGTTATCGTTTAAGTACCTTGCTTGATAAATTAACACAGCACCAAATTAACGTTTATCCCTTAAGTGATGACTTTAGCTATAAAGGTAAACGTTACGTTAAAGAAACGAGTTATTATGTACCGTTAGAACAAGCGCAATATAGATTAGTGCAAGCCTTATTTAACCAAGAAACTGACTTCCCAGATAACACTTTTTACGATGTGTCAGGTTGGACTATGCCACTGGCAATGAATATAAACTTTCAAGCACTTGATAGTACTTGGGGGTTAGAGTTAGCCGATAAACCATGGTCTACAAAAGATATTAGCCATGCCAGTAAAATTACTCCTAACGATACAGATTATGCTTATGCGTTTGAATGGCATCATGCTCTAGCACCAAAATTATTAAACCAGTTATTGAATAAAAAACTAAAGGCTAAAGTAGCAACAGGCGGTTTTACTAGTAAGGTTGATGGGAAAAAACGAGTTTTTACTAGCGGCACTATTATTATACCTGCCGCTATTCAGTCAACTCTAAACTGGCGTAACAAATTAGCTGAGTTGGCAAGTGAAACTAATATTGAATTAGTAACTATTAATAGTGGTTTAACAAGTCAAGGGATAGATTTTGGCAGTAGTTCATTTAGACCATTAAAGCAGCCTAAAGTGCTACTTTTAGGGGGCAAAGGCATTTCTCAATATGAAGCAGGAGAGATTCGTTATTATCTTGATGAAACACTACAAATACCAGTGAGTATTGTCGAGCACTCTCGTTTAACGAGTATAGATTTATCCAACTATAGTCACTTAATTTTGGTTAATGGTGATTATAAGGCACTTTCAGGGGGCAACATTAGCCAATTGAAATCGTGGGTTAAACAAGGTGGTGTTGTTTTTGCGCAAAAACGTGCGGCAAAATGGTTAGCTAAACAAGAGATTCTGTCGGTTGATTTTGTTAGTCAAAAACAAATAGACCAGTTATTTGATAGCGAGCAATTAAACTATCAAGATAAAGAGATGCTCAGTGCTAGAAAACGTATTGCGGGAGCTATTTTTGCCACAGAGCTTGATGTTTCGCATCCATTGGCTTTTGGTTATACCGAGAAAACGTTGCCTTTGTTTCGAAACAGTACCTTGATTATGGATGTTGGACAACAGCCATTTATCACGTTAGCAAAATATAAAGCTGCGCCGCTATTGAGCGGTTATACCGATAAGAACTTAGTCAATCGTCTAGCTCACAATGCCGCTGTTGTCGCTCATAATTATGGCAAGGGAAGAGTTATTGCTACTTCTGATGTACTCGCTTTTCGCGGTTATTGGTTAGGTAGTGCAAAATTATTGGCCAATAGCTTATTTTTTTCTAAAGCATTTAGTGCGCCGGTTAAAGATTAGCTTTTAGGTAATGTCAGGCAAACCGTTAATACTGTGATTTTTGCAACACCGGCCTGTTTTAACAGTTTACTTATTTCGCTAGCTGTACTGCCTGTCGTCAGCACATCATCAATCAATATAATGTGTTTGGTGTTACAAGGTAATTTCTTAGCTAACATGAAAGCCTTTGCTAAATTATCACGTCTTTGGCTTCCCGTTTGCCCCACTTGGCTTTTATTTTTTTTCGTACGAATTAATATACTTTCGTCATAAGGCAGCTGTAAAAGTTTAGCGATAGGCTTGGCGATCAGATGTGCCTGATTGTAACCGCGAATTTGCCACTTACTAATGTGTAATGGCACACTTAAAACTAGATCAGCAGACGATGACTTTAGAACTGAGTTTTGCCATTGCTGTGCAAGTAAATTTGCAAATACTGATGCCAACTCAAAACGGCCTTGATATTTGAATTGTGGTAACCATTGAGTAAATGGTGCTAAATATGGTGAAAGGCAAAATAAGTGGTCGAAGTATATTTTGGGTAAAGCCTTATTTATTGCCGGCCAGTTTAGCAAGTCTCCTTGAATGATTTTTTGGTTGAAAAGAGGAATATCAGTAAAGCATGATGAACATATTAAGGTTTGCGAGGGAGGGCTTCTGCTTAATAAATCATCATTATATAAATTATTACCACATAAATCACATTGACTGAGCGAAAGTAATATTTTTTTATACAAAGTTTGAATCTTTGTTTGCCATTCCATTGATATCATCCATTTTGTAAAATAGAATAAATTAATTCATTCTTTAAGATATCAGCATGGCAGAAACTCTCCGTATTTCCACTTATCCTCAATTACAGTCTCAAAAGAACAGTGAAAAAATCCCAGTGGTTTTGATTCATGGTTGGGGATTAAATTCAGCCGTATGGCAGCCATTTATTGATAACTTACCCGTTGAATTCACCAATGTTTTTGACATTATAACCGTAGATTTACCTGGTTTTGGCATAAATATAGATAAAGAGCTAAGTCCATATTCTTTAGCTAATATATGCCAGTACATTACTAACAGCATAACGCAACCCGCAATTTACTTAGGTTGGTCATTAGGTGGCTTGGTGGCAACTGAAATGGCATTAAGTTATCCCGACAAGGTCATTGCCTTGATTACCGTGGCAAGTTCACCGCGCTTTCTTGAGGAAGGAATAAAGCAAGACAATAGCAATGGGAAACCTTGGTTAGGATTAAAGGCGAAAGTACTTGATGCTTTTTATCAGCAGTTGCAAGTTGATACTAGAAAAACGATTAGTGGTTTTTTGAAAATTCAAGCGATGGGAAGTCCACATATTCGCCAAGATATTAAGCAAATAACCAAACTTGTTTTTCAGCATGAAATGGCTAATAAAACTACGCTAGATCAATCGCTAAGGTTATTAGAAAACAGTGATTTTAGGCCGCAATTGCAAGATATATCCCAACCGTTTTTGCGCTTATATGGTGATGCCGATAATTTAGTGCCTAAAGCGGTTATTGAGAAAATTGCTAAGCTTGCCCCACATAGTGATCAACATATTTTCAAACAAGCCTCCCATGCACCATTTATTTCTCATGCAGATGATTTTAAGAAAACACTCTCAAATTGGCTTATAACAAAGGCTAAGACCGGTTTTTGCTAAATTGATTTATCTTTACTTTTTACTCGTTTTGGTTAATAATTAACCAATAAGGATACAATTAAGTGAGGAGAGTCTGATGGAAATACAGTCAGCATTTAATTCGGGTGTACAAAGTCTACAACAAGCCACTGAGGCCGCTGATCAAGCTGCAGCAAATATTGCTGCAGAAACAACGGCAGCTCAAGAGGCTGATGCTGTAAGTCAAGCACCTGAAAGTAGCGAACAAACAGTACCTGATTTGAATCAGTCATTAGTTGACCTAAAAGTTGCCGAGCATCAAGCAAAAGCAGCAACAGAGGTTATCAAAACGGCTGATGATAGCTTGGGTACTCTACTTGATGTTACGGCGTAAGTTGCCGGACATTTTTTGAGCTTTGATTTAGTTATGAATATTACACCGCAAGTGCCAAATTTATCAATTCCGACTGTGCAAAATCCGCACACGGAAAGCTTGCGTCGTGAAAATAACCAACGAGAAATAATTACCCAACCTGCCCCTACGGCTCAATCAGCCGCAGAAAAAGGTGTTGCATCGGAGCGAGAGCGAAGCAGAACACCAGCTCAGAATAACGCTAATGTCGATTTTGCAAGCATCAGTGAGCAAGCAGAGTTAGCAAATACTAGTATTTCAGAGCAGAATCAAGAAGAAAAAGATCAAGAGAAAAATGGCACTCGTGAATCTAAAAATTCAGCGGAGGGAAGCGAAGAGCGAACTGATTCTGTTGATGGAGAAAACCAAACTCGCGCACAAGAATTAGAGCAAGCACGAGTTATCAGTCAGCTAAAAAACAGAGATCAAGAAGTTCGTGCTCATGAAGCCGCTCATGCTTCTGTAGGCGGTTCTTTTACGGGGCCACCAAACTTTTCTTATGAACAAGGCCCCGATGGAAAAAGATATGTGGTAGGAGGCGAAGTCTCTGTCGATTTATCTTCCGTTAAAGGCGATCCCAGAGCAACGATTGCAAAAATGCAGAAAGTACATGCTGCGGCGTTGGCGCCAGTTCATCCATCGATACAAGATACAAGGGTTGCCAGCACAGCAACGCAGATGATATTGCAAGCGCAGTCAGAATTGTTGACAGAGCTAGGTAGCGAGTTAAGTGATAACAAAGCACAAAGTGCAATTCAAGCACGCGAAGGGGCTTCAACGGCTCAAAATTCAGAACAGGATAATCAAACAGCTTCTTCTCAAGCATTTGATGTGCTAATTAACAAAACACTGGATAACCAAGAGAAAATTGCACCGAGCCAATCAATGGAAGTTGTGCAACGCGCATTAAGGATTGAAAACTACTATTTAGGTATAACCCAAGCTCATGAAAAGCCGCCATCATTTCAGTTTGAATTAACGGCTTAAATTTTAAAAAGCTATTCAGAAAAAGAAAAACCTGCAAATTTGCAGGCTTTATTGTATTTATTGTTTAAATAACTAAACGTGTCTATGCACTTGGTTCAAGAAAACAGTATCAAAAAAGTATTAATCATTTGTAGGTCGACACGAACGTAGTGAGGCTCGACAAAAAAGCGTTTTATCGAGGCTCGACAAAAAACGTTTCGTCGAGGCAGAACAACATCTTCTGCGTCGTCTAAAAAGTTACACTCGTGTATCTAAATACCATAATCTTGACGATACTGATTAATACTTGCCAAGCTAACCGCTAGCTCAGACTTATTATCTTGTTCACCTTCGAGTTCTTCATTAAGAAATGTCACCACATCTGCCAAAGTAACGATTGAAATGACAGAAGTGCCAAAATCACGTTCAACTTCTTGAATTGCAGACAACTCTCCTTGGCCTTTTTCTTGGCGATCTAGAGCTATTAGCACGCCAGAAAGTTCAGCGTTATGGGCTTTGATAATTTCCATCGATTCACGAATCGCTGTGCCAGCGGTGATTACATCATCAACCAACATAACTTTACCGTTAAGATCGGCTCCGACTAAGCTGCCGCCTTCGCCATGGGTTTTTGCTTCTTTGCGATTAAAGCAATAAGGCACATCTAGGTTGTGGTGATCAAATAACGCTACCGTGGTTGTAGTCGCAATAGGAATACCTTTATAAGCAGGACCAAACACTAGGTCAAACTCAATATTTGCATCAACTAATGCTGCCGCGTAAAAACGACCTAAACGGGCTAAGTCACCACCCGTTTTAAATAAGCCGGCATTGAAAAAATAGGGGCTAATACGACCAGACTTTAAAGTGAATTCGCCAAAACGTAACACTTGTTTTGATAAAGCAAACTCAATAAATTCACGCTGATAATCTTTCATTTATGTCTCCAAGATTTCTGTGTAAAAAGTACTTTCTAGCTTAATGCTGCTTTTTGGTGGTCGAATAATTCGTTAATCGCATTTTTAGATAATTGCATCATTTCTTGCATTTCTTCAAAGCTAAATGGTTCTTCTTCAGCAGTGCCTTGTACTTCAATCAGCTTACCTGTGTCTGTCATTACCACATTCATGTCTGTTTCAGCATTTGAATCTTCAGCGTAATCTAAATCAGCTACAGGTTCACCTTTATAAATACCAACAGAAATAGCCGCAATCATGTGCTTAAGTGGGTTAGTTTTAATAATATCTTTAGCGCGCATATAGTTAAGTGCATCAACTAAAGCAACACAAGCACCGGTGATTGAAGCAGTACGTGTTCCGCCATCCGCTTGAATAACATCACAATCAACAGAAATGGTATTTTCACCTAAGGCTTTAAGGTCAACTGCGGCACGTAAAGCTCGGGCGATTAAACGTGAAATTTCTAACGTACGACCGCTTTGCTTGCCAGATGCAGCTTCTCTTCGCATACGTGTATGAGTTGAACGTGGCAACATGCCGTATTCAGCTGTTACCCACCCTTTACCTTGGCCTTTTAAAAAGCGTGGTACACCTTCTTCTACAGAGGCGGTACAAATCACTTTAGTATCACCAAATTCAATTAACACTGAACCTTCAGCGTGAGTAGTAAATTGACGAGTGATGGTTACTGGGCGAATTTGCCCTAATGTTCTGCCGCTTGGACGCATGGTATGACCCTTTTTGTAAAGACTAGAAAATAATTGTCGGTATTATAATGCTTCACTGACTGTTTTGACATGGTGACGTTACAAGTATTTTGAAATATAGTTAAGACAATAAAGGTCATCTTGTCAGTAAGTTGTTTTTAATTGTAGCGAGAGAAGAATGAAGTCAGTTTTAGTTTCCGTATTAAGTGTTTGTTTATTTGCTTTAAGTATTGCTGATGTTCAAGCAAAATCAGACAGTAGTCATTCAACCTCTGAATTGCCAGAGTACAGTAGAGTTTATGACGATCAGCGAGATCCTTTTGCAGATGCTAATGCCGCTCTAACATTAGCGAAAAAAACTAATCGTAATGTGTTAATTGAAATTGGCGGCAACTGGTGTACTTGGTGCCATAAAATGGATGCTTTTTTATTAAAAAATCCCAAAGTTTATCAAGCGCTTCATAATAAGTACGTATTACTTAAAGTGAGTGTTAGTGATTACAATGAGAATGCAGATTTCATGAAGTCGTTACCGCCAGTACTTGGTTATCCCCATATGTATGTCTCTACGGCAAGTGGTAAAATGTTATTGTCAAAAGATACTGCAGAATTACAAGATAATGGCGGCTATTCAAAAGATTATTGGTTGGCATTTTTAAATAAATGGCAAAGTCAGTCCGTAGAACAAAAATTATAGGAAGGCTCAATTGAAATCATTTTTTGATAAAAACTATCAGACGCCAATTTGGTTCAAAGCGAAAGTAAAAAAAGAGGACAATGCAACTAAATTATCACGGCGTAGCTTTTTAAAATCAGCAGCAGGTGCTAGTGCAATAGGTATTAGTTCTGGTATGGCTTTACCTGCATTTTCATTAACATTAGAAGATAAAAACACTTTAAATGAATTAATAAAAACCGATCCTTGGTTAACGCTTGATGCCACGCTTGCGCATTTATTACCTGAATCAATATCATCTATAAAAAGCGGCCCAAGTGCTAAAGATATTAATGCCTTGGCTTATTTGCATCAAGTAATGACAGTGCAACCTACTTCAGAAGATGAAAAAGAGTTTATTCTCAAAGGTGTGGGTTGGTTAAATGGTTTTGCACAAAGTCAGCGAGGTAAGGCCTTTGTAGATCTATCCTTTGATGAAAAAGAATTTATGCTCAGGGGAATAAGTAACTCACGCGCAGGTGAAAATTGGTTAACCACATTATTGGCCTATTTATTTGAAGCTATGTTGGCTCCTCCTGCTTATGGTGGTAATCCAAACGGTATTGGTTGGCAGTGGTTAGATCATCAAGCCGGGTTTCCTTTACCGAATAAAGGGCAAAGATATTTTGAATTGCCGCCACGCGCTCGTGTAAAAAATGAAATTACTATTCGAGAAATTCATTCAGAAAAAAACGATCAAAACTTTGTTAATGCTAATAGTCCGTCAATAAGTATTCTGTCAATAAAGAATCAGTCCGTAAAAAAATCGTCAGTTAAGAGAACAAGTAAAGCATGAAAAACACAAATTATGATGTCTGTATCGTTGGTAGTGGTGCTGGCGCTTCTCCCGTTGCTTATACCTTGGCAAAAGCAGGGGCAAAAGTATTAGTATTAGAAAAAGGACCATGGCTTACTGAAAAAGAATTCTTTAAAGATGAATTGGCTATTAGTATTCACGATGCATATAACCCAAAGCTCGAAAATGAACAGCATGTCATTGAAGAAGAATATCAAGATGAAGATGGCAATAGTTTTTGGCAAGGAGAAAAAACCAGTGACTCGGGCTGGACATGGTGGAATGGCACAGTAGTTGGTGGCTCTTCAAACTTTATGAGCGGTTACTTTCATCGGTTAAAGCCAATAGACTTTCGCTTGAAAACTGAATTCGGCGCAATTGACGGTGCTAACATTACTGACTGGCCAATAAGTTATGATGAATTAGAGCCTTATTATGCCATGGTAGAGCGTGAAGTTGGCGTATCAGGACGAGTGGTTAAACACCCACATCAAGAGCCGAGATCTACAGACTTTCCTTATCCGCCTATTGCAGAAGTTCCTATGTCGTCATGGATAGATAAGGCCGCAAAAGATATAGGCTATCACGCTATTCCAGTACCAAGAGCGGTATTATCTCAGCCGGCAATGGGACGACGTAGCTGTGAATACTCTGGGTATTGCAGTAGTTATGGTTGTTCTTCGGGCGCTAAAGGCAGTGGTAGAGCCGCGTTGCTTAACCATGCTGTTGCCACGGGTAATTTAACCATTAAACCTAATAGTAAAGTGTATAAAATAGCCAGTGATAGTGAAGGGAAAATAACCGGTGTTCATTATTATGACAGTGTCGGGCGAAAGCAAAGTGTTAGTGCAAAAACCTATGTAGTTGCTTGTCAGGCAGTCGAAACATCGCGGCTTTTATTGGCGTCAAAGGGTGAGAAATTTCCTAATGGCTTAGCAAATAACAATGGACAAGTGGGCAAAAATTTACTTTTTAGTGGTGGAGGCACCGGTAGTGGTGATTTCTTATTTGACGAATTGACTGACAAGCAAGTTAATGAATTGAAAGCAGTAGGTCCATTTGTTAATAGAGCGCTGCAAGATTGGTATAAAATTGACGATGATGCTTTTTCTGGAGCCAATAAAAAAGGCAAAGCGAAAGGGGGCACCATCGACTTTCTCTTTCATCAAAACCCTATTTCAAGAGCGCGAGGTACACAATGGGGTAGTGATGAACAAGGCAATGATAAATTGCTTTGGGGTGAAGACTTAAAGCAAAGTATGAAACAAGCTTTTACTTCATATAAAACGCTGCGTTTTGAAGTATTTAATGACTGGTTACCCACCGATGATTGCTTTGTCGCTTTAGATGATGAAGTCACTGACCAATGGGGCGATCCGGTTGCCAAAGTTCGTATTGGTTATCATGAACATGACTTAGAAGTAGGTGCTTACTTAGCTGATAAAGCTGAAAAACTTCTGGTGGCTTTAGGAGCTAAAAATATTGATTCATCGGTTAGCGGTTATCCAGCCACCAACTTAATGGCAGGTGGGTGTCGTTTTGGCGATGATCCTAAAACCTCTGTTTTAAATAAAAACTGTCGAGCCCATGACGTTGACAATCTTTATATAACCGATGGTTCATTTATGCCAACAGGTGGCAGCGTTCCATACACTTTTACTATTTATGCCAATGCTTTTCGCGTTGCTGAACAAATCAAAAAAGAGTGGGTAAATAGTTCATCTTGAGACTAAAAAAACATAGATTTGTGATACTTCTGTGAGGATTAACCGAATGTAAAATCTCATGATAGTTAACCTTGAATAGGTTTACTGTAAATATAATGGAGAAAATATATGTTTAATCGGTGTTGTGTGATGATGTTATCAGTTTTTTTATTATCGGCTTGTGGTGGCGGTGATACCCCAATGGTAATTACTCCGGTAGATAATCCTCCCGCGCCCACCATTTATATGGGGGTTTTTCTTGACTCACCTGTTGAAAACCTTAATTTTACAACCGCGAGTGGTTCTGGCTCTACAAATAATAAAGGTGAGTTTAGCTACCAGTTAAATGAAAACATAACGTTTTCAATTGGCGCTATAGACTTCCCTCAAGTTGCAGCGGGTATTATCATTACCCCACTAAATATTATCGACACTCAGGATATCAATGAGGTTGCTGTTGTTAATATGTTGAGGTTTTTACAAAGCTTAGATATTGATGGCAATGCTGATAATGGTATTCAAATTTCAAATGCTGCCCACGACTTAGCTAAAGAGTTAAGACTAGATTTTACTGATAGTGATTTTGATGCCAAAGTGGCAAATTTAGTTGAAATGAGTGGCGCATTAAATAAACAATTAATCACTGCAGAAGAGGCTGTTTATCATTTTCAGCAAACTCTCAATGACCAGAATATTAGCAGTTGTGAAAAAACGCATAGTAAAGTCGGTCATAATGGCTCCTTTAGTACTTTCGCTCATAATGTTTCAGGCAAGGCGACTATTATTGATGACTGTACAATTCAAATTACTCAATTTAGCTACGATGGAGGAGGTCCTGAAGTATATTTTTATGCCGCGAAAAACCACATGTATTCAGGAGGCGATGCTTTTTCAATAAGTCAAAAAATTAATGGTCGTATTTATTCCGATGCAGTATTTCTGTTGAGATTACCTACAAATAAAACATTAGATGACTTAACTGGATTAAGTGTCTGGTGTGCTGATTTTAATGCTGACTTTGGCAATATGGAATTTACTCCCTAAAGTGGCTAAATAATACGTTATTCTTTAGTTTAAACGGGGTCAGATCAAAATTAGTCACGGCGCCGGTTACATCTACGCCAAAATGAATAAAGGCATCGTTAGCGGCTTTTTTATTATCCCAGCGAATAACAAAGCTATGAGCATTAAATGGCTCTAATGTACCCTGCAACGTTACCATTTTTTCACTATTAACTCGCAAACCTTGTTTAGCCTTTTTATTATTTAATTGAAATATTATATTTTCACGGAAAGATTGAACTGAACTTTTATAGATCTTCGCATTTATACCCTGCTTGGGTATAATCAAACAACTTGTTTTATCGGAGTATTTATTATGATTCACAGCATGACAGCATTTGCTCGTTTTGAAGTAAAAGGAGATTGGGGAAATGCGGTTTGGGAAATTCGCAGTGTTAATCAACGCTTTTTAGAAACTTATTTTCGCTTGCCAGAGCAATTTCGCGGTATCGAACCTGTGCTGAGAGAGCGCTTTCGCAAGCAATTAAATCGCGGGAAAGTGGAGTGCAATTTACGTTTTAATGCCAATCCAAGCACAAAAAGCGACTTAGCACTGAATGAAAAATTGGCTTTGAACCTTATTCAACATGCCAACTGGGTAAATGAGCAAACTCTAAATAGTCAGGTAAATCCTTTAGAAATAATGCGCTGGCCGGGTGTAATGGAAGCTGCAGAAGAAGATATGAGTGCTATTCAAACTGAATTACTCGCTGGTTTTGATCTAGCGCTTAAAGAGTTTATCGATGCTCGCGCTAGCGAAGGTGAAAACTTAAAAGCAATGATAGAACAACGTCTAAATGCCATCACGATAGAAGCAGATAAAGTACAAGCCTTTATGCCTGAAGTTATTGAATGGCAGCGTAAACGTATAATTGATAAATTCAACGATGCTAGTATTGACTTAGACTCAACTCGTGTTGAACAAGAGTTGGTATTGTTAGCGCAAAAAATGGATGTAGCAGAAGAGTTAGATCGGTTAAATAGTCATGTAAGTGAAACGAAAAAAATCCTCAAAAAAGGCGGAGCACAAGGTCGTCGTTTAGATTTTATGATGCAAGAGTTTAATCGAGAAGCCAATACGCTGGGTTCAAAATCAATTAATACTGATGTGACTGCAAGTGCGGTTGAGCTTAAAGTGTTGATTGAGCAGATGCGTGAGCAGATCCA
>JAPYOP010000223.1 GCA_029938115.1 Colwellia sp. | reverse complement strand
TTAATACTAATCTCAACTCTAGGATTTAGAGTGCCACTATTAAGAAACACATAACGCCTTGCTAAGAGGCAAAATATAGTTGGTTAAAATAAGCGAGGCACGAGCAAAAAACCAACTGTATTTTGTCCTGCTTGAGCAACTTGTTATACGGTTCTTATAAGCTCACACTAATTACTACTCTTTAAATGTTTATTTATAATAACTAACACAGCTCGAAATAATGAAGCTAAAAAACCAGATGTAAACATAACTCTGACGCTAAGTTCTTCACCGATTCCATCAGGGGACAAAATGAAAATGTTAACGAAAGTGAATAGAACAACAATAACTAAAAGGTAATTAACTATTTTAAGGAAACCCTTCGCCTTATCACCTGATATGTATTGTTGATTACTATTAGAGAACGCAGAAAGTAGAAACATAAAAAATATTAACGATGAATTTATAATTCCCACAAAACACCTCCTTAGATAGATAAATTAACAAATGATGAAACCGTATAACGCCCAAATTAAGGGGCTTTTTATAGTTTGCTAAAATGTGTAGCGAAGCGAAACACAGCAAACAGTAAAAAGTCCCGCTTTAATTACTTGTTATGTAATTGGTAATTAAGAGTTTTACCTTAACAAATAACTTTAAAAGTTAATAGATAAACGGAAGAAAACAAAAATACCCCACCGCCTAATTAAAACCTAAACGTGAATTTTGAGCCAATATAAAAAATAAATTGATTTACCAAAATACGAAGGCGAAAACTCAAAAGCTAAAAACACAAAACAACCTGAAACAGCCAAAACCAAAAAAGAATTTACCTTAAAAATAAGGCGGTACATAACGCCTCATTAAGAGGCTAAAAATAGTTGGTTAAAATAAGCGACGAAGGAGCAAAAACCAACTGTTTTTTGTCCTGCTTTAATGACTTGTTATGTTTTTTTACACTCGAAATTAAGAAACTCATAAACACCATTAAAGTCAGCCGCTTGCTCATTTACAAAAAGATGAATTTTAGCAATACAGTTATGTAAGCTAACCGTACCGCCAGTGATATTTTTGATTTTAAAATATTTACCACGTTTACTTTTTTCTAAGACTAATTCAGTATATTTAAAATCACCATCATTTATTGGGATAATAATCCTATACCTTTCAGGTACGTTACCCACAAAAAGACCATGTTTAGAAAATTCAAAATCTCCGGTAGGCTCATCTATATAAATATAAATATAAATATAACTATAGGCACCATTTTGAGCAAGAGATGCATTTGTCGAGAACTGAACAAATACGCAACCACTTAAAAATAGAACTAAAACTAAAAACACATGCTTAATCATATAAAAACATAACGCCCTGTTAACAGGCAAAAAATAGTTGGTTAAAATTAGCGACAAAGGAGCAAAACCAACTGTTTTTTGTCCTTGTTTAACAGCTTGTTATATGTTTTTAACACCATTAATAAAGCTAAAGAAGACAATAACAGAAAACACAAAAATGCTAAATTTATTTTTACGTTTACTACGTAGTTCCCAAAAGATAAAGAAAGCAAAAAATAGTGAGATAAAAAAGCTCATTGAAGCAGGATATACTTCAAACATGTGAGAAAGGCTTGTTACTCTAGCTTCCCACATTGTGTCATCCTGACTTGAATCTTTCACAGAGCATCCTTAAACATATAACGCCCCAATAAGAGGCTGTTAATAGTTTGCTAAAATGTGTAGCGAAGCGGAA
>JAPYOP010000222.1 GCA_029938115.1 Colwellia sp. | reverse complement strand
AAAAGTATAAGGATAGAGGATGATAATTTACTGTTAAGGCACCATTAGATGTAATTAAACGACTTAAATAAGTGATTGTTTAAGTCGTTTTTTGTAATGGTGATATATTGAATTTGGTCTATGATTAAGAGTCTACTTTGCTATTTTGTGCGGTGATTTTATTTACCTTAAGCGAAATCAGCTCATGTAACTCAGTTTGCCCGTTTGAGTAAACCAGAAAACTTTGGATATGTCCGTTCATCCTGTGATTGTCGACAGACAGTAATGTGAAACAAAATATATACATTAAAAAATTTCAAGTAAAACGACTAAATGAGCAAGTAGGAATAACGTTTAAAAAGCTAGAATAAACTTTAATGAAGTAGTGTTAGAAACAAATAACACAAACAGTCATTACAGAGATAAATTGACAGAATAGTTTAAAACAGTGAGTACGAGAGAGCATAATTATGGATAAGTTAATAAAAGAAAACTCAGTAATAAATAGTCTACAAACATTTAGTATATTTCGACGAATGTTCTTGTCTTTTATAAGTTTATTTTTAATGTTCACACTAAGTGCCCAAGCAGGAGAGATCTTTGGCACGTTTACAGTTGATGGCGAATTCGCCGCATCAGGCACAGTAACCCTTTATGATCGAAACTTTAATGAAGTTTCAAGCGTAGGCACCGATGGTATTGGTCGATATCGAGTCTATTACCCTGAATCAGGGCTTTATTTCTTAAGCGCAGTTCAAGCGCAGGCTACAACCGGCTTTGTAGAACTTCAACTCAATGAGAATGAAAAAAACCTCGACTTAAACGTACTAATCACCAAAAAAGATGTCACTGTTCACGGTACCGTTACTACGCCTGATGGCTCTCCGGTAAGCTTTGCTGATGTTGGCGTTACTAGTGCGTCGGCAAAACTAGAAAAACACCGAATTACCACAGACCGTTATGGCCACTACTCAGGTGTAGTCAGTATTCCTGATTTCGATACAGATCTAAATATTGACGTGTGGTTAATGGGGGGCATCAGTAAAATAGCTGGTACAAATGAAGGTTGGCCAGTTTATTCCTCAAAACAACGCTCAATATTGAGTGTTGATCAAGCCCAACTTGATATCGAATATAATATTGAAGTGCCTGATTTTTCAGAACAAAAGCTTATTGTTACCGATCTTGAAGGCGCGCCACTTGCTAATGTTGAAACGGTATTTTATCAAAAATTTAGTGAAGTTGAAGGCGGTTTAACTTTTAGATTAGGTAATGCTAAAACAGACGACAATGGCGAAATTAATTTTTATTTCCCTACAATCAATGACTCAAATGCTACAGGGTTACAATTCACACTTACGCCTCATTCAACTTACACCGGTGATTTTAACGCTGAGCTTGCAGGCTTTACTGAAGGCCCTGACACGGGTGAAGCGTTAACGGTTAGCTTTGAAAAACGTATTAACCCCGATATACAGCTTGGCTCAACACTCACAGGTATTGTGCAGTTTATCGATCAATATGGTATCAATGCCTTTGTTGATGCCGATATTTCAATTATGAACAGTGAGTTTGAAATTGTTGAGCAAAAAGCCAGTGCTGAAGACGGTACGTACTCTATTGAATTTGATGCCTGGGGCAGTTATTACATACGTGCACAGAAAGACAGTTTCAAATCGCCATGGAAAAAATTAATCATACGAAGTGAACAAGTTACTGAAAATATAGTGATTAACAGTAACGAAGAAAT
>JAPYOP010000221.1 GCA_029938115.1 Colwellia sp. | reverse complement strand
GTTATGTATCAAGGAAGCAATTATGAAAAGCCTGATAGCTCTATCTTTAGTTCTATTTATTGCAGGGTGTGAAATTACAGTTCAAGACCCATCTATGATTGAAATTAATGGAGGATCACTAACCTTCGAAGATAAAGCGGTGCTAATTGATACAGCAATTGCTAATTTAAAGTCTACAGACCTTCAATCTACAGTCATAAGTACAGCAAAAGTTACCAATTTGGCTCTAGTTGAGAATGTTGATGTAGTTAAAATAATTCACAATGATCGTGTTTATCTTAAATGTGATATAGATGCTAACTCTGAAGTTGAGTTGAAACTTGAAGTAGCTTGCAGAAAAACTGTTATGTCAGAGATTTTTAGACTTGTTAAAGAAACTAAAAAAACATAAAAAAGCCATTAAGATTTCCCCACAAAGAGACGTGGGCCGGACAGCATTTCATGCGCTTCTTATGGGGGGCGTTAAATTTTCGGGAAAGTTGATGCATAAAACAGCGCTCTGCTATTTTTGAGTATGACTGTCTGTTCTGCGTATGGTCCTTGACTGCCGCGCATACGCTTCCTCTGTTTTAAGGTAATCCTAGTTAGGGGGCTCATAGATGTTTTAGTTTTTTACTATGACAAAAATCCTTAATTTTATACAAAAAAATAACTAAGATATTAACAGTAAATATAGGGATATATAACGATGATCAATAAATTAGTACTAGTAGTAACTATTGGGGTATTAAGTCTTGTTGGGTGTGGAGGGTCTAGTTCTAGTGGTGGTTTAGATATCCAAGAATATGATTTAGAAGCTTATTCAGGGCGTAGCCTTTCTGTTAGTGGTGAAAATTTAGAAGGTACATGGGTTGGTGTGAGTAATTATACAATCCAAACAAACAGCGAAATCACGTCTCTTCAAATAGGTACTTCTTTTAAGGCATTTATCATCAAAAAGGATGGTGATGATTACTCTGTTGGTGATTGCTACGGTGATTACGAGGCAGCTTCAGTTTCTAATGAGATCTTTAATGTCGGTAGTAACAGCTTTAAATTAAAATCAAACAAAAAATTTATTTATGAATTTAGTCGGACTTTGGATAGAGGTTACTTCACTGAAGATCATGATATAAAACAATCATATATTAAAATAAGTGATTCAATTAATGCTATTGGAGCTTATGTTCGTAATTGGTCTGATATTGATGGAGAAAACAGAAGTGACGTGACCTGTGCTTATACTGCAAAAAGTAATGGTACTAACTCAGACGGAGTTCGATTTAATAAAGAAACATTTAGGGTTGGATCTGAAGATGGTCATGCAACTATTCGTTTAGGAGCTGGGTATAATGAATATGATGCATATATTGAAGGTAGTGAGTTGGAAAATTATTTTTCACTAATATATTCGGGAGATAAAGTAGCACTGAGTATTGGTGGCGTTGATTCCAGTGGATTCAATGCGAATTTTAATGCTTATAATTCTGCAGGCTTAAGTGTCGTAGGCAGGCTAGCCGTACAATTGCCTGTTGAATGATTTGTCTGTAGCTCTGTAAGAAGAAAAAATGAGAAGTGCCCATCATATTTTCATTAATTTTTAAGTGTGGCTGTCCACTTAAATACCCCTATTGATATAACACCCATCGTTCACGCCGCGTGCCGCGACAAAATCCAATGGGCGCTATACAACAGGGCTTTGATGACGGTTTGTTGGGGGGTTACTGTGCACACTAATACACTGGTTACATGG
>JAPYOP010000220.1 GCA_029938115.1 Colwellia sp. | reverse complement strand
CAAGCTGACACCTTGTGATTCTCGCACTTCTTAACAGATAACTATTATGCAAATTGTTTTAGCGCCATCAGCGCCTTATAAATTGAAAAAACTCAACCTTGTGGGTGCGTTTATCGTTTTATTTGGTGTAATCGGAACATTGCTCTGGTCGGCTCTTACGCCATTAGACAGTGCGGTTGTTGCCATGGGGAAAGTAAAAGTACATTCAGATAGAAAGGAAATCCAGCATCTTGAAGGCGGTATTGTAGAGCATATATTGGTGCGAGAAGGTGAGCGAGTAACGTCAGGTCAGTTGCTCTTAACGCTAGATAAAACATTTGCCAGCTCTAATTTAGATCGTATTTCGGCACAATGGAGTGAATTAAAGGTAAGAGAAACCGTATTAACGGCGCAGCGAGATAGAATGAAATCAATTATTTTTCCGAAGGAATTGGTAAATACAAAGTCGTTATGGGTTACAAATCAAATAAAAAGTGCAATAAATGGTTTTAAAATTAGTGAAAGCAATTTACAGAGTCAGCTTGATATTTTAGATAACCAAACAGTCCAAATTACAGAACAGTTGAAAGGAGTAGAAGCCGAAACAGCGGCTAAATCGGATCAATTGTCATTTTTGAATGAAGAAATAGAATCATGGAAAAGCTTGCTAGAAAAGAAGCTAGCCAATAAATTACGATACCTAGAATTAAAAAGGGGAGCGTCTGAATTAAAGGGTGAAATTGCACAGTTAGGATCTCAAGCCGCAAGCTTAAGGGTTAAATATAGTGAAATACAATTTAATTTATTGCGTGTAGAGCAAGACTACCGAGAAAAGGCTGCAAAAGAACTGGCAGAGGTCCAACTAAATTTAAAAGATAGCTCTAAAAGGATTAGTTCAGCTAAAAATGTACTAGAGCGAATAGAAATAAGATCACCCGTAGCAGGAACTGTAGTTGGCTTGAGTATTCATACCTTGGGTGCAGTGGTTCGGCCAGGGGAAACCATTCTTGAGGTTGTTCCAGAAAAAGATGAACTGATTATTGAGGCTAGAATTAAACCCATGGATGTTGATAAAGTATATAAAAATCTTGAAACAAGAATTAAATTATCATCGTATAAAATCCATGAGTTCCCTGAATTTAATGGGATTATTGAATCGGTATCGGCAGATTCATTTGAAGACCCTAATACACTCGAGAGCTATTATTTAGCACGTATCGTCATCCCCTTGAAGTCAATGAAGTTACTTCCAAAAGATAAAATAAAGCCGGGAATGCCATCAGAGGTCTTAATAAAAACGGGTGAGTCAACGCCATTACAATATTTAATGGAGCCTCTTGCGAGTGCATTTAGAACGGCTTGGCGAGATGAGTAATATTGCGTCTAGTTAATATAGTGTGGTTTAATTATTGAAATGGATTGTTGAACGAAGCCGCTACGCGACAAAACTGAAAAATATTAATCATCGGCAATAATTCATCTAAGCACTTAACCCAAAGTGTACTACTAGAGGTATCACCATGAAAACACGTCGCGTCGATGTCAAACTCTAACAGGCTTACCCTTGGGGTCCTTTAGTTTGACCTTTGTCGCAGGAATACGGCGGGGGAAATAAAAGGGCCTTAAAGGCGAGCACAACCAAACTCGTTCAGAACCCACACCACTCTAACCCACTAAAGAATCACTTAACCCCCTTCACTCCAGCGCCCTGCAAATTTATAAAGCGGCATAAACATTTCTAACAACTCATCCCCCAAAG
>JAPYOP010000219.1 GCA_029938115.1 Colwellia sp. | reverse complement strand
AAAACTGCACCGGACACTTCTGGGAAGGCCGCTTTAAATCACAAGCCCTCTTAGATGAAAAAGCCTTAATTGCTTGCTTAGCCTACGTAGACTTAAACCCAATACGCGCCAAAATGGCAAAAACACCCGAGCAATCCGCGCATACCTCTATTAAAAAACGGGCCGAAAAAGCTAAGGCCTCCTATGCAATTAACCACCCAAACCAGCAAGTAAAATCTCTCATGCCATTTGCAGGTAATCCGCGTAATGACATGCCACACGGCTTGCCCTTTAAACTCACTGATTATTTAGAGTTGGTTGAATTAACAGGTAGAGTTATTCGTGATGATAAGCGTGGCCACATTGATCGCAACATACCGCCTATTTTGCAACGGCTTGGTATAGAACCAAAGAGTTGGATTCAGCTAACAACAAAATTTGAGGAGGACTTTACAGATTTGGTGGGAAGCCCCACGCGAATAGACGATGCCATCGCCCTGCTCAATCGAAAACGACGACCAAGCTTGCAAAACTGCAAAGCGCTTTTAAGCTAATTTAAACTTTTACTAGTATAAACACTTCACTGTGGAACTACTCTTGCCTGGGATTTGTAATTCTTAGTTAGATATTTCAATAACACCTAAACTTTAAATGAAAAATGGCGTTGTATGTCAATACAAAACCATTCTGGATAAATCATCGCGGCTACTTCCTAACTATGACTGTCTGAATTATTTTGTTTACTGTCTGAATTATTTTGTTTCTAACTATGACTGTCTGGATTTTTCAGTCGAATACGTAACGTCCAGCTGACGATCGCGCATTCGGGGTTGATAGCTGCATGACTTAACGGCTCCTTGTTAGCGACAAACTAAACGGCTTGCAACTTCGCTTAGAGAGCTGCAGCCCTATAACACCCCAATAAGAAGCGAATAATTGCTGACCAAAATCAGCAAGGTACAAACATGGCCAACTGTTTTTTGTCTTGGCTGGCTTGTTAACTGGATTAAAGTTCATTGAACTCCTGCAACCACTCACTGAAAGTATCAGATACTTTTTTAACCGCGCGAGAGTCATGGTCAAAAAACCATACAGGTATATCTGCTTGCTTACTTTCACAGTCTGTAAGTTTGAAACAAAACATGTTCCCCTTACAATCAGATGCAAACAAAATATGCCCCTTTGGCATTCCACTCATTTCATATAGTTCAGATAATGAAAATACATCTTCAAGACTTAAAAAATCTTGTACTTCAGAAATCTCTACACCTAGATCACATATTTTAGTCAGCACATTTGGAGTGTGAAGCAAGCCATATGTAGATATTAAATATTTATATGAATCGGGTAAAATTGCATTTAATTTTGATTCAAGCTCTGAAATATCACTACTATCTATTGGGGTCATAGATTGTTTACTGCCCCAGTTTTTTACAAAGAGATCAATGCTATTCATTTTTAAATATTCCTAGACAGCTAACGCCTATATAAACCGCGAACGTAGTGAGTCGGGCTAATCTTGCCCGAAGGGCAATACTGCCTTTGTTTGTTACGTGGCTAATCTTTGATAGGAACATAAATTGGTCCTCGATTTAAACTAACCCTAATTCCATTGTACTTTAAATATGCTTCTTCATAGTCCAAGCTAATTTCTATTTCAGACGCAGGACAATAAAGTTCATTTACCGATATTAGAGAAATAATAGTTCTAGCTTTTTCGGATGTTTGAGTATGCCAAAACCCTGCATTACCGCCAGAAAGGCATTGCAGATTAACTTGCTGCCCTTGCTCATTAACCGTAACTATT
>JAPYOP010000218.1 GCA_029938115.1 Colwellia sp. | reverse complement strand
AAGACCTTTGATAATCAGCGAACTGCAACGTAAATTAGCAACATGGACAGCAACAGATAAAACGCGTCGCGTTAATCGATTGTTGCGCCTTATCAGTCACCCGCAATGGCTCTGCCAAGCGGCTGAAGTAACACTTTCCGCAAAAGGCGCTAAAACGCCTGGCGTTGATGGAATAACTAAAATTCACTTACAGGCTAATTTGAATATTTACCTAGATGAAATCAGAAATGATTTGCTCTCGGGGAACTATCAACCTATGCCGGCAAGACGAATTTATATTCCCAAAGCCAATGGAAAGCAGCGCCCTTTAGGTATACCCACCTTAAGAGACAGGATAGTACAACGTGCCATGCTCATGGCAATGGAGCCGATATGGGAAAATGATTTTCATTCATTATCCTATGGTTTTAGACCTGAGCGTAGCGTTCATCACGCCATTAGAACTGTTAAATTACAAATGACAGGGCCAAATGAATCGAGGGGACGTTGGGTAATTGAAGGAGACTTATCAAGTTATTTTGATACCGTTCACCATCAATTACTGATGAAATGTGTCCGTAAGCGTATTAGTTGTCAAAGGTTCAATAACTTACTTTGGCAATTTATTAAAGCTGGTCACATAGAACGTAACTTATTTTGTGCAACAAGCGAAGGTGTGCCACAAGGTGGTGTAATTTCTCCACTGCTATCAAATATCATGCTTAATGAATTTGATCAGTATTTAGATAAATGTTACTTAGGTAAGAAAGCACGTCAAGATCGCCAGTACTGGAATCGTACTATCCAAGATAAGCGCACTATTGCGCTAGAGGAACAGAGGCAATGGAAACCTGCGGTTGCTTATTGTCGTTATGCTGATGACTTTCTTGTTATTGTCAAAGGTAATAAACAGCAAGCAGAAGCAATTCGTGATCAGTGTCAAAACTTCTTAGAAGGTAACCTTAAACTTACGTTGAATATGGAGAAAACACATATAACCCACGTAAATGATGGTTTTATCTTCCTTGGGCATAGGATCATCAGGAAACGAGGTCCTAAAGGTAATATGCGTGTGGTGTCTGGTATTCCACATGGTAAAGCTAAAGCATTTTCTCATTCATTGAGTCAAGCTTTATCAGGGGATCATAGTTGTAGCAAGATAGACAAAGTTGAACAGCTCAATCGTAAACTTAAGGGTTGGTCACAATTTTATCGACACACTGATTATACCGCTAAAGTTTACAGTAAAATAGATCGCATTATTTTCTGGAAACTTGCTAAGTGGTTGGCTAATAAATATCGCTGCTCTATTAAGTCATTAATGATGAAATGGATCAAACGACCAAAGCCAAATCAGGCAACGACATGGGTGCTGTTTGGTAAAAGTAATCGCGGTAATTTATGTGGTACATCACTATTTAGATTAGTGAGTAGCCCCAAATTACGATTTCGATGGCGGTTGCCTGAATTAAATCCATATCTTAGAGATGAAATTAGAAATACCGTTACATCTCGTTATAGTGATGTTGCTATGGCTGTTAGCCACAATTAAGCGGAGAGCCGTATGCGCTGAAAGGTGCACGTACGGTTCGGGGAGGAGAAGCAGAGAAATAGTTAGACTACGCTCTGCCTCTTACTCTACTTTGGACAGCAGAAGGCTGGCTCTATTTAGCCGTTGTTATTGACTTGTACTCTCGTAAAGTTGTTGGTTGGAGCATGGGTTCGAGAATGAAAGCTCAACTTGTCTGTGACGCGCTAACAATGGTTATGGACTTATAACCATGAGCGACCTAACATGGGAATTGGTGGTAT
>JAPYOP010000217.1 GCA_029938115.1 Colwellia sp. | reverse complement strand
GATTCAACTGGAATGATCCAGCGTCAATAATAGATATTTACGTTCCTGTGGATAAACAAAAATAGTAAATTGATGAGGTAAAGTAAAATAATAAGAAATCTGACTCCGCAAACTGTCACGAATTTTATACTGAAATTTTCACCAGTTCTCTACGCAGTTGTGGTTGGCGTTCAAGTGTATAAAAAAATAAATGATAAAAACTAAACGATTCTAATCATGTCTGTCTGAAAATATTACTAGTCTAAAAGAATCATTAAACAATAACCCGCATCAATCCAACGGAATAAATAAGTAACCCTTCAACCAACTAAATTATATAAATCCGTTCTGAATTGATGTTTCCTGTTCATATTAGTCCGTTGATTATCACATCAACAATGGCAATTTGGCGATCTTCCCCGGTTAGTTCATCACTCCCAGAAATTAGTGCACCTTCTAGTCTTAACATAACGTAACCATGAATCATTGACCACAGTGCAATGGCTTGGGACTGGGCATCCAGGTTATCCTCATTCGAATGGGTAGATAATATTCGAGTCATGTGCTGATAAACCTCTTCCATTGATTTATACAGTTCTTCATCA
Organism: Colwellia sp.; assembly: GCA_029938115.1. Lineage (GTDB taxonomy): Bacteria > Pseudomonadota > Gammaproteobacteria > Enterobacterales > Alteromonadaceae > Colwellia. The sequence goes on along the minus strand of JAPYOP010000217.1, from coordinate 1,213 downwards.
CTACTGTTAAAACAATCTCGACGGGATAGTAATGTGTATCGATTGGGATGCTTTAAGCCAAAATCTAATATCGTTTTTGAAAATGCATGTATAGATTCACGCAGATTTTTATCGTTGGGTTCCAGTTCACTTTTTAACGTTTTTGAAAGTTGCTTAAAAATTTCCAATGCCAAAGCCGTAAAAAGCTCACGTTTATTTTTAAAGTGGTTCGCTGGAGCAGAGTGAGCAACACCCACCACTCGTGCAATCTGCCTGATTGTTACAGCGTCGATACCGTCTTTGTCTAGTAATGTGAATGCAGCTTTGATTAAGGCGGCCCTAAGGCTGCCATGGTGATAATTGGATTCTGAACTCATTATATTGACAGTGTCCATATTGATGTTGACAGTGTCCATATTAGAGATTAAAGTGACGCTGTCAATATGGCCTCTTGAGGCTATTCGGGAAGATGATCAATGAAAAAATGGATAAGGCGTTGGTATGACTAAAAAGCAATATGCTCCAGCCTATAAACACCAGCCAATTGAGCGGCTATTTGAAAACGTATATTGGGTTCACGGCAGTGTTAAAATGGCCCCAGGTATGACCACTAACCGAAATATGGTGGTTTTAAAAAATCTGAATGATCTGTTTTTAATTAACCCTATTAGGTTAAATAAAGAGGAGGAAAACAAGCTAAAAGCATTGGGGAATATAAAGGCCATTTATCGGTTAGGCGATTTTCATGGTTTAGATGACCAATACTATATTGATACTTTTTCTTGTGAGTTTTTTTGTCAGGAAGGACAAACTACTTACCCTAAACAAAAGGCAGATCATTTCATTACGTCAGAATCTAAAGCGCCCATTGAAAATGCCGAGTTTTTTATTTTCTCAAAAGCACTATTCCCTGAAGCGGCATTATTGCTTCGAGATCAAAAGCTACTTATTACAACCGACAGCATACAAAATTGGACTGACTGGAGTTTTACAACTCTTCCAGCGAAAATATTGCTATTTTGTATGGGCTTTAAAACAAAACTGTTAATTGGAAAGCCATGGCTTAAAAGAGTAACTCCGAAAAACCAGAGCATGTTAGAGGACTTTGAAAGTTTACTTAAACTAGACTTTGAAAATTTAATAGCGGCTCATGGAAAGCCTCTTCTAGGTGAGGCTCGTACAAGACTAAATGAAATAGTGAAGACTGAGTTTCAACTATAAACAGACATAAAGC
>JAPYOP010000098.1 GCA_029938115.1 Colwellia sp. | reverse complement strand
GAGCCAGAGCCAGAGCCAGAGCCAGAGCCAGAGCCAGAGCCAGAGCCAGAGCCAGGGCCAGAGCCACCAACAGAGTCTGAAGAACAAGTTGACAGCGAAACTAAGCTTGGCTTTTTTGCTCGTTTAAAGCAGGGTTTAAGTAAAACACGTCAAAATTTAGGTGGTGGATTATTTGATTTATTCCGCGGCAAGCAAATCGATGATGATTTATTTGAAGAGCTTGAAACACACTTGTTATTGGCCGATGTTGGTGTTGAAACCACCATGCAAATTATCGACTCGTTAACGCAAAGCGCTAACCGAAAACAGTTAAAAGATGCCGAAGCTTTATATGAATTATTAAAAATAGAGCTAAAAAAGGTCATTGAGAATGTTACTCAGCCATTAGAAATCCCAGAAAGTGATGGCCCATTTGTAATGTTAATGGTTGGCGTAAATGGTGTTGGTAAAACTACCACCATTGGTAAACTAGCCAAGCAATTTCAAGCTCAAGGTAAGTCGGTTATGTTAGCTGCAGGCGATACTTTTAGAGCCGCAGCCGTTGAGCAACTACAAGTTTGGGGCGAGCGAAATGATATTCCGGTCATTGCCCAACATACCGGTGCTGACAGTGCTTCAGTTATTTTTGATGCCATCAGTGCAGCTAAAGCACGCAAAGTGGATATTTTGATAGCAGACACCGCCGGGCGTCTACAAAATAAAACTCACTTAATGGAAGAGCTGAAAAAAGTTGTTCGAGTAATGAAAAAACTCGATGTTAATGCACCTCATGAAGTGATGTTAACGCTTGATGCTGGCACAGGGCAAAATGCTTTGAGTCAAACAAAATTATTTGATGAAGCGGTTGGTTTAACAGGCTTAACGGTAACTAAACTTGATGGTACAGCTAAAGGTGGTGTTGTTTTTGCTATTGCCAATAAACATAGTATTCCTATTCGTTATTTAGGTGTTGGAGAAGGTATTGACGATCTTCGTCCATTTGATGGCGATGACTTTATTGATGCTTTGTTTGTTAAAGAGTAATAGCTTAGTAATTCAATTAAACAACACTTGCTTATATAGTGAGCTCAGGTATAAGCTGTAGGTCGATGCTTGCCTCGACAAAGATTCTTGATTTAAAGGTGCTTTAATTAAGCTTCGTTTTACCCGTGTCGAACCTACAATTAAAAACAATAATAATTTATGATCAGCTTTCACAATGTAAATAAAACCTACCCCGGAGGCTTTCTTGCTTTAAAGCAAGTTAATTTCAGTCTTGAAGCAGGCGAGATGGCTTTTTTAACCGGTCACTCAGGAGCAGGTAAAAGTACGCTGTTAAAGTTAATATCTATGATGGAAAAGCCAAGCTCGGGTAGTATTTTAGTTAATAACACTGAGCTTGCTAAAATTCAATACAAACAAATTCCTTATGTTCGCCGCGGTATTGGTATGATTTTTCAAAGCCATAACCTACTCAAAGACCGGACTATTTTTGATAATGTCGCCCTACCTTTAATTATTGAAGGCGTTAGTCATAAAGAAATCAAAAAACGTGTTGAAACCGCATTAGATAAAGTCCATTTAAGCGCTAAATTAAAATGCTTTCCACACATGCTTTCTGGCGGTGAACAGCAAAGAGTTGGTATTGCCCGTGCTATTGTAAACAAACCACCTATATTACTTGCCGATGAGCCAACGGGAAATTTAGACCCGAAACTCTCTCTTGATATTATTAGTCTATTTGAAGAATTTAACGCTGCCGGTGTGACAGTATTAATTGCCACACATGATCTTGGTCTAATTGCTCGAATGCGGTATCGTACCCTAACGCTAAAAGAAGGCACAATGATCAACGATGGCATTGTGGATGGCTTGCAAGCACAAGGCGCTACTTATGAGTAATAACATGCATTCTAGTGGCCTAAATCAACGTAGTACGTTTATTAGACGTTTATTAACCTTACCTATTCGTCACTTGCAACAAGCGGTAGGCAGTTTAGGCGATCTATGGCGGACACCGTTTACATCAGTGATGACTGTGTTTGTGCTCGGTATTAGTTTGGCTTTACCTGCGACTTTACATTTGTTTGTAAAAAATGCGCAACAAGTTAGTGAGCAGTGGGACAGCGCTTCTCAAATTACCTTATTTTTAAAATTATCAACGTCTGACAAAAGTGCTCAAAACTTAGTAAAACGCATTAAACTATATCCACAAGTGAGTGATGTACATTACATTTCACCGAAACAAGCACTGAAAGAATTTAAAATATTGTCAGGTTTTGGTCAATCTCTTGAGTACTTAGATAAAAATCCGTTACCCGCGACTGTTTTAGTCACCCCAACCAAGCGTGCTAGTCAAGCCGATGCAGCCAATGAGCTACTAGAGAAACTTAAGCAAGAGCGCGAAGTTGAACAAGGCAAGCTTGATTTAGAGTGGTTAACTCGCTTAGAGGCTATGGCTCAATTAATAGAAGATATCGTTATTGGCGTAGCGCTCTTGTTGTGCATGTCAGTCGTGCTTATTGTTGGTAACACTATTCGCTTAGCTATTTTGAGCCAGCATGATGCTATTGCAATTATGAAGCTTGTTGGCGCAACAGATAGCTTTATTCAACGACCATTTTTATACAGTGGTGTTTGGTATGGTGTTTTTGGCGGCTTATTGTCTTGGCTCGCGGTAAGTATACTTGCGCAATACCTAACGGGCGCGATTAGTAAGTTAACCGATTTATACCAAAGTAATTTTCAACTACAAGGATTGTCATTTAATGAAGCGTTATCATTAATCGCCTTTGCCGTTGTTTTGGGATTAGCGGGCAGTTATATCTCTGTACGTAAACATATTAGAGCGATTGAACCTAATGCAGATTAACACTTACAAGTAAGCTATCTTATTGTTCTAGCATAAGAAAAATCACGGGTAACATTCTTTAACAAATATCTCATCAAATAAATGAAAGATCATCTTGTTTTGCCCTATCTATTAAGATAATGTTTGTCCTCGCTCAACTTTTCTCCTTAGGCATTTATAGTCAAAAAGCCTGATTTATGATAAAATCGTGAGTAAAGGACAAGTAAATTTTTCCAGTAAAAAAGAGGTTTTCAATTATGAGTAATACAATGCAGCTTACCTTACCACGCAGTGGTAGCATTGAATCGTACATGCAATCAGCTTATAGCATTCCAATGCTTACGGCAGAAGAAGAGCATGATCTCGCCACTCGCCTCTATGATGATAATGATTTACAAGCAGCACAAAAATTGATCATGTCGCATTTGCGTTTTGTTATCCATGTAGCTAAAGGTTATTCAGGCTACGGTTTAGCACAAGCTGACTTAGTGCAAGAAGGCAATGTTGGTTTAATGAAAGCAGTTAAACGTTTTAATCCAAGCGTGGGTGTACGTTTGGTTTCATTTGCAGTACATTGGATAAAAGCTGAAATTCATGAATACGTGCTGAAAAATTGGCGCATAGTGAAAGTAGCAACGACTAAAGCACAACGTAAATTGTTCTTTAACCTTCGTAAAAACAAAAAACGTTTAGGTTGGTTTAGCAATGAAGAAGTTAATACTGTCGCAGAATCATTAGGTGTAAGTACCAAAGATGTGCTGGAAATGGAAAATCGCATGAGCAGCCATGACCAAGCCTTTGAACTGTCTTCTGATGATGATGACAATGCTAGTGCGGGTAGTTTCTCTCCTGCTATGTATCTTGAAGATAAACAATCAGATTTGGCCATTGAAGTTGAAAACGCTAACTGGACAAATCATGCTAATAGTCGCTTATCAACAGCGCTAGTTGCACTAGATGAGCGTAGCCAAGATATTATTAAAACTCGTTGGTTGGCGGAAAGCAAAACAACGTTGCAAGATCTTGCTAATAAATACCAAATATCAGCTGAACGTGTTCGTCAATTAGAAAAAAATGCACTGAATAAATTGAAAAACACCATGGTTTTATAAGACCTATATACTCAGTGATATCTTAACGAATATCGAACTACTCTTCAAAACCGGCTATAGCCGGTTTTTTGTTTTTATGATTAATAAGTATCTGAAATTCATCTGCTAACAAGGGTTTTGACCAAAGATAGCCTTGACCAATATCACAGCCTAAATTTTTGATAACTTCCAGCGTATTTTCACATTCAATTCCTTCCGCTACCGTTGTCATATTCAAACTACGTGACATTTGAATTATAGCCGTTACGATTGCTCTATCCTGTGAATTCTCTTGTACCTTTTGTATAAAAGATTGATCGATCTTCAATGTTTTAATTTTAGAGTTTTTTAGATAACCTAGATTAGAATAACCCGTACCAAAGTCATCTATTGAAAAGCTAACGCTTTCTTTATCTAATTCAACTAACGTACGCTCTAGATCAGCAGCATGGTCTAAAAATAAAGATTCGGTTAATTCTAATTCTAAGTGTTTACCTAATAATCCACTCTGTGATAATGCATTCAAGACAATATTGACCATATTGCTTCGTCTAAACTGAATAGGTGATACGTTCACTGAAATTGTCATATGACTGAGCCCCAAATCAAGCCACTGTTTACATTGAGTGCAGGCTTCTTTTATAATCCATATGATTAGGCGTCAAATAAAACAAAATTCTGTCAAGCAAGACTAAACAGTTTGCTCTGTGTTTTAGTTTGGTCTCACAAACAATGGCAAGCGATAATTCTATCGAACATTAAATTGACTCCCCGCACTTAACAGCCAAACATTCTTTTTTACTAAAGGTGAAGTTTGCATATTTGAGCAGACACTTCACTAATTCATTTTTATGACTTATCTGTGCGCGCTGAATACGTTAACGGTTATTATTTTTTAAATGAAAAAACTAACTTGCTAGCACTCAAAGAAGTAGTTAAATTTAACTATTTAGTCTAAATGCAACTGTGGGTTGACAAATTAACAACATGACTTGCTAGTCTGCAACTGCCTGACTCCCTATGCTTACCGTTCAACAACAGATGAAGGAATGAACCTTATGATATTAGCGGATAAAATTATCAAATTAAGAAAACAGTTTGGCTGGTCACAGGAAGAACTGGCTGAAAAGATGAATATTTCCAGACAATCAGTCTCTAAATGGGAAAGCACTAACAGCATACCTGATATAAATAGAATCATTATGCTAGCGGACATTTTTGACGTTTCAACTGATTTTCTATTAAAAGATGATGTTGAAGAGTTTGAATCCCTCAGTGGAGGCACAGAGCCGGGTATCATTCAAATTAGCTTGGAACAAGCATTGAAGTATGTTGAGAATAAGGTGGAAGTATCTAGCTTAGTCACTAAGGGGGTTGTGCTTTGTGTCTGTTCAGTAATACCACTGTTTTTCTTTTTAGCAATGGCTGAAACAAATCGATTGAAGGTAACAAGTGATGTCGCAGCATGGATAGGAGTTGTAACTATATTGGTAATGATCTCTATTGGAATAAGCTTTTTTATCAGAACCAACCAATATGAGAGTGACATAGCTCCGATAGAAAATGAGGCATTTGAGTTAGCCTATGGAGTGCACAGCGTTTTTAAAGAGAAATTACAAAAATTCAGAACTACCTATAATCTAAGATTATCGTTGGGAATATTCATGTTCATTTTCAGTTTTGTACCGCTGATGTCTGTCAGCATGTTTTTCAGTGGCGCTGATATAATTTTAATGATGCTAATTGTTTTGATCCTCATGATAGCAACAGGCATATACATTGTGGCTCCTGTTTCTGCTAAATATGATGCTTACAGCAATATTTTAAAAGATAGTTCTAAAGAGACAGAAAAAAGTAAGCGTACAAAACGTGCAGAGAAACTTGCTGCATTCTACTGGCCTTTGTTAGTAGCCATATATCTTGGCTGGAGTTTGTGGACTATGGATTGGGGCGTAACTTGGATTATTTGGCCTGTGGGGGCTGTTTTCTTCGCTGCACTGGTTGGCCTAATGGAGTTATTGGATAAAGACGAGTCTTGAAAAGTACTGGCCGATTTAAAATGTACAAGGCATTAGTCGATAAACATCAACCCAAAGTAATTATTTGTACAGGGAAAACGTTTGAAGGGGATTTTCTTCAAGCATTCACAGGCAATAGTGATACCCCAATGATTAAAGTGCCTTTAAAAGCAGATCTTGAACGGCCTTCTTCTCCTAAAAAGGGAAAGCACTTTAATTGCTGTGCAATTAACGAACGAATATTGGTCATTACCACTTATTTCTTGGGGACTAGATATGGATTTAATACAGATGTAAGTCTTGTCGAGTTAGCTGAGGAGATAAATAAAGTTCGAGATAACTTAGTAACTAACGATCAGTCATAATTCAAAAAAAATGAACAAACCTAAGTTTGCCTATTTTTAAATACTTTATGACACTAGAATTGTATTGTTCAACTAGCTAGTCACAATCTTCATTCAAAAGTGACATTTTTTTATTTTAAAACTCTACTCATGTTTCAAACTTTATTCGAATTTGACATTATTATGGGGCAAGACCACTGCGCACCAAAAAGACGTTAGAGGTTGGTCTTTCATGTTTGTCTTTAGGTAATGCTGGTAATATTCTGTGAGTTTTCACAAATACAGCATTACACATTAATCTAGAGTAAGCTAACTCGATAAATTATCTACGTTATTACACTTAAATCTAGCTAGAGGCTATACTTCTGGCCTGATTGTGATTCCGGTTATCGCTCCTGTGCATATTCTGCGAGTATTTAAAGCTATTTGTTAAATAATACTACTTTGAATTTAAAAGCGTATGAATATATTTGCATAGCTCTACTGCTCTGAATGGCTTGTGCAATATGTTATTTTTATTTGATTTATTAACTAATTTTTGATTTTTACTGCCATCAAACCCTGTCATTAGTTGAATTTTTATCTGAGGGTATAAGTTTTGCACCATATGGCTTAGCTGATATCCATCAACATCAGACATTACAATATCGGTTAATAGAACATCAATTTTTTGTTGTTTCAGTATATTAAATACTTGTTGGCTATTTTCTGCAACTAAGGTTTTATAACCTTGTAGTGTAAGAATGTCCCTGCATAAATTTCTAACTAATTGTTCATCATCCATAATAAGAATGGTTTCTGAACCCTGTAAGGGCAAAATTTTTGTAATGTTTGGTTGCATCAACTTTTTGTTGTCAATATATCGAGGAATATAAAGCTCAAAGCAAGTGCCTTTATCAGGAGATGATTTGGCGGTAACCCCTCCTGAAGATCGTTTTACAAATGCAAACACTTGAGAAAGCCCAAGACCGGTGCCTAATTCACCTTTAGTAGAAAAGAACGGGTCAAACATTTTTTCTTTGGTATCTTCATCTATACCACAGCCATTGTCAGTTAGTGAAATTTGTATATACTCTCCCTCTTTAACGTTTTTCTCTGCAGCCTGTTTTTTATTGAATTCGTGGTTAGCTGTTTTGATAACTAGTGTTGCAGCCTCTACATTCTCCATAGCATGCATAGCATTGATACTTAAATTAATTAATGCATCTTCCAAATCATTTTCATCTACCCATATTGGCCAGATATTATCTGGTAACTCATAAATCAACTTGATCTTAATAGTAACTAATTTTTGCAACATGTCTTTTTGTTGCCTTAATAATTCATTAATTTGAACAGAGTTACATTCATATGCTTTTTTACGAGTAAAACTAAGAAGTTTATTGGTTAATTTCGCACCTCGTTGTGCGGCGTGATTAATTTGGTTTGCATATTTTTGCCATTTAGGGTGTTCCTGAAGGGAATTTTCAAGGAGTTCAGAATAACCTAAAACAACACCTAAGATATTATTGTTATCATGAGCGATACCGCTAGATAATTTACCGAGAGCATCAAGTTTTTGTGTACGGCGTATTTGTTCTTCTTGTTGTCTAACAAGTGTTAAGTCTTGAATTGTACTTACAAATCGTAATTTCCCTTGAGCGTCTCTAGGAAGTACTGCTACTGATAAACGAATGGGGAATGCGGTTTGGTTTTTATGTTGCCCAGTAAGATCTCTTCTTTTGTTTTCAACCTTTTCAGGTGCGCCAGTAAAATAGCTATTAACATAGTCTCCATGATTATTAGCGTGATAATCTGGTATTAATGTAATTACACTTTTTCCTTTGACTTCAGCATAACTATAACCAAATAACTTTTCAGCTGCTGGATTAAACGTTAGTATTTTGCAATCTTCTCCAATGACAACAACTGCGTCAACCATAGAGTTAATTGTTTCCTCTAACTCTATGGTTATGGCATTTAGTTTGTTCAGCATTTTAAAGAATGTAGTATTTAAAATATCTAACTCATCCTGTGATTTGGCTGAGTTAGGTCTACGCCTATATGAAAATTTACTCTCAAAGTGGTTAATATCCATTTGTTGGACAAAATTGGCAATATCATTTAAGTGGCGTGAAATTAAAAAATAAAAAACAAATAATATTAATAGCGATACGATGAATGTTTTTACTGTATTTATGAAAACGATCAATAAAGCTCTATCTATAACATTTTGATAAATGTCATCTAACGTCGCTTTAATCACCATTTTACCAATTAACTTTGATTCTCCATTATGGATATGAGTTAAAGGGAAGTTTTTAACAATGGTATTTTCTGAATTGTCATTTCCTCTTTCAAGTAAGATGTCTTGTCCAGAGTAAATAGCAATATAATTAATATTAGGGAGATCTAGCAGGCCTACAGCAGTAATTAATAACCCTTCGCTTTCAAGTAGCCAAACCTGCGAAGTTAGATTTGCCATATGTGTTCTTTCGATTTGCTCTAAGCCTGAATAGACTATATCAACTTCCTTTTTATATTCGGAATAAATTTGAAGCGTAGAACTAAATAACGCAAAAAATGTACTTATTAAAATGACATAAATTGTCATTTTTCTAGCTAATTGACTACGCAAAAATTTAACCATGGGTTAATTTATTTCCCTCAAAATAATGCTCTTATTTCTGTGATAAGTACTTTTTCTTTATATGCTCTAAGCTTTTTCCTTTTAAGATTGTTTTAAACCTTTTTTCTAGCTCTAGCGTATCAAATTTATGTTTGCTTTTATTTGATATTTGCAGCCAAGGAGTGCGCTCTGAAACGACAAGTCCTTCTCCAAGAAAGTATTTACTCTTTCCTAAACTCTTTGCGGCCATTTGTAGTGCTTCATAAGGACCAACCACAGCCTTAACTCTTCCAGCGCTTAACATTGCTATGCTTTTCTTGAAATCTCTAGTTCTGTATAGTGTAATCGCTGAGTTGCTTTCAATCTCGTTACTAAAATTTGCACCTCTAAGATAGGCTAAACTTTCCCCTTCTAAATCTTCAATTGATGTGATGCTATCACCAAAAAGCCCAACAACGACATTCTGCAGCGGTGGTAATGGTGCAATGTAGGTGACATAGTCTTCTAGTTCTTTATATTTGAACATAATTGTTAAATCAGTCTGTCCAATTTTAAGTTCATGAATGATTCTGGCATAAGGATAAATATAGTGATTAATATTATTTTTTTTGCTAAAAAGTAAGTTGGCCAAATCGAAATAGACTCCACTTAACTCCCCATCATTGTCAATTCCATATGGAGATATGCCTATGGTTCTAACTTCTATTGTATTCTCTTCAGCTAGTGTTACAAAGCTCATACACAACAGAATGACTAGGACATAAAAACGATGCATTAAATTTACCTGAAAAATCAAATATTAGAATAATATTACCATAACACTCTCAAATCAATATTTTTAACCTTATGCTTAATATACTTAAGTTAAAGAACAGCATAAGGTAATGTTTAATTTTTATAATCCTAGTTTAGCACTACAAATAACGCTAAAAATTAAGAATAAATCACGTATAGGATGCAGATTAAGTGGGGTAGGTAGTTTTTATTGGTGCTAGCCGGATTGTGATTCCGGTTGTCGAGGGTTCAAATCCCTTTAGCCACCCCATCTCTTCCCCTTTGGTAACAAGACCTTCAGCTTTTTCTTACACTATAAACTGCCCTTGTAATAGATCGCTCCTGTGCATATTCTGTGAGTATTTGAGGTTAATTAGGTCTACTCTACTACACGTATATCCAACTCCTAGTTCATATATTCAACATCGACCGGAACTGATTAACTTTGCCTGTTTAGGGAATTTACTGTCTATTTCCTGTTCTTTTTCGCTAAAAAATGAAAAGTACCAAGGAAGTGCGATAAGCGGAAGCTTCAAGTGACTAAGTTAATACTTCGGCTCCTAGCCAAAAGCGG
>JAPYOP010000216.1 GCA_029938115.1 Colwellia sp. | reverse complement strand
ATTTTGGAAGAATAAATGAAATATCTCATAATCATACCTTTTCTATTTTTGCTCGGCTGCAATGATAGTAAAAATAAGTCTTCAGATACCTTTACTGAGGAGCAAAATGTAATTGGAACTTGGGCGTCCAATTGCTTTCAGTCTTATGATGTTCCGGAACCAGTTTACTCTATAGCCGAATATCATATTACTAATGAGAAAATATCACATATTTTTAACAACTACTCTGATTCTGAATGTTCGACAGTATATTCAGGTTCAGAAAATTTATGGGAAGGCTATACCGGCACATACATTCTATTAGACGATGTAGCTACAACCTCAGGTATTGATGCAAAATGGCTTGAAGTAACAATTAGTGTTGTTTCAGCCAATGATTTGGTAATCGAAATTGGTTTGTATCAAAACAATGATGAGTTATTACAAGTTCTAGATGAAGAAGAAATGTATATAATATCTAGTGCACCAATATATATTCAGAAATAAATATAACAAGGCCCAGTAAAATGACCTCCGGCATTTGTGGGCGGCGTCAAAATGTAAATACTATATATGTTTAATATTACCCCTAAGATATTCAATGAAATTCAAGAACACATCCATTCAATTAGTGATATTGGAAGAGTGCGACGGTTTGATAAAAACGAATTAATTTGTCGCGCAGGAGATGAACCTAGTCACTTATTCTATATGACTAGTGGGTTAGTAAAATGTTTCTATCTTAGTGAAGGAAAGGAGATCCTATTACGCTTGATGACTGATAATAGTGCTGTTCTTAGTTACTCTGGATTTATCACAAATAGCCCGTCTCAAGAGTATATAGAGTGCCTACAACCATGCGAGGGGGTTTGGATTCCTATAAAAAAGATTGAAAACCTTCGTGTAGAAAATCATGGAATAGATATGATTTTTAGATACATGGCCGAGCAACACTACTTATCAATGGAAAGAAGGCTAAGAATGCTTCACCATAAATCATCAAAGGACCGTTTCAATTATTTTTGCGACACCATGGAAAAGAAAATTGTAGAGCAAACCCCAATGCATTGTATTGCGTCATATCTTGGTATGACCCCTGAATCTTTTAGTAGAATGAAGAAGAATCTTACCAATTGATAAGGTAACGTATATGTGACTGAACTATGGTGTGGTTTGACTCACTATAGGTAGACATAATGTTAAAAATGAAAACGACGTGTGAAAAATGTGCCTCTCCAACTGGAGCTAAGGAAATTGCTTATATATGCTCTTTTGAGTGTACTTTTTGTGAACCCTGCACAAGTGAAATTGGAGGAGTATGTCCCAATTGTTCTGGTGAGTTGTTACTTCGCCCCAAAAGATTGAAGAAGCCACTGGATGTAGTGAAATCACAATTAAAATCCAAGTTGTTTGGGCGGTAAGTACCGCCAGTCGCTGCACTGGGTGTTATGTGATGTTTAGGGTAAAACTATGTACATAAATTTATTACTAATATTATTGATGTTTTCAACTACATCTGATGCTTCACCAGAAGATGACTCTGGTAATATTAATAAATATTTAGACAAGCACCTTTCGTCATGTACTCCAGAGCAAGCTCATATCTGCGATAAGCTACAAAAATTTAGAAATGGAACAAAGCCTGATTTTGTTAGCAACGGATACTATATAGGCGAGCAGCATTCAGGGGATATTATTTTTTTACGAACACTGGATTATGGCAGAAGATTTATGCTTGTTTATGTTCGTATAGAAGATACAAATATCAGTGCCTCTGTTTCAAGTTTAGTAGCAGACAATGATTCTGAGGTTAAGAAAATCAAGGCGTTTATCAATAAACC
>JAPYOP010000215.1 GCA_029938115.1 Colwellia sp. | reverse complement strand
CCGATCTAAAAAAATTTAAATTTTAGGGGTGACAACTATTCTGACACGGGGGGTCTTCTTAGCGCACCAAAGAGACGGTTTTAGATATTAATAAACAACCATAAAAAGGACGGCTTAAATTTAAACCGCTTCGGTAATCTGTTGAAAGTAATTTTGGGAAATAAAAGTTTTTATCAATCGTATTGGAATAAAATGCAAAGTAAATGTTATTTTGTTTTGATGGTTGTTTTGGTTATTTTTAGCTGAGTTTTTTCTTCAGAAAATGAACTGGGTAGAATTTCTACGCCAACTAAACGTCCTAACTTAATCATCACCGGAATGGTGATAGGAGCAAAAGGTAGTACCGCAAAAACCCCCAAACCCAAACTTTTTAAAACATCTAAAAATTGCTGGTTGGCAATGGTCATTTCTTCGGGGGTGGCTTGTCGCATGGTATAGCGGCGATAAATACTCAACATTTCTTTTGTTTCAGCTTTTTCCTGTGACAAAGCGATTTTAACCCGTAGCATTTGGCGCTTAAAGCGAATGGTTGTGCGCTTACGGCTGATCGAAATGACGCGAATGGGGGCTTTTACGAAATGAATCCATATTATCATCATTCTATTCTCCCACATCAGCGAACCAAAGTAAGTAATACTTTTACAATAACGTAGAACCTTCTTTGGGTGGATTCTGCTAATTTAACATATCTGGAATGTAGATCAGAAATGTATCTGTCGTATTGAAATCGTTGTAATTGTCCTTAGCGCCATCTTGCATAAACTCACACCAAGCAGTAATTATATCCCTATATGTTAAATTGTATCAATATTTGCTCCAGTAGTTGCACCGAAAACTGATCCGATAAAATCAATTGTACCTCATTAAAAATTAAGTCAAATATCAAAATAGGTGGTTCAATATTCGCTGCAATTAATGGGGCTAAGTGGATCACTTGGGGATGCAAATTAACAAGGACTCTAATTTTTATGAACATACCCGCCCCACTAGTAAAAACTTGGATTGAAATACTCTACAGCCGCCGCACGTATCACCATGCCGAAGCTCAAGCAGTCGCAGAAGATCGATTGTATAAATACTTTGATTCAGTCAAACAAGCTGAAATGCACCTTTACCGCGTTACTCATCAATAACATTTTTTTTCTAAGTTACCGTTAATATCTATGGTTAAGCAGAGTGAACCTAAATCAAACCTTTATATTAATTCTACTATCAGGATTGCTAATTTTGTGTCAAAAACTGATAGTTTTGTGTCAAATACAAAGTATCATTTCGTACTATTTAATTGATATGCCTACACTTAAAATAACATTCAGTAAGTAAGTTGTTTATGAAAGTTCCTGTCGCACTGGTTAAAACTTGGTTAGAACAATCAAGAACAAAATGTAATAACCCCATATTTCAAAAAATACACGACGACGCAATTGAAAAACTACTTCACCACTTTGGCAACATAGACCTAGCTGAAGATTACGTGAAAAGATACGCACAAACTTTTGAGCGATCCTAATTGCTTAAATAGTAATAACGGCATTACGTCTATAAATGGCGTGTTCCCCAACAATAGTACTTTTCCACTATAAAAGAGCATAAATGTTAATTTGCATCAATATTTGATCCAGTAGTTGCACCGAAAACTGATCCGATGAAATCAATTATACCTCATTAAGAATTAAATCAAATATCAAAAGGGGTGGATCAATATTCACTGCAATTAATAGGTCTAAGTGGATCACTTTTACGTGCAAATCAACACGCGAAGCGGTTTAGTTCATTGGCTAACTTAAGAAGTATCTATGCCTACTAGCTTAATGTTAACAAAGATACGA
>JAPYOP010000036.1 GCA_029938115.1 Colwellia sp. | reverse complement strand
ATAGGAACAACAACTCAATGTTCGATGAAAAAGAACTTATGTTTCAAGTCAAAGCCGGCCAACTAGATAAACTTGCCACGCTTTTTGAAAATAATAAGGTGCAACTTTTTAATTACTTTATACGTACCGGTAATAACCGTACGTTAAGTGAAGATTTAGTACAAGAAACCTTCATGAGAGTGCTCGCATATCGCACCAGTTTTAGTGGCACCAGTACCTTTAAGTCTTGGATGTATGGTATTGCCAGAAATACGGTTGCTGAGCATTATCGTAAAAATAAAAATCAAGTACTAAACTGTGATATCGATGATGAAGAGTTAAGCAATAAACACACTTTGGCTGAAGAATTTGAAACTGAGCAGCAAAATAGCATTTTTAATAAATCTTTAGCCAGTATTTCGCCCGAAGATAGAGAGATAATTATGCTTAGTCGTTTTCAACAGCTCAACTATCAAGAAATTTCGTCTTTGTTAGATTGCAATTTAAATACCTTAAAGTCTCGTATGCGAAATGCATTGAGTAAATTACAGATGAATTATCAGAAATTAGTTGGAGAAGTTAACTAATGAAAAATCAAAGAATTATCGACTGGAAGATTGCCTCATTAGCTAATAATGACAACGGCGAATTAAGCATAGAGCTTCAAAATCATCTTGAGCAGAACAGTCAATTACAAGAAGAATTGCTATTTATTGAAAATTTTTGGACAGATGATGTCAAGCCATTGGTTTTGCCGTCAGACAAATTAGATGTTAATTTTTATCAAATGCTATCTAGGGCTCAAAGTACTCAACAACAAACAACCCAGCAAGCAAATGACTCTCATTATTCTTCCCAAGAGCGACCATTATCTTTGCTGGATAAAGTTAAAAGCTGGTTTATGCCAACGCCTATTGCACAATTTGCAACGTTGACCTTGGTTTTTGTTATTGGATTTAATTTAAACCAAGCGCCGAATAATGAAAAAAGCAGTGCAGCCTATATTGGACTACAGCAAGACATTTCATCCTTAACAACAGTACTAGCTATGTCGATGTTGCAAAAAGACTCGGCAAGTGAGCGCCTTTCTGGTGTTGCTTATAGCAGACAAACTGATTTATCAAATCCGCTGCTAGTTGAACAACTTATTGAGTTATTAGTGCGAGACAAATCTACCTCGGTGCGATTGGCAATCATCAATAGTCTGAGCCAATTAAAGTATTTTGGCTCATCAGAGCAACAACTTTTTACTTTGGCTACACAGGAAGAGAACTTATTAGTACAAATAGAGTTATGTCGTTTATTGCTTAATTATGGCTCTGTCGATATTAAAACCTTATTAACCGAACAAGCAAATCAGCAACGTTTAAAACCAGAAGTACGAGAATTTATTAAAGCGCAATTAATGGCTTCATATATTTAGTTTTACCCTAAGGAGTAACCCATGAAAAAATTATCAGTATTATTTTTATCAATGCTAGCAGGAAGTATTCAATTAGCGAGCGCAGCAGAGAAAAGCTATAGTTTGCCTTTATCTAATCCAGGAGAGCCTGTTTCGATTGAAATTGAAGTATATCGAGGAAGTGTCACTCTTATCGGCTATAAAGGAGATACCATCGAAATAAGTGCCAAAACATCTGCTTTTTCAGATAAAGATAAAGGTCTTAAAAAGGTCAAGGACACTATAAATAAAAACACCTCAGTAAGGTCTACTAAAGGATTGAAAAGTGTTAAAAGCCAGTCGATGCGATTAGAGATAGAAGAGAAAAATAATGATGTAGAAATAAGCAGTGAAGCCTTAAATCAACATCTTGATTTAATTATTAAAATACCACAACGTTCATCGGTAGAGGTTGATCTGCATAAAGGTGGGGACATCAATATTGATGGCATTAATGGTGCTTTAGAGCTTGAAGCGTACGGAGGTATGATCATAGCAAAAAACATTTCAGGTCCAATTGTTGCTGAAACGGCGCGAACAGATATTGTGGTTAGTTTTTCAGATTTTACCAAGACCAGTCCTTCTTCATTAACAAGCCATATGGGTAATGTTGATATTACCTTAGCAAAAAACATTGCTGCTAATGTAAATATTCAAACTTACAAAGGTGAAGTATTTTCAGGTCTAGATAAAGACTTTGTTGTGATTGATGAAATCAAGAAAAGCAAAAATGGTCAAAAACAAAAAGTTGTACTTGGCGGAATAATGCAGGCGCAAGTTAATGGTGGCGGACAAGCGTTATCATTAATTAGCTATAGTGGTAACTTGTACATCCGAAAAGGCAAATAGACATTTTAGCGATATATTACCAATTACCATTAAAGAAGCTCTAGGGCTTCTTTCTTTTTATTTAGTCACCCCCCTCATCAAATAATCAATAAGTTATTTTCTTAAAATAATAAACCTTTTACTAAAAATTTCGTATTAGTAACTATCAGAACAAATATCTATCAATTAACTCGACAGTTCAAACTGATTTATTCGAGTTTACTGAAAACAAGAACGTTTTAAAATGTGATATTGCGAATATCTATTTAAGGGTAAATCGCATATTAAAAATATAACTGAAGCACCACTTGAATAAAGTGGTTATTCGTAACTGGAAACTCAGACACTAATATGAAAAAATTTAATTTAATTCTACTCACACTTTTATGCGTAAATAGCTTTGTCGCTTGTAGCAAAGAAAACAAAGAGAACTATCCGGATGTATCTAAACTAATTTATGTTTGGTTAGACTATGAAAAAGACTACAACAACATCCCATTTATTTCCGGTGTCGTTGTAGATAACCAGCAAATTGTGTGGAGTGGAGCCTTTGGTAATGCTAACGTTGAAGACTCTCTGGCCGGTAATGAAAGCACAATGAGCAGTATATGCTCGACTACGAAAGTATTCACGGCAACGGCTATTATGAAATTAGTTGACCAAGGTAAAATCAGCTTAGATGACAAGGTGAAAGATATTTTACCTAAATATGCCGTTATTCAAAAATATCCAGAAGGTGGCTCAGTCACTGTTCGGTCGTTACTTTCTCATACATCAGGGTTACCACGCGATACTAAGCATGGTTACTGGGGTGGTCCAGATCATGCTTTCCCAACGGAAGACGAACTGTTTGAAAGTCTCTCAACTCAAGCAACCGAACGAGCTGCTGGAACACAAGTCTCATACAGCAATGTTGGCTACGCTTTGTTAGGGCAAATTATAGAAGAAGTAACCGGTTCAACCTACAAAAACTATGTGGAATCTAGTTTATTTCAGCCGCTTCAAATGTCTAATTCAGTTGTAGAAATGCAATCATCTCTCTATGGCAATAAACACGCGATAGGTTATACCGCAGTCAATAGGTACGGAAAGCGTAATCGTGCTAATTTTTATCAAGGTAAAGCGATGCTGCCAGCCATGGGCATATCGAGTACTGCGCTTGATTTGGCTAAATTTGCTATGTGGCAGTTTCGATTAGCTGATGCATCAAAGGCCGAGATATTGCAACCATCGACCCTTAAGAGTATGTATAAACATCAAGGAACCGCCAAAGATGAACACGATCGCGGCTTTGGCTACGTAGTTTATACCGACAAAAAAGGTAGTGACTGGGCGATACATGGTGGGGTTTGTCCAGGTTATGTTAGTTTTCTTAAAATGGACGTGACGAATAAGAAGGCTTATGCCTTTCTTGTCAGTGCTAACCGTGGCAATCCATATAAGTATGTTAATCGTATAATAAATATTTTAGAGCGTGCTGAAAAAATAGAACAAAAAGAAAAAAGCGAAGTAGACTTATCTCAATATACCGGTTTTTTTAACGTAAACCCTTGGAATAGCGATTACTATGTAGCTAAGTGGGGAAATGACTTGGTTAGTTTACACTTTCCAGTAGAGTCACTCGAATACTCGATGAGACAATATCGACATATTGAAGGTGATAATTTTCAATTAGTTGAAAATGGTGAACTGACGGATGAGAAAACTCATTTTTCCCGCGATAAACAAGGAGAGGTTATAAAAATTTATAATATGGAAAATTATCATTATCGAACAGTTTTTCCAGAACAATAATTAATATTGAAGTGGAATATTTATAAGCGAAGTCGGTAGATGACGTCTGATAATTGATTAACTATCCTTCTTATTTGGCAGCCTCAAAGCTGCCTTTTTGGTCTCTTTATTTCAACGTAACACTTCGCTTCAAAATAAAATAAGAATTCAGACAACCTTTTCAATTTTTTTACGTATATATCATTAACAGTGTTAGTACTATTTTTTCGAATTAAACAAACACAAGGTTTTGATATGAATATTTACTTTGATACAAAAATAAAAACACTTTATTTAATACTTAGCGCTATTGTTATTGCCGGTATGGTTTTTATTATGGGCATATCGGGCGTTCGCGCTCAAGAACATGACAATGAGCAAATGAAAATCATTAAAACATCTTATATTAATCATGTTCGTAGCCTAGGCTTTACAAAATTGGAGCTGGGAGAATTAATTGCATTTAGGGAACACGATATTGATGCAAAGTATGTTGATAAAATTAGACAATTAGGATTTTCAAACTTAAATGCAGGTGAAGTGATAGCATTTAAAGAGCATGATATTAAGCAGCAATACATTGAAGAAATTCAAGCTTTAGGTTTCGATTCAATTTCATTAGGGGAGATGATAGCTTTTGATGAACATAATATTGATACGAATAAAGTTAATGAGGTTCATCAACTTGGATTTACTGATATAGACGCAGGTGAAATGCTCGCATTTAGCCTCCTAGAGATTAATCAGACTTTTGTTGATGAAATGAACTCCTTGGGTTTGACTGAGATCAATAAAAATGAAATTTTAAGACTTAAGCAATACAACATTGATCAGTCCGTAATAGATAATATTAAAGACTATGGTTTATATAACTATCAAGCGAACACTGTTATCGCTTTAGCTATTTTAAAGCTAGATGAAAACTTAATCCGAGAAGTTAAAGCTTTAGATATCGATAATTATTCGATGACAAATTTTTTAGAGTCAAGAACGGGGAAAAAACATAATTCATCTAATGACATTGAAATATATAATGAATTAACCAATGTTGTTTCAAAAATTTACCGTCTATAGTTGGAAGAAAGCAGGTTTAGCCAAGTTTTAAGTCTCTATGACTAATATATCCATAGCTAAAAGTGGTACCTTTTGCGGCACACACTAACCCGAGTACATGTTGGTACTTTCCCCCTCTCACTCTCTGGTGATTATATTAAAGGTTGGTTACTTATTTGATATATATATTAAAATAAAATAATATAAGTTTCTTCGTGAAGAAATTAATAAGTGTTGGAGTATTGTAGATGAAAAATGCTATTTATTTAGGTTATTCATTTATAATTTTATTTAGCTTACTGCCATTTGCTTACGCTAGTGATAATGTGTTTTTCAATACAAAAACTAAAGCCTCTGAAAGCCAGAAACAAACAGCTCGTATAAGCACATACTTTTCCTCCATTGACAAAATCACAGTTAGTGATGGCTTACCAGAAACAACTATATTTAGCATGGCTGCTGATCATGATGGATTTATTTGGTTAGGTACGCCTTCAAATCTCATTCGATATGACGGCTATCATTTTAGGGTATATTCCAAACAAAATGATAATACTAATCATTTAAATACTTCTAGCGCTGGCAATATTTTGATCGACAGCAAAAGGAGACTTTGGGTTGGTAGCTGGGGCGAAGGTCTTAGCTTGTATGATATCAATATGAATTTGATACATCATTTCGTTAACATCCCATCGAGTAATGACTCTCTTCCAAACAATCGTATTCAAACCCTTTTTGAAGACAGTTCTGGCAATATTTGGATTGGCACAAATGGAGGAGGTTTAGCGATTTTTAAAGAGTCTACTGCCAACTTTGTTCGTTATAAACATGATCCAAACATTAAAGGATCTATCAGTCACAATAGAGTATGGAATATTGCAGAAGACCGAAATGGCTCTATATGGGTAGCGACATCAAAAGGCTTAAACAAACTAGACATAAATAGTGGCACTTTCGTTACTTTTTTTGCAAATAATGAAAAAAACAATTCATTAGATAATAGTCTTGTAAGGAGTTTATTAAGCGATAGTAGTGGTAGGCTTTGGGTAGGAACACAAAGTGGCTTTGGTGAGTTTGACATCAACACCAATGAATTTACACGCATTGAGTTAACTAATAATTCAGGCACGTCAATTATTTCCCGTCTTCGGGAAGATAGTAAAGGTCATATATATATTGGTACTTTAAACGGCCTTTACTTATATAAACCTGAGGATAAGCAATTTTCCCTGTGGAACAAAACGGGAAAATATCAACTATTAGCACAAAATGATATACGAGATATTATGTTTGACCACGCAGGATTATTGTGGATAGCAACACGATATAATGGCTTGATAAAAGTCGATATGATGCCAAACAGATTCGAACACATTAATAGTTATAAATCAGGAACCTCAAGCAAAAAATTCAATCGAGCAAACACAATATTTTCAGATTCAAATCAAATTCTTTGGATAGGAACACCTAATGGCCTTATACGCTATGATCAGATAACAGACTCAATAACCAAAGTAGAAATAGATGGTAGTGAATGGGATGCAAACATTGGTGCTATTGGTGAGGATTCGAAAGGAAATTTATGGATAGGTACTTATTCAGGCCTATATTTTTTAGATAAGAGTCGTACAAAACTGATAGCTAGAAATGATGTAATTGAAGGAGGAACAAATAACGTTGTTGATGAGCTTTTAGTAGACTCACACGATCACATATGGATTGGTATGACACACCAAGGCGTAATATTATATGACTTATCTGGACAGCGCTCATGGTATCAATTTGATGAAAATGATCCCACTTCGCTTAATGGAAACAATATTACCAAACTATATGAAGACAGCAACGAACGTATTTGGGTGGGCACCAATACAGGAGGTGTAAGTCGATATGACCCGATAACTAAAAGTTTTTTACACATAAAAAAACAAGACGATTTAAAGTTTAGTTTAAGTGATAATATCATCACTGACATCTATCAAACCCAAGACAAAAACATGTGGTTTGGCACTCCATTAGGGCTTGATAGACTCAACATGGCTTCAGGCGAAATTCAGCATTACAATGTTAAAGATGGTTTAATTGATAACAATATTAAGAGCATGGTTGAAGATGGTTTTGGCGACTTATGGGTAAGTACCCGTAGTGGAGTATCGCAATACAAGTCAAGTGAAGATTCATTTACTAGTTACAGTGGTAGAGATATTTTCAATAGTAATTCCTTTTACCCTAAAAATGTTGCCCCAGGCATTAACAATACAATTTTTTTTGGTGGCAGTGAGGGCTTAAGTAAAATTATACTAGCAAAAATGGAGCGCTCTACTTACGCACCTAAAACACTCATTACGAACCTTTTGGTAGATGACGAAAGAATCTCTTTTAACAGGAGCAATAAAAGTGAGGTGCTAAAACTTCCGTACAATACAAAACGAATAGAAATAGAATTTGTAACTTTAGATTATCTAGAACCTGAAAAAAACCTATATAGTTACAAGTTAAGCGGTCTTATTGACGAATGGCGTCCGCCATCGGAATTACAGGTAGCCACATTTACTAATTTAGATCCGGGTCTATATCAATTTAGTGTCAAAGGCTTAAATAGCTACAATATATGGAGTACTGAGTATCCGACACTTTCTATACAAATCATGTCACCTTGGTGGAGAATTTTGTGGATACAAATATTATTAGTTTTGTGCTTTTTTATGTTTATACATCTGTGGTTACGATGGAGAGTCAAAACATACAAGTTACAAGAACAACTATTGAAGATTGCGGTTGAAAATAGAACTGTAGAGCTAAATCAATCCAATAGATCATTAAATAAATCTAATAATGAATTAGAGCAAGTGATAGAACAATTAGAGCACTCAAAACTTGAGTTAGTAAGAAAAGAAAAACTGGCATCTTTAGGGCAAATGGTCGCAGGTGTTGCTCACGAAATTAATACACCGATAGGTACGAGCATTACTGCTTCGTCTGTATTGCAAGACAGAATACGAATTTTGGCTGATGGTTTTGAACGACAACATGTCACAAAAAGTCAGATGAAGACCTTTCTA
The DNA here is from genome assembly GCA_029938115.1 of Colwellia sp. Classification (GTDB taxonomy): domain Bacteria; phylum Pseudomonadota; class Gammaproteobacteria; order Enterobacterales; family Alteromonadaceae; genus Colwellia. The sequence goes on along the minus strand of JAPYOP010000036.1, from coordinate 38,943 downwards.
GATGAAGGGGAAGACTTAACAGGACTAATTAGGAACAACCTAAACCGTGTTGCAAATTTAATTGAAAAATTTAAACAAGTCGCAAAAAAACCAGAAACAGAAATTAAAAAAACAATCAATTTAGCTCTACTTCTTGATGAAGTAGTTTGTTCTTTCAAGTCAAACTTATGGGATAAAGAATGCCAAATTAAAATTGATTGTAATAAAAACATAGAAATGCTCAGCTACCCTGATGTATTAAAACAAGTAATATCAAACCTGCTTTTAAATTCAGTTATACATGGCTTTAAAAATATAGATAAGGGCACTATTTCAATTAAAGTATTTCAAACTGATGATACGTACATTATTAATTATATGGACAACGGTGTCGGTATAAGTACTGAATATAAAGAGATTATTTTTGATCCATTTGAGACCACAAAACGTGGCGCTGGTAATTCAGGACTAGGCATGCACCTTGTCTATAATTTAGTAACGCAAGTACTCGGTGGTAGTATTAAAATAGATGATAACGAACTTAAAGGTGTTTCTTTTAGTGTTTCTATACCCTATTAAAGCCGCGTTTTAAAATGCAAAAAACCAACCTTAAAGGTTGGTTTTTAAAATCAAGAGTGAAACTTAAATATTAAACGAAAGGGTTCACTTTAATAATTGTTTCAACACGATCTGGACCCGTTGAAATAATATCAACTGGTACACCGGTAATGTCTTCAATACGCTTAATGTACGCAAGTGCATTAGCCGGTAATGAATCAACTGATGTTGCACCTACTGTACTTTCAGTCCAACCAGGCATTTCTTCATATACCGGAGTGATTTTCTCATAACCTTCAGCAGCCGTTGGCGGCACAGTAATGATATCACCCGCTTCAGTTTTATAACCTGTACAGATTTTTAAGGTTTTTAAGCCGTCAAGTACATCAAGCTTAGTTAAACAAAAACCTGTAACACTGTTTACTTGAATTGCACGATGCATTGCAACAGCATCAAACCAACCACAACGACGTTCACGGCCAGTAGTTGCGCCAAATTCATGACCAACAGTACCTAAGTGTTCACCAACTTCATCATCAAGCTCTGTTGGGAAAGGACCTGAGCCAACACGTGTTGTGTATGCTTTGGTAATACCAAGAATGTAATCTAAATGGCGAGGACCAACACCGCAACCTGTAGCAACGCCACCAGCTGTTGTATTTGAAGAGGTTACATAAGGGTAAGTACCGTGATCAATATCAAGCAATGTACCTTGAGCGCCTTCAAACATGATTGACTCGCCATTCTTACGAGCTTGATCCAATATTTCTGAAATATCAGCAGTCATGTTTTTAATGATGTCTGCTACAGCTAATGCATCAGCCAGCACTTCTTCATAATTTACCGGCTCAACTTTATAATAGTTAACCAAAGAGAAATTATGATATTCAACAATTTCTTTCAATTTTTCTGCAAAAGACTCTGCACAGAAAAGGTCACCGACACGTAAACCGCGACGAGCAACTTTATCTTCATAAGCTGGACCAATACCACGACCCGTAGTACCGATAGCTTTAGAGCCACGTGCTATTTCACGTGCGGCATCTAAGGCATTATGGTAAGGAAGAATTAACGGACATGCATCACTAATTAATAAGCGTTTGCGTACTGGAACACCTTTAGCTTCGAGCATTTCTATTTCTGTCATCAAGGCTTTAGGGCATAAAACTACACCATTACCAATCAGACATTTCACATTGTCACGTAACACACCAGAAGGAATTAAATGAAGTACGGTTTTTTTACCGTCTATCACTAAAGTATGGCCTGCATTGTGTCCGCCTTGATAGCGAACTACATATTTTGCTTTATCGGTTAGTAAGTCAACGATCTTACCTTTACCTTCGTCACCCCATTGGGTACCTAGAACAACTACGTTTTTGCCCATTTTTACTATTTCATAAGAAAATTAGGCGAGGATTCTAACAAAGATCAAATTACAGTCCAAGGAAAAATAACAGCTTTTTTAATAGTTTCAAAAATAACCTTTGTTGTTAAGGGGTTATCAACATTCTTTTTTACTCGGCTTTTTAACTATTGTGATATCCAGATGATAGTTGCGCCAAGGGTTAAGATAAAAAAACCGATATTTCGAATGTCTTGTGCAGGCTGCTCGGTCACTTTTAGTAGATAACTTCGCCACTTATTTGGAAATAACGCGGGACCAACTCCCTCAACAATGAGTACCAACCCAAATGCTAACAACAATGTATCTATCATTATTTTCTCCATTCCTATTAATATCCAGATATGAAAAAGCCAGCAATAATGCTGGCTTTGAACTATAAAATAAATTTTGCCATCCTGTAAAAAATTCAGAACAAACGGCTTATTCATTTAGGCAACAAGGTTACTTCTTTGCTTTAGAGCCATCTTTCAAATAACTAAAAAAGTCACTATCTGGTTTGATAACCATAATATCACTTTTACTATTAAAGCTTTTTTCATATGCTTCTAAACTACGATAAAAACGATAAAACTCAGCATCTTTTGAGTAAGAACCTGCATATATTTTCGCAGCTTCGGCATCACCTTCACCACGAGTAATAGAAGCATTCTTTTGTGCTTTAGCAAGCATTACAGTTACTTTAGCATCAATAGTAGCGCGAATAATTTCAGCTTGTTCTTGCCCTTGTGATCTATGTTCTTTGGCTACTGCAGTACGTTCTGCACGCATACGGTCATAAATAGAGTTACTCACTTCCGTAGGTAAGTTAATCGCTTTAATACGCACATCAACGACTTCTATGCCAAGTTCTTCACGACTGCTTGCTGCACTTTCTAATGCTTTTTGCATAATGGCATCGCGATCACCTGAAACAATTTCTGTAATGGTTCTATTACCAAACTCAGTACGCAGACCATTATTTACTTTTTGTTTAAGTAAAGCTCGAGCATTTTCTACAGAGCCTGAAGTACGTAGATAATAAGTAGAAAAATCAATAATGCGCCATTTTACAAATGAGTCGACCATTAAATCTTTTTTCTCAGAGGTTACAAAACGATCAGGCGCTTCATCTAAGGTCTGAATACGTGCATCTAATTTACGTACCGAGGCAATAAATGGAAATTTAAAATGTAAGCCCGGTGAATAAACTAGCATTTCATCAGTAACTGAATCTCGCTTAATTTTAGAAAATTGAAATACAATACCACGCTGACCTTCATAAATAACAAAGACTGAAGAGACAACTAAAGTAAATAGTAACGCTAATATAGCAATGGAAAAATTCTTCATATCTTAGTTTCTCCCACTGTTAAATCTGTCATTTCGCCCTGAACTAGCGGGTGATGAATTAAGATCGGGTTGTTGCGGCTGCGAGTATGACTGCGGTGCAGTGCGCTGAGTTGTAGATTGCTGCTGCATAATTTTATCAAGCGGTAAATACATCATGCTATTACCACCTTCAACATCAACCATAACTTTACTGGTATTGCTGTAAACTTTTTCCATGGTTGCAATATATAAGCGTTGACGTGTTACTTCTGGCGCAGCTTGATATTCCGGTAGAATTTTTTCAAAGCGAGCGACTTCACCTTGTGCGTCTAACACAGTGCGATCTTTGTAAGCAATAGCCTCTTGTTCCATACGCTTCACACGACCACGAGCACGGGGTTCAATACCACGAGCATAAGCTTCAGCTTCACGTAAAAAACGCACTTCATCTTCTTGCGCGGCAATGGCATCATCAAATGAATCTTTTACTTCATTTGGTGGGCGAGCGTCTTTAAAGTTAACATCTACAATCATTATACCTAAGTTATAAGGTTCTATGATTTTCTCTAACTCTTTCCAAACCGATTGACGAATTTGTTCACGACCACTGGTTAGAATGTCATCCATAATGGCATGACCAACAACATAGCGCAGAGCACTATCAAGTGATTGATTTAAACTATCAACAGCATCAGTAACACTAAAAATATAATTGCGCGCATTAACGACACGATATTGAATTTGCATATCAACACGTACAACATTTTCATCTTGAGTCAACATAAAACCAGATGATTGCATTTCACGAGTACTTTGCATATCAACCGGAATAATGCGGTCAATAAAAGTCCACTTCCAATTAATACCTGGATCAACCGTGCCTGAAAACTGACCAAATTTTAGTACAATGCCTTTTTCCGCTTCTTTGATGGTGTAAAAACCACTAAAAGCATACACAACCAGTGCAATAATAACGACTAAGCTGATACCAATACTGGAAAAGCTCTTGCCAGACGGTGTTGAACCACCTGAAGACTTTCCACCTTTTCCGCCAAAGATACCACTGACTTTTTTACCTAAATCATTAAGTAATTCATCTAAGTCTGGTGGACCTTGGTTTTTACCACCTTTGTTTTTCCAGGGGTCTTTATCATTATTCCCCGGTTCGTTCCAAGCCATGTTGTTCTCCGCTAGGTTAGTAATTATTTAAATACTTGTTACTGGTGTTGTTTTATCAATTAAACAAGTTTATGACAAAACGATTTGTTTTATAAGACTCTATATGGGGATTAACACATTAATTTACAATAAAAAGAACTGTATCAGTTAATATATTGCTCAATTTCATTATCTTCTTGCTTTACCAGTCTATCCCATTCTCGTTTTGGCAGCTTTATATTAAGGTGACAAAGGCCTTCTTCATCGTAATATTCATGCTTTATACACTGTAATTTATACAAGGCTCCACGCAGTTTTCCGGCAATAGGGGGAATGACTAATTGCTGTTCAACAACTTGACTGCCTAAACGCTCTGTTAATGCAGTGAAAAATAAATCAATGCCAATATTAGCTTGCGCTGACAACCAAACTCTTATTGGTCGACCTTGATCATCTCGGTCTATTCGTGGTTCAACATCATCTAAATTATCAATTTTATTACAAATAATAAGCTGAGGAACTTCATCCGCGTCTATTTCAGATAATACATATTCAACTTGTTCAATATTCTCACTGCGTCTGTCATCAGAAATATCAACCACATGGAGTAGCAATTCAGCTTCACGAGTTTCGGTTAATGTTGCTTTGAATGCGGCGACCAAATCATGAGGTAAATGACGAATAAAACCAACCGTATCCGCTAAAATCACGCCACCGACACCTTCGAGTTGAATTCTTCTCAAGGTCGGGTCTAAAGTGGCAAAAAGCTGATCCGCTGCATAAACGGTTGATCGAGTTAAAACATTAAATAATGTAGATTTTCCAGCATTAGTGTAGCCTACAAGTGACAAGGTTGGCAGTTCGGCACGTGTTCTAGAACGTCGACCTTGCTGTCTTTGTTTTTCAACTTTTTCTAATCGTTTGCGAATGTTAATCATGCGCTCACGTAATAAACGTCTATCGGTTTCTAGTTGAGTTTCACCTGGGCCACGCAGACCAATACCACCTTTTTGTCGCTCAAGATGAGTCCAACCGCGAATTAATCGGCTACTCATATGGCGTAATTGGGCTAACTCAACTTGCAATTTACCTTCATGGGTACGTGCACGCTGGGCAAATATATCAAGAATCAGCGTAGTTCTATCAACTACTCGACATTGACATAAGGCTTCAATATTTTTTTCTTGCGAAGGGGATAAACTATGATTAAACAGTACGACATCAGCATCAAACAAACGAACAGCTTCTGCTATTTCGTCTGCTTTACCGGAGCCAACAAAAAATTTGGGATGTGGAGTACTACGCTTACCAGAAACTACGGTTAGTTCATTTACCCCAGCAGAAGAAACCAACATTTTAAATTCGGTTAAATCTTCTCGGGTACTTTCATCGGGGAAATCTAAGTGAACAAGCACAGCCTGTTCACCTGCTTGAAAACGATCAAACAACTGCGTTAAACCTTATGAATAGTGACTGTCAAAATAGGGTAAGACTAAAAATATGTCTTACTCTTCTGAGTCAACTTGATTCGCCATTGGAGCGGTATTTACTGCACGTGCAGGAACAACGGTTGAAATGGCATGTTTATAAACCATTTGACTAACGGTGTTCTTCAACAAGATTACAAATTGATCAAATGATTCTACTTGTCCTTGTAACTTAATACCGTTGACTAAATAAATTGCAACTGGAATGCGATCACGACGTAAAGCATTCAAAAATGGGTCTTGTAAAGATTGACCTTTTGCCATTATATGGCTCCTTTTTTTTATTATTGATAAAGTTATTAATCAAAACATTATTTAATTATGAATCTGATTAATGATAAATTGTGCTAATCCTCAGCATATAACCAACTAATTATACACCAATATTTTAATATTGCTTAATGATAGCTACTATATTTATAGTTAATAATATTAACATTTGCCAACTGCAGCTAAAACTTGTGACAAATTTGTTTCATCATCTGTTGTTAACCACTGTAATTCAGGCCAATTCCTAAGCCAAGTAAGCTGCCTTTTGGCTAATTGCCTAGTTGCGCAAACACCTCTAAAAACCATTTCTTTGTGATCATTCTCACCATTAAGGTATTGCCACATTTGACGATAACCTACGCAGCGAATTGATGGTAAGTTCTCATGAAGATCATCGCGGTTTTTCAGTTTAATGACTTCTTGTTCAAACCCTTGCGCTATCATTTGCTGATAACGCAACTCAATACGACTATGTAAAGTGCTACGTTCTTTTGGCGTTATAGCAAATTGTAAAACATCGCCATCAAGCTTATCACCTTTAATTTGAGTTAATTGTGTCAAAGTGTTTCCGGTTAAGCGAAAAACTTCTAAAGCTCGAGTTAAACGCTGCGGATCATTAGGGTGAATACGCTCAGCTGAAATAGGGTCTATATCGGTTAATTGCTGATGCATAACTTCCCACCCCTGCTCTGCTGCTTCAATTTCAATTTTCTCTCTAATATCACTATTCGCCGCAGGCAAAGGCGATATCCCTTCAATTAAGCTTTTAAAATACATCATAGTACCGCCAACCAACAAAGGAATGCGGTTATTAGCTCTAATTTTGGCGATTTCAGCTAAAGCATCTTGACAAAAATCTGCTGCTGAATAGCTTTGTGCTGCATCACGAAGGTTTATCAAACGGTGTGGATATTTCGATAGTTCATCAGGCGTTGGCTTAGCTGTACCTATATTCATATCTCTATAAATTAACGCAGAATCAACACTGATAATATCGCAAGGTAAAGCGTCATGCAAAGCCATAGCTAATGCGGTTTTACCCGATGCCGTTGGCCCCATTAAACAAATAACAGGAGGTTGCTTGGCTGAACTAATAACTGACACTTAGTAAAACTCTCACTTTGATATTAATGTTCGGTAATAGATTTTAACTGCTTAATAGATGATGTAAGGTCTAAGGTGGCTGAATTCAAGAGTATTGACTCTATTTTTTGCTCACAAAGTACATTTTTAGCACTTTGCCATAAAACTTGCGCTTGCACTTCATCATAACTCTGCACAACTAAAACGCTAGCAACAGCAGAGATAATATTATTATCGTCACTGCTATCATCATGATTATATTGTTCTAATTCATCAATAATAGTCGTAAAAGTACTGTTGATATCTTTATCACGTAACAGCGCTGGAAACTGACGTATTTGAACTCGCCCTTTTTTAGTCACGCCATCATTAATAGTGAAAACGATACCCGCTAGCGCCAGCTTTGCTTGATGTGTTTGTGCGACATTAAATTGTAATTCTGAAAGCGTTAACACTACCGGCAATAGCAACGGTTGACTAATTAACCCCTTGTTTACCTTTGAATCATTGGCTTGCCAACTGATAGCTACTTTACTTTTATGTACTTGCAGCGCTAACGCACATAAAGATAACAAACGTAAACGGCCTTGATGTTTAAATACACCATAACTTTTTTGCTCAACACTTAGGAAGAAGTCATTCGTTAATTGAGGCTCTGTGTTAATCAAATTTAATTCAGCAGAATTTATTGGTGCACTATTTTCACTCGTGGCAGGTGTCATCAATTGTTGATAATTCTCTACTGCCGCTTTAGTTATCGATGGCCTTGAACTATATCCACCCGTAACAGAGTTAGCTTTATAGGCCGTTTCATTGACTTGCTGTTCAGATATTTGTTGCAGTGGTTTAACATATTCAGGACGGGCATATTGCACATTTTCACTAGGCTGCACGGTTTGAAAGTTCACTGCTTGCCCAGTTATAGCCTGTTGATTTACACCTAGCGGAGTTGACTCATCTTCATTAAAATCTAAAGGATGGTTGTTTTCAATTAACGCTTTATGGCAAACAGAATAAATAAAGTCATGAACATAGCGACTTTGATGAAAGCGCACTTCATGCTTTGCCGGATGAACATTAACATCAACTTCACGGTAATCTAATGCTAAAAATAGCACAAAAGCCGGATAAGTGTCAGGTGGTAATAAATCAGCATAGGCTTGGCGAATAGCATGATTGATTAATTTATCACGCATCATTCTGCCATTAACATAACTATAGCAAAGGTCATTTTGATTACGGGCAAAGCTCGGCTTGGCTAACCAACCAGAAAAAATCATATCATCATGCGCGCAATTAACTTCGATGGCATTATCAACAAACTTCTGTCCACACACCATGGCAACACGTTTAGCATTTTGTGCTTTAGTTGCTGCTGCTCGATACTGACGTACCATTTTGCCATTGTGAGTTAATGAAAAAGTAACATCAAAACGAGCTAAAGCAATGCGGCGAATAACCTCATCAATATGATTGAATTCTGTTTTGTCTGTACGTAAAAACTTGCGTCTTGCCGGGGTATTAAAGAATAAATCTAATACTTCAATGGTGGTGCCGTCAGGATGGGCGGCAGGCTTTATGGTTACCGCCATATCGCGCCCTTCGGCATTAGCCTGCCATGCAGTATCTTGATTTTTTGGTTTTGAAATCAGGGTTAATCGAGACACTGAACTAATACTGGCTAAAGCTTCACCACGAAAACCTAAACTATCTATCGCTTCTAAATCGCGTAAATCTTTTATTTTGCTCGTCGCATGACGGCTTAACGCTAAAGTTAATTCATCTTTAACAATACCAATACCATTATCACTAATGCGTATACGCTTAACCCCACCTTTATCAACATCAATATTAATACTGGTTGCGCCTGCATCTAGGCTGTTCTCAACTAACTCTTTGATCACCGAGGCTGGTCTTTCTACCACTTCACCAGCGGCTATTTGGTTAGCTAAACGGGCTGGAAGTATTGCAATTGTCATAGTTTTTCTTATTTTTAGAGTATTAGCCTGCACGAGGAATTTTTAGCGTTTGACCAATTCGTAATACGTTAGATTTTAATTTATTCACTGACTTAATTGTAGCAATCGAAATTTTATAGCGTTGAGCAAGTACTGATAAAGACTCTCCACTACGCACTTTATGCTTTTTCATTGTGGTCGCAGCCAATAATGTACCTTGAGGAGTATTCTCAATAAAATAACTGTCCACCGCTTTAAAAATAGCTTTAGCAAGTTTTTGCTGATGATTTTTGCTATTGAGATTTCTTTCTTCTATCGGGTTAGAAATAAAACCGGTTTCAATTAACACCGATGGAATATCTGATGACTTCAATACAGCCAAGCTCAGACCTTCTGGTTTTGATTTATGAAGCTTAGTAACTTTCTTCATTTGTTTAATTACATGCAATGCAAACTCATAACTACTGGACATGGTATGTTCTTTTTTCATGTCAGCAAGTGTAAAGGCTAGGTTTTTATCCGTGGTTTTCTTAATCATTTCTCCTGCGCCGCCGAGTAATTCAGATTCATCTTGTCGGTTGGCAATCCAACGAGTAAATTCAGAATTTGCTCGTCTTGATGACTGTACAAGAACCGACGCACCTTGAGGCTTAGGCGATACAAACGCATCGGCATGAATAGAAATAAGTAAATCGGCTTTGTTTTTTCGAGCTAATTCTGTTTTACGACTATGCTTTACATAGTAATCACCCTTGCGGATCATAACCGCTTTAAAGCCGCGTCTTTGATTAATCAATATTGATAATTTTTTGGCAATGGCTAAGGTTACTCGCTTTTCATATGAGCCTTTAGCGCCAATAGAGCCAGGATCATACCCCCCATGCCCAGCAACAATCGCAATAATAATATCTCGTTTACCATTGGGTACCGTTTTCTTTATCGTTTTAGCTTTTTCATTTTTATCATGTAAGTCCACAACCAAACGATCACCATATTGACCAGCTGGAGCAAGAGGAAATACGTTAAGTTGATAGGATTTAGTGAGTTCTAAAACCAAGCGAGTATTTGCTTTCGATTTAGCTGTACTGGTACGAAAGAGTTTAATTCGTGGATCATTGTTGGCTAAGGTTTTTAACGCCGTGTTATTTTTTGTGTCTTTAAAATCAATAACTAAACGGCTAGGCTTACTTAAAGTAAAATATTTATAATCAGGTTTGTTTTTAAGATCAAAAACAATACGAGTGTTTTCTGGGGCTGGCCAAACACGAATTCCTTCAATACTATTTGTACTTGCGACAACATTGCTGGCGTTCAACAGTGCCGTAGCAAATAATAGCCAAAATATCGATGGAAAAATGTAGGATAACAAACGCATAATTGACCCTAAATAGCTTTAATTCTAAACTGCATTAACAATACATTTGCTCTAATTGCTGTAAAACACCTTGACCTCGTAGCGAACAAGCTCGTAAATCAATAATTCTTTGTTCTTCTTTATATACCATATTAATGATTATATCGGCATTAGCCAATAGCCCTGCGCCTTTTTCTGGCCATTCGATAAAACAACAACAATTTTCGCTAAAATAGTCACGAATTCCCATGTATTCTAATTCTTCTGGGTCACTCAAACGATAAAGATCAAAATGATAAATCTCCCAAGGAGGCAACTCATAAGGTTCAACTAAAGTATAAGTCGGGCTTTTCACATTACCTTGATGTCCCATCCCCCGAACAAAACCTCGTGTTAATGTTGTTTTCCCTGCGCCTAAGTCACCATTTAAAAAAACCACTAGTGCTTGCTGTGCCAGTTGCTGATCATTTTGCCATTGCAATACTTTAGCTAAGTTTGCTCCAACAGCAATGGTCGCCGCTTCATCTGCTAAAAGGTATTCTAACTGTTTCATTGCTTCTCAAAATTGTCATTATTCTTGGTTAACCAAGTGCTGCAAAGGTACAAATAAATCACTCGCTAACATACCTAGTTCTCCATACTTGTTAGCAATAATATCACCTGCAGCGCCATGAATATAGACAGCTAAGCAGGTAGCCGTAAAATAGTCACTCGCCTGTAAAGTTAACGCCGCAACAATGCCCGCAAGTACGTCCCCCATACCGCCGACAGCCATGCCAGCATTGCCCGTGCTATTAATGACAACGTGCTTTCCATCAGATATCAAACTGCCTGCGCCTTTTAAAATGCAAATGCCGCCATATTTTTTGGCAATATTACGTACCGCACTAAAGCGACCAGCTTCTATAGTGGCGACATCGCAGCCCAATAAACTCGCGGCTTCTTTTGGATGTGGCGTTAAAACCCAACGGGAACAAAAATGTTTGGTTTGCGATAACAAAGTTAAACCATCGGCATCAAGTACTAATAATTTATCTTCATCTCTTTCATCATGAGCACTAGCCGAATTTGAATTGACCATAGACGCAATAGCCAAATCAAAAAGCGCCTTTGACCAATCGGTTTGGCCTAACCCTGGCCCAAGTAAGATCACTTTAGCTTTGTTTATTACTGCTGAGCTAGCCAGTTGCTTAGCGTCACTAGCTGCTAGCATTAATTCAGGTCTGCCGTTAACAACAAAAATTTGATTGTCAGGATGACAACTCACGGCTACCAAAGCAGCGCCACATCGTAACGCCGCTTCACTTGCTAAGCGAATGGCTCCGGGCATGCCTTTACCACCACCAATAGATAATACTTGCCCGACATTACCTTTATGGCAGGTCTTCAGTCGCTTTTTTAATGGCTTAGCATTATTTAATAATGGATACCTTGTTTGGTAGGTAACATCGCTAGCGACCAGTTGCTTAAAAGTATTTCCCAAGCCAATATCAGCCAAAACCAAATCACCAACAAAGTTAGCGGCTTGCCCTGTTAACAAACCTTGCTTGTAGACAATAAAAGTAACCGTGACATCAGCAATAACAGCGTGTTCATCACGAACAAAACCGGTTGTTGCACATAATCCTGAAGGGATATCTATACTCAACACGTTGGCATCATGCTTATTTATTGCGGTTACTATTTCTTGCAGTGGCTTCGCTAAAGCACCATAAAAACCAATACCAAAGAGTGCATCAACAATCACCTCACCGATAAATTGATTAATGCGCTTGGCTAATTTATCAGTAAAAACATCACTAACGCCGGCATCAAGCATTGCGTGATAAGCCGTTAAAGCATCACCTTTAATATCAGTAATTTCACAACTAATTAAGACGCTAACCGGTATGCCCTTTACATGCGCCAAACGGGCAAGCACAAAACCGTCACCGCCATTATTACCTTTGCCGCAAAGCACCAGAATATGAATTTTCTTCGACCAGCGCTGACAGAGTGTATTAAAAGCAGCAGTCCCTGCACGCTCCATAAGTGTATACATAGCCAATTGCTGACTTTTAGCAGCAAGTGCTTCGTTGACTAAAACTTGTTTTGCGCTATATGCACAATGCCCGTTATGTTTTGCGTTTGGTTGTTGTGATAAACTCATCAGTAATTCACACCTTATTTCAGTTAATAATGACCAGTACTGCAGCTAACATTCACGCTATTAACTATCCCGAATTGGTTGAAAAAATCAAGTGTTGGGGTAAAGAATTAGGCTTTTCTCAGCTTGGAATTACCGATATTGACTTATCTAAGCATGAACAAGCCTTGGAACAATGGTTAGCTAATAATTATCACGGGAATATGGATTACATGGCTCGCCATGGTTTAATGCGCGCACGCCCAGCAGAATTAGAAGCCGGCACTATTCGAGCTATTAGTGTTCGCTTAGACTATTTACCCACTCAAGCGAAATGTGCAAAAATTTTAAAAGCCAAAGATCACGCCTATATTAGTCGTTACGCCCTAGGTCGAGATTATCACAAGTTGATGCGTAAGCGCTTGCAACAACTTGGTAAAAAAATCACTACGTATTTTGATAAATTAGCAGGTGAAGATTTTAATTTTCGCCCTTTTGTAGATTCTGCGCCAATTCTAGAACGACCTTTAGCTGAAAAGGCAGGTTTAGGTTGGGTTGGAAAACACAGTTTATTACTAAACAAGGAAGCTGGCTCTTGGTTTTTTCTGGGTGAGTTACTAATAGATATCCCTTTGCCTGTCACTTCAATTGAACCCATAGATGAAGCAACATCCAAAAACGACTGTGGCAGCTGTGTGGCTTGCATTAAAATATGCCCCACTAAAGCGATAGTTGCACCTTATGTGGTTGATGCTCGTCGCTGTATTTCTTATTTTACCATTGAATCTCCAGATCCTATCCCACTTGAGCTAAGACCATTAATGGGTAATAGAATTTATGGCTGTGATGACTGTCAACTCATTTGCCCGTGGAATAAATACGCCAAACTTAGTTTAGAAGATGATTTTCAAGCTCGACATCAACTTGATGAAATAACATTATTAGCACTTTTTGCATGGAATGAGAGCTATTTTCTATCAAACCTAGCAGGCTCACCGATTCGCAGAATAGGTTTTCAAAGTTGGCAACGTAATATTGCCGTTGCCCTAGGGAACGCTCCTTTTGATGCAAGTATCATCACAGCGTTAGAAGAAAAATTAACGAGTGCATCTCCATTAGTTGCTGAACATATAAATTGGGCTATTGAACAACAAACATTGAAACATGTTTCTAGCCTAACTAATACAAGTAATAGCGAAGGGAATAGTTCAAGTGCTAGGCTCAATGCACGATTGATTCGTTCGGTAGAAAAAGGCTTACCTAGAGATGCTTAGTTTGGCTTGTGATTAGCTTAATTTAGAAATACGCAGTTGTAATAGCTCAAGATACTGATTGGGATTAGTCTGGATTTTATCTTACCAACTTAGCGTTTTAGTCATACATCGGACATAAGGTTTAACCCTGTCTAACTGGAGACATCATTGAACGCTTATATCTGCTAAATAACTACATTCACTCTCATTACCATTAATGTCAGTACAAATACCTTTTCCGTTTCTTTTGCCATGGTTGAAACTTCCTTCAAAAGAATGACCATCAGCAAAATAATAAATACCATGACCATGACGATGACCGTTTAAAAATTTTCCACTATAAGAGCTTTGATCTGAATAAATGATCGAGCCACTACCTGTTTGTTTTCCTGCGATAAAATCACCATAATATTGGCTGCCGTTATTAAAGGTAATAGTGCCTTTTCCTGTACGTTTTCCTTGTAAGTATTGCCCCGTATATTGCTCTCCATTACCGTGAATATAACTACCAAATCCATGCTTTAGGCCGTTTTTATATTCACCATAAAATTTATCGCCAGCAAACTTACTTTTGTTACTGTATATATATATGCCTTTTCCGTCTTTTTTCTTATTAAGCAAGGTACCGATAAAGCGGTCACCATTTTTATAACTAACCGCTTTTACTTTTTTAGCGAGTTGCGCCCACTTAATTTGATTGCCAGTACTGAGATTGATTTCTTGTTGCCAAGTGGTAAAACCCGTTCGTTCAATTTTAACGGTATGATTACCTGGTTTAAGCGATATAGTTAAAGGGGTTGAACCATATTTATTATCGTCAATGGTGACTTGGTCTTGGAAAATGTTGGAACGCATTGTCAATTGCGCCATTGAATTTTGAACGTATTTGCTCTTTTGAGCTACATAAGCCTGAGGTAGCGCTTGTTTGCCATTAAAGTAAAAATCTTGATAAAAAGAGGATGAAATCCATGGTACTTGCTTGCCTCGCGTTTCTTGATTAACTTTTGCTAAGGTACGTTTGAAAACTTGTTCAAGTGAAATACCTTCAGTATCAATATGTTCCAATAAAGCTCCAGTAAATACGCCATTATTAGCTATGCCATCAAGCGCAACGGCGCCAGGGGCCGTTGCATAAGCGATCAGTGTACCTTTGGGTCCGTCAGTTTGAGCAAGACCTCGCACTAAACCTCTTGAATGTGCTTTAAAAGGGTTATTACGACAGGCATCTAGGATAACGATGTTTTGTCGGTTTTTGGCTGCTTTTAACGTGTCAAATACATAATCAAGTGGCAATGCTTCATATTCGAAATCAGTCTCACTCTCAATATTTGCACCAAGCGGAATAAGGTAATTTGTATGTTCAACTTGCACGGCATGACCCGCATAAAAGAATAAACTAACATCATTAGAAGATAATGATTTTCCGAAATCCTTTACTGCTTCTCGCATGTATCTGCGATTGCTGTTCAATATTTTTGTAACTTTAAAACCTAAACGCTCTAAACTTGCTGAGATGCTATTGGCGTCATTGCTGGGATTTTTTAATGGTCCAATTTTATAATCGGCATTACCAATAACAAGGGCATGGCGGTTAGAAGCACTGACAGAAAATTGTAGGCTGAGTAATAAACTACTCAGCCCTAAAAATTTTACTATCCAGCTTTTTTTTGACTTAAGTGTTGTCGAGAATGTCATCAATTAAATCACTACTGTCTGAAATTTCAATGTCCATCTCGTCGAATGAACTATCTATTTGAGCATCTAAATCATCCATTGCCATATCCATGTTTGCATCGACATCTGCAATCTCTGACACTTCTGTAGCTTCCGCGCCCTCATCAGATGCTATCATATCATCTGCTAGTGCATCTGCTGCTAGGGTATCTTCAGTATTGTTGGCTAAATTTTCTTCAGTGCTATCGTCTGCAAATGTAGAATGTAATTGAAAAGCACTAAAGGCGAATAAAGCACTCGCACCTAAAATCATTCCTGTATTACTACTTTTGTCAGATGCTGCCGCTTTAAAGGTGTTTTTATCTAAAATCACCCCGTCTTTTACCAATTGTGCGGCTGTTTCTGTTTGTGGTTTACGGTTAGGGTTTTTTAATATTCTGACAATATAGCAGAATAAAATTACCGAGATCATGGTAGGAATCAATGGTACTAATATTTTTGCAATGGTGGCCACCATTGTCATGAATTCATCGTCTGGTGCTTCAGCAAAACTGAGCAAGATGGCAAAGGCGATAAAGATAAAACTCATCAGAGTGGTGGCATAAGCAAAGCCTTCGGCCAGCGGTAACACTCGATAGCGTTTAGCCCACACCATGTTTTGTTGAAAACGACCACAACCTGGGCAAGGCACTTCGTCAAACTCTTCCTTAAAACGATGTTTCAAAATTAACTTTGCTTGCTCTGTCGCCGTTTTTTTTTGTGCTTTATCTTCTAAGTCAGCAATTTCAACTTTTGCATTGCGATTCATCTTGTAAACAAATTGCTCATCACAATGTTGGCATGTCACCGGTTTCCATACATTACCATCAATTTTTAATAATTTAGACATGATCAATCCTTATAATGCAATAATGTAGGTGTTAATGAGAAAATAAAAAGCGTAATAAACCCCAGCTAACGGCATTATCACAAAAGGGGCGGCGAATATACTTAAAAGTATTTTTCCTAAGCCTTTGAAGAAGTTTTTTTGTCCTGATCTTCTAATGTTCCTTTTTATTGACCATGCAAAAAAACTAAAGCTTAAAAAGATGTAAACTATGGCGGCTAATGATAATGTTGAAGTGATATTCAGATTACTTTCCATCCAAACTGCTTCATTCGCCGCTTCAATTTGAAAATAAGAATATCCTATAATTCCACCCCAAATAATCACTAACCAAAACAGCCAGCGATAGGCTGAATGCAATGAATCAATAGCAGAGTCAACCAACGTTAACTCTCTAACATGTTGTCTATAATTCATGTGATTTCCTCAATGATTTTGTATTTTGAATTAATAATATAACGGATAAATAATACTTTTTCCAGAATGAGCTTTGTTAAGGTTTTGTACTTGTAAAAAGGATACTTGGTATTTTAAAATAAGCTAACATTCAAATTTGTCAGGTCAAATATGGCTACTACACTTAATTAAATAGCTTCCGCATAGACATCAATTTCATTAAGTGCTATTCGAGTCTCCTTAAGTAAAGCATTTATTTTCTTTAAGCTGCTTGGGATTTCACTGCCGGTTAATAATTTAGACCATTTAGCACACAAAACTTGCAACTCTTGGGCTGAGAGTATTTTTGCATTGATTGCTAATGCTGAGATAGCCAATTGCGCTTCTTCTATATTTTTGGCTTTTATCGCTTCAATTAGTGCATCAAGTTGCTGGTGATTATCTTGGGTGTAGTCGTCCAACATAAATAGGGCTAGCTCCACTGTGCCTTGGTGTTGTAAGTATTGAGCAAAATTAAATACGGCTTTATCATTACTGCCGTTTTCGCTACTTTCAATTAATACACTCGCCACTTCAGTAATAACAAATTCTTCTGATTCATCTAAATGCTCTTCTGTCACCTCTAATGCGTTTTCATTAATCGCACTGTTGTTTTGCGCGTTTTCAATGTGTTGTGCCAATTTTAACCATGGTTTCAGCGCAGTAATTAATTCAGCTAATGTAGCCTCTTTCGATAATTGACCAATATGCCAACTATCAAAGTAAGTGCTGTTTTCATCTTTGGATAAGACATCAGATAAACTAAACACACCAACATCAATCAATGGTGTGCTTGTCATTTCAAGTAAGGCTGCTTGTGCAAATTCACTAATGAGCAGACTAAACTGCCCCGTTTGCCAAAGCGCATTTTGCGCCGCTTCATGGGCGACAACTTGCACCTGAAAACCAAGCCAAGTTAATAAACGTTGCAAGTTTCGAGAGTGCTCTGGAGAACGCATAGCTAAAAGCAAAGGTAATTCATTATCAATGTAGCTACCTTTTGTAAACTGCTCACAAGGGTATAATTGATTATTTGACTTATCACTTGCTAATAATTCTTCAATATTAAGTAGCAAGTTACCTTCACATAAAACGTGTTCCGCTTGAGAATATAAGCCAAAAACATCATAACTAAGGGTCGAGCTTTGTAATACCATCAACTTAGGTTGTAATGATTGAGGTAGTTCATTTATTTGCTGCGTTATTAAATCAAGATGATTTAGCGCCATATCATTATCAATAACTAACAAATCAAGCTTATGCCGTTTAAGTTGTTTCCCGTTAACTTGTTGTTGAAAACTGTCAATTCGGGCGAGTTTTTCAAACTTTCCTTTCGCTGATTGCACACTGTTTTCTATCAACTCTGCTAAGAAAGAACTGTTTGATAACAACATGACTTTAGTGTTTTTTAAGACCGACTTATCTTTACTAGCAGTAGTTGCTGCAACAGCTAGCGGTAACTCAAAACTGACTTGAAAGCCATCATCAAAAAGTTGAGCGGCAATATTTTTTCCGTGCTGCTTGGCAAGTAATATATTAAACACCGCAATTAATGGTGATGCTGAATGCTTTGTTGCTTGTGGCTCAAGTAGTTGACTAATTAAACTAGGCAAAGCGTCTGATGATTGTGTTTTTACGTTAGCAACAAAGCGCACTAGCTGCTGCCCTGCACTTTTATCTTGTAACTGCACCTGTAAAAGTAATTGGCTCGCCTGACAATTGTCTAGTGATATATCAATAAATAGTTTTATTAATTGTTGAAATAAACGAAAATCTATTTTGGCTTGTGAAAGCAGCTGCTCGTCACAACTCACAAACAACTGGTTATCATTGTATTGCTGCTGTGCTTGCTTATTAAATAAAATAGCATGTATTTCATCAACTAAATTAATATCATTAAGATTCAATACTGACTGTTCTAATTGCACTTCAAGCGTCAAATGGAACTGTAATAACTGTTGGTATAACAAAGCTAACTTTGTTGAAACACTGCTATTGTTGTTCTCATTTAAAACATTCTTACTTTCACTAAGAGAACTACTCAAGGCAACAGACTGTTGCTGTTGTATTATTGGTAGTGTCGCTATTTCCAAGTGCTTATAACGCTGTAATTCATTGGTGATTTGATCTTTAGCGTCTATTTGCTGTTGTTCATTGCATTTTTCTATTCTTTCGAGCTCTTGCTCTTTCTGCTCAATAAATTGTAAGCTTGATTGATATTGCTCAGCAATAGCCTGAAATTCTTGTTCACTATGCTCTGGCTTAGCAATTTTTTGTAGCTGTGCCATTATTGCTTGAGTTTCAGCACAATTGGCAACAACATTTCCATCTTTCTTTTGCAAACTGTTCTGAATTATTTCAACACCTTCCTGCGCAGACAGCTTAATTTGTTCGCGCAATCGCCATAACAAATAACAGAAGAATAGTAACGATAAAACAATAACCAGTACTAAAAGAACAGTAATGTTTTTATTCGACAATTGAATATTAAGTTTGATTAGCACAACTTTAATAACACCTACCTGACTTGCTTGCTTAGCCTCATAAGGTACAAGCAACAACTGATTTACTGCTCGTTGCTGCTCTTTTAAGTTCGTATGGTAATCTTGAGCCAAGCGGATGTAACCTTGCCATTTTGCCAAGGCTCTCTGCTCGGTTAACACAATTTGTTCAAAAGTATCTATTTGCTGATTAACATCAATCATGGCATTGGTATTGCTACCGTCTTTTAGCA
Organism: Colwellia sp.; assembly: GCA_029938115.1. Classification (GTDB taxonomy): domain Bacteria; phylum Pseudomonadota; class Gammaproteobacteria; order Enterobacterales; family Alteromonadaceae; genus Colwellia. The sequence goes on along the minus strand of JAPYOP010000036.1, from coordinate 19,273 downwards.
CTTTATTCTGAATAAACACTTGCTCCACATTCAAACGTAATAGTTCAAAATCAGCAATGGGCGTATACATAGTCAACTGTTCAAAACTTACTAATATTTCAGCTAACAATGATTGAAGTTTCTGTAAATTATTCAAGTATTGAGCTGACACTATATAAGAATTTGCTCGGCTAAAGCTTACTTTGCTGCGGGCTTGAGCCGCCTGTAGATTTTTATGTAGTGTTTTTTGATTCGCTAATTTTTCATCGATGATAGGCGCCATTGAAAATAGCATGAGTTGTAGCTGAATAATGCTACTTTGCTTTAATTGCTGGTTACGTGCATGGCTGTCTTGAATACGAGAGACAATATCTTCAGATGATTTGTGCTTATTTAACCATTGTTGAAATAGTTGCTCGTTAGAGCTACTCCATTGCAACAACTGCCGATCAATAACGATTAATTTGGCATGTAATGAAACATAGTTTTCAGCATTCGCTGCAATCAATAAATTATTAACAAGCTCATCCGCCTTTTGTAAAGCTTCAATCCTCTTAACTTGTTGGGTTAATGGGGTTAATTGGTTCTTTACTAATGACTGGTTTTGAGCGTTACTTTGGTAAAATAAAACAATGAGTAGCCCTAACATCACCACTATCGTTAACAATAATGTCAATAATTTAGAGGTAAATAACCGGTATAATGGTTTTAATTTAATTTGCTGTTCAGGTTGAGTTAGTACTGCTTCATTTTCAGACTGTTCAACAGGCTCATCAATATCGCTCATAGCTATTATTTTTATTCTTAATTCCTTAGTTGCTCTAGTTTATACCAAAGCATAAGGAAAATAATAGCTTCATTAACGCTTTTTACTAACCCATGCCCATTCCATCTCACATTCTATAGGCTGCTGTCCTGATTCATCAGTAATGATTACCGGCACAATAACATCACCTTTATCTTGTTGCTCAATCACCTTTATTTGCGCTGACGTCAAGTTAGCAACAGCTTTTAAGTTTCCTTGCATTCGGCGTATGTAGTTGATCTTCATTGATTTTAATAAAGGCAATCTACTATCAGGAACATTCATGCCAAAGACAATGCCCGTAGTTGACTCAGCCAACACCGCGGCAGCAACCGCATGAATACCACCAATATGATTTTGTACGGATTTTTTATTTTTTAGAAACAATATTGTTTCTTGGTGAGTAATCTTCTTAATTTTCACCCCTGTCGTTCCTGCAAATTTAACCTTAGAAGTGAATAATGTTGTTAGTAAAAAAGACTGCATAAACTGCGGCGCTTTATTTACTTTATTAACGAAGGAGCTAAATCGATTTGCCATATTATTAACCTTAGGATGAATGAGCTGAATTGTAGTGATGTTAGCTATTGTTACGCAGACTGGTCAGACCTGTAAAGTGTTATTTTATATTATTAGGAAAAACATAGTAGAAATTATCAAATAAAGGGAGATTTGATAATGTGGCGTATATCAAATTGATGTACGCCGTAGGCTGCACTGTAGTTGAGTATTTATGCTTACAGTCAAAAATTTATATTTTAAAAAAGTGCGCTTGATAAACTTTTAATTCAGCGATAGATTCTCGAATATCATCCAAAGCTAAATGTGCACCTGTTTTGACAACTTTATCTAATATTTCAGGCTTCCACCGACGAGCAAGTTCTTTTACCGTGCTTACATCTAGGTTGCGATAATGGAAATAATCTTCAAAGTCAGGCATATATTTGTTAATAAAACGTCTGTCTTGACCAATGCTATTACCACACATTGGGGATTTTCCCTGAGGAACATATTGCTGAACAAATGCTATCGTTTGGATTGTTGCTTCAGCCAAACTAACAACGCTATCTCGACAACGTTGTGTTAAACCCGATTTTCCATGATGCTCAATACACCAATCACTCATGTTATCTAAAGTGTCATCTGACTGACTAATAGCAAAAACGGGACCTTCAGCTAATATATTTAGCTGAAGGTCCGTAATGATGGTAGCAATTTCTAGCACTACATCAATTTTTGGCTCTAATCCTGTCATCTCTAAATCAAGCCAAATTAAATTGGTATCGCTACACGTCATATTTATCCCTTAAAAATTGCACAAGTAATATACTCAGGTGAACTCGAAATACGAGTTTCAGGATTCATTTGAGTATAACTAGTAATTATAAGTATAATAGCTGACAAATAACTAGGATTAAACAAAATGATCAACTCTTGTGGCTAAGAAAAAATTAACCAAAAGTCAGCAACGGCAAATAAAAGCCAATCACGACAAAAAGTTACGTTCAAAAGTAGGCTCTAAATTAGATAAAGTGCAGTGGCAAGATGATGAGCTAGGTGTTACTCAAAATGGCACTGTGATTAGTCGTTTTGGTCAGCATGCGGATGTTGAGGGCGAGGACGGCATTGTATATCGCTGTAACTTACGACGTTCGATAAGCTCATTAGTGTGTGGTGATAAAGTGCTTTGGCGCCTTGGCAAAGAAACCCAACACAGTATTCGCGGCATTATTGAAGCTGTACATGTGCGAGATTCGGTATTAAGTCGTCCAGATGTTTACGATGGCGTAAAACCGATTGCAGCTAATATTAGCCAAATTTTAATTGTATCTTCATTATTACCTGCTTTTAATAGTGATATTATTGATCGCTATTTGGTGGCGGCTGAGCAAACAGGCATCACCCCTGTTATTGTTTTAAATAAAACTGACTTGTTTAGTGAATTACACCAAAATGAGCGAGATGAAATAGAACAACAGCTAGAAATATACAAAGATATTGGTTACCACGTACTTTATGGCAGCAGTCAAACCAATGAAGGCATTGGTGAAATCAAAGGTCAACTTAGCCAACATGTCAGTATATTTGTAGGCCAGTCTGGCGTTGGCAAGTCCACTTTAGTGAATGCATTGATGCCAGATCTCGGTGTAATCACCAAAGAAGTTTCTCAAAATTCAGGTTTAGGCCAGCACACCACAACGGTGGCTCGCTTATACCATTTTGATGATGGCGGTGATTTAATTGACTCTCCTGGTATCCGAGAGTTCGGCTTATGGCATTTAACACCAGAACAAGTCTTTAATGGTTTTAGAGAATTTGAACAATTCCAAGGACTATGTAAATTTAGAGATTGTAAGCATCAAACCGATCCTGGCTGTGCATTAACGTCAGCTAGTGAACAAGATGTTCATCCAAAGCGTCTTGCTAGCTTTAACCGAATCATAGCAAGCTTGGGCGACAATAAATTAACCTCACGGTTTAATGATTAGTTTTAGATAAATAATAAGTAACGAAAGGAAAAATAAGTGTCTCCAAAGAACAATAAATTAGGCGATAGAATTAAAATAGCCTTGCAATACGCCATGCCTAAGCATGCACTCTCACGTTTAGTGGGTAAGTTAGCCGCAGCAAAGATGGGTTGGTTAACAACAAAATTAATTGATGCTTTTATCAAAGCTTATGGCATCAATATGAACGAAGCAAAATTTAAAAAGGCGAGCGACTTTGCGACTTTCAATGATTTTTTTACGCGCGAATTAGAAGACGGGGCTCGTACTATAGATCAAGATGCTAGCACGCTATGTTACCCTGTTGACGGCGCTATTTCTCAACAAGGAGATATTGTTGAAGGCAAGCTTATACAAGCCAAAGGGTTTGATTACAGCCTAACATCTTTATTAGGGGGAGATGCCCGAAGCTCTGCGCCTTTTCAACATGGTAAGTTCTCATGTATTTATTTAGCGCCTAAAGATTATCATAGAATTCATATGCCAATGGCGGCCACTTTACGTGAAATGATCTACATACCTGGTGAGCTATTTTCGGTTAATCCACTAACCGCTAATAATGTACCTGATTTATTTGCTCGCAATGAGCGTGTTGTGACTATTTTCGATACTGAGCATGGCGCACTTGCCATGGTTTTAGTAGGTGCAACCATCGTAGCAAGCATAGAAACCACCTGGGCAGGCACCATTACACCACCTACTGGAAGAGACATTTTTAGATGGCAATATCCTGCAAAAGGTATGGATGCTGTAACATTTTCGAAAGGGGATGAAATGGGTCGTTTTAAATTAGGCTCAACCGTTGTTAGCGCCTTTGCACCTAATATGGTTGACTTTGCAGCTGACGCAGGACCTGAAACAGTTACACGATTAGGCGAATTATATGCACATTTAAAAACTGATAATAGCAAATAAAATTAAATGTTGCTCATTAATTCAACAAAGGATAGGATGAGTGTAGTAGTGTTACGATTTTATTCGTAACTCAAGATGAAATTTTCAAAAATTACCGATTCAGGACAATATACATGGCACGTGACAAATCAGCAGTAAAGCCAACAGAAGCAGAGTTAACCTTACTTAATGTTCTTTGGCAAATGGGTCCAGCTACCGTTAGACAAATACACGAAATCGTTAGTGCAACACAAAAAACGGGTTACACAACGGTATTAAAAATATTACAAATAATGCATGAAAAGTCTCTAGTTATTCGTGACGAAACTAATCGTGCTCATGTTTATGCAGCAGCAAATAGCGAAATGCATACCCAATCATCTTTAATTAAAGATTTAATCAGCAAAGCATTTGGCGGTTCAACGTCTAAGTTAGTTATGCGCGCAATTGATGAGTCGACTTCTGCCGAAGAAATTAATGATATTCGTCAGTTACTTAACTCTCTAGAAAAATAAACCATAGAGAAATGAGTTTATAGTCCATAATTATAAAAAGGTTTATAACTAAAAAACAATGCTAGAGAACTTAATTAATAGCCCATTTTTAACCAGCTTAGCTCTGACCTTATTGCACTTTTTGTGGCAAGGTTTTTTAGTGGCTGCTGTATTAAAGTCGGCATTACTTGTTTTCAATAATAATAGACCTCAACTGCGTTATGCCCTGTCTTCATTGGCTATGCTCGTTAACTTATTATTACCTATCATTACTTTTATTGTTGTTTATCGTGCTGAACTGTCATCAGTCAACTCAATGATTAACCCAATAGCGTTGAATGATTTAATTCATGAGTTAAAACAGCCAGACGCGCTCTTTAGTTATAAAGAATTCACTGAAGTTTTCCCAGCACTACTGCCTTATATTTCTGTTTTATGGCTAACATCCATTACTTTGTTGTCAGGTAAGTTATTAATTGAAGTTTCTACTGTTAATCAACTTTCTCAGCAACGCGTTCTTACGCCAAGCGATAAGCTGCAAGCTAGGTTTAATGAATTAGTTAAACAAATCCATTTAAGCATAACACCGCGATTACTTATTTCACTGAAAGTTGAAGTGCCAATGGCAATAGGTTGGCTTAAGCCCGTAGTGTTAATACCTGCAACGATGATCACCGGCCTAAATAGTGCACAGCTTGAAATGCTAATTTTACATGAGCTCGCCCATATAAGGCGTCATGATTATTTAGTTAACTTTTTGCAAACACTGGTGGAAATTTTGCTGTTCTTCCATCCGGCGGTATTGTGGGTTTCAAAACAAATGCGAAATGAACGTGAGTATTGTAGTGACGATATTGCTGTACAGCATTGTGGTGATGCTATTGCTTATGCCCACACATTAGCTGACACCGCGTCTTTATGTACTAAAGCACATCATCACACCATACCTGATATGGCAATGGCGGCATCGGGTGGAGACTTAAAACAACGTGTTATTCGTTTAGTTGATCACCACTGCGCCCCAAAAAATAACATTAGTAAATGGTTTGCTAGCGCCACCATTATTTTTTCGGTGTTGTTACTTTCAAGCAAGCAAATGCTAACTATGCCGCTGTTAGATATTTGGCATAATGAGAATCCATGGAACCAACCCAATCATGGTAAAAGTAATAAACTTTATGGTAATGAATTTCCAAACAGTTCAATTGCGCAACAGTTGTTAACGCCTCTAAAAGACGGACAAACTAATCAAGCTTTATTAGATGAGACAACTCAACCTTTTATAGCTCAAGCTACTTTTTCAACGACAAAGAAAGCAGTGGTAAAGAAAACATCTAATATTGAAATCGCCAAGCAAGGCCAAATGACGCAAGCGAAGCAGCAAACAATTTTAAGTGAAACAAAACAATTTAATGCACAATTAGACAGCCTATCTACTAATACTTCAATTCAGCCCAAAGAAATGATTAACAGTAGCATCACTATTAACTCAATGATGGTTGAAGAAGCATTTGAGCGAACTAATTCAAGCAATCCTTATCAAGCAGAAATAGCACTGTTAGCTACATCACAAAAAGCGACAATAGTTGAAGTGTCTATAGAAGAAACGAACAGTACACAGCAAGATAATTTATTAAACAAAGTAACAATGAGCAGTAGTTACAGGCAACTTGAAAACAAAAACGCTGAAACAATGCCTTTAACAAATATCGAAGTTGCTGAATCTAAAAATATTAACTTATCAACTAATAGCTTATCTAACATTGGTTTTTCTGAAGAAGTAGAAATCACATCTACATTGCCTATCTGGAAAAGTGCAGAACAATTAAAATCTGTTGACCCAATTTATCCAAGCGTTGCTAAACGTAAAGGGATTGAAATTGAAGTAAAAGTTAATTTTACTATTGATGTTGACGGTCAAATCAAAGATATTAAATTTACACGCCAAAACAGAATTAATTATTTCAAAAGCTCTATACGTTCAGCCATTAAGAAATGGCGTTTTCTACCAGCTAAAGTTGATGATCAACCAGTAGAAAGCCAAATGTCTAAAGTATTTGCTTTTAGCCTACAAAGCTAACCACGCATTTTACTAAATTTTTCTTTACGCTTCTCCATTAGCGCTAACCACTTTTCTTGTTGCTCTGTCGTTAAAACATTAAATATCTCATGCTTAGTTTTTGCTCGAGTTAATGCTATTTGCATATGAATTGGCTGATAAGCCGCATGCAAAGACGTATAAGCTTGTTCATCAAATGCCTGAGCTTGGAGAAGCGTTTTTTCTTCTCCTTTGAATTTTTTCATCGCCTCACGTAACGTTTCATGTTGTGCTTTAGCTTGCGTACTTATTGCCTTAATCTGTACTTGTTGTTGCTCTGATAGCGAAAGTTCTTTAATCATTCGCTTCATCATGTGTTTACTATGCTTTCCTCTTTTTTGATGATGTTGTGGTGAGTCTGATGCAACACCATAGCCTAGTGCATTGACGCTAGAAATACTTGAAAGAGCCATAACAGCGCATAACGCTGAAATTGAAGCGATAGCTTTCACCGGTTTGATAATATTCATAGTAAACTCCAAAGTTTTAAATTAATTAACTGGTATTGAGTATAGGTAACCTAACGCAAAGAAGCGTAAAGCCAATGTAAAGATTGAGTAAAGGTGACAACTCCAAGTCATAAGCCGATAATGAATAAGGTAAGATATATTAATCCAGTGACAAGGTAAGAGATTCAATTGAATAAAAAACATATTTTGCTTATTGACGATGATCATGAATTAGCAGAGTTACTAGTAGACTACCTTGCCCAACAAGATTTTATTGTGCATTGCTGTTTTGATGGTCAGTCAGGGTTAGAAAAAGCTTACACTGATCAGTTTGATCTTATTCTGCTTGATGTAATGATGCCTAAACTTAATGGCTTCGAAGTATTAAAAGCACTAGGAGCAGAATACAAAACGCCGGTACTTATGCTTACCGCAAAAGGTGATAACAATGATAAAGTGCGAGGTCTAGAGCTTGGCGCTGATGATTACCTAGCTAAACCTTTTCATCATCAAGAGTTATTAGCACGTATAAACGCTATATTGCGTCGTATTCAGTTAGTTAACCAACAAAATCAGCAAGCGTTGCAACAAACAGACGCTACTTTATTTGCTAATGATATTGAAATAAATCACGCAATTAGAGCCGTGTATTGTCACGGTAGCATCATTGAATTAACGGGTACCGAATATCAGATTTTAACGCTATTAATTGAACGTCACGGACAGATAATTGCTAAAAACACTATTTCAGAGCAAATTTTAGGCCGAAAACTTAGCCCCTTTGATCGTAGCATTGATGTTCACATAGGCAATATTCGACGTAAATTTTTGCCTTTCTGCGCTGTTGAAAAAATCAAAACAGTGCGTGGTGCTGGTTACTTGTTTTTAACTGGTGAAGGTAATTAAAGTGGCCAAAGTAAATGTTTTAAAAAAAATTAAAACGCTATTATCATCATTCACCATCAAGTTATTTTTATGGTTTTGGCTCATTGCCATTATATCAATTGTCAGCACTCGCTTTATTTCTCAGCAATTATCAGATGATGCGATTAGCAAGGTGGTTAGCCAAACCTCCAAACATGATGAACTACGTCATTTACGTAATACGGCTATGCGCATTAAGCGCAGTAAAATAAGGAGTATTAATGACTTACTAGCAGCCAAGCATAAAAAGTTTGCAAAAATGTCCTTTAATATTTGGCTAAAAAGTATTGCCCCTCCCACCAAAGTAACAAGTTTGCATTCATTAATGCCGGGACGTCAGCAAGTACTAACTAACTACTTAACTAATGTGTCATTTGATCATCCTATTACCAGCGATTTCGTCCATACTCGTTTAATTGGGCCTGTAGTCATAAAAATAAATAAAGACTCATATCAACTATTTATTTCTCGACCACAACACAAACGTAATTTTAGCCAAATAGTACGGGAGTTACCTTCTTGGGCACTCATTGCTATTCCTGGCTTGATAAGTTTCATCTTTTGTTTACTGCTAGCACACTCTTTTAGTAAGCCTATTCGCCTTATTAAAAAAGCCACGGCTAAATTAGGGCAAGGTGAGTTTACTACCCGTGTAGAAAAGATTACTCGAAGAAATGACGAACTAGGAGAACTTGCGACCAGCTTCAATAAAATGGCAGAGCAATTACAGCAACATCAAAACGCACAGCAGCGCTTATTAGGAGATATTTCCCACGAATTACGATCGCCGATGACAAGGTTACAAATGGCATTAGGCTTGGCACAACAAAAATCAACTACTAGCGAAGCACGAGAGCAGTATTTACAGCGTTGTCAGCGAGAGATTGAGCGCTTAGATAAAATGATAGAAGATGTTTTAGTTCTTTCACGATTAGAGAACACCCTGCAAACAACTGACTTTCAGCCAGTTAACCTTTCCGCACTAGTAAAAAACATCATTCATGATGAACAGTTTGTCGCCGATGAAAAATCCATTGAGATTCAAAATAACTCTACTCAAGAAATCGGTATTTTAGCCGATCAAGTATTACTGGCTAGCGCCATTAGCAATGTACTGAATAACGCGATTAAATATGGCCCTGAACAAAGTACCATTACCGTAGGTTTATCTGCTGATAAAAATGAAGTCACCTTAGTTATTAGTGATAGTGGTAACGGCGTACCAGAACAAGCGTTAATACATTTATTCACGCCTTTCTATCGAGTAAACCTTGCCAGAGATCGCAATACCGGAGGTACAGGTTTAGGCTTAGCAATAGCCAAACAAGCTATCATCACTCATCAAGGTAATATTATGGCTAAAAACAACTCATCAAAAGGATTATCTGTTACCATTAAAATCCCTTATTTGTAATAAATTACAATAACAACAGAGACACATTCACGGATATGAACATTTCTGCTTTTAATAAAAAACCATCTGTTTTTTCCCATAAATTAATAAAAATACTTGCGGCTACCTTTCTAACACTCTACCTAGTTATTTGGGCAATTTCGTCCCCTCTTAGCAAGCATTTCATCAAGCCATTATTACTTGAAATGGGATTAACTCTTTCTGCAGAAACTAGCATTCGTTACAACCCCTTTTTAAGCCAGCTAACAATTAGTGATTTAACATTAAATAACTCCAAGCAAAAAACTGTACTGTCGATAAACAAACTTGCCATTAGGGTAACTTTATTTCGATTACTCCTTGATAAAATAGCGGTGAGTAAATTTGAGTTAGATGGTGCTTACCTTAAAATTGAAAAAACACCTACCCAGCTTATTATTGCCGGTATTGATTTAGCCAAAAAAAGCGCCAATGATGAGTTAGAAGGAAAGAAAAAAAATGAAGCTGTATCATTTTTATATCAACTTTTATTACCCGAGTTAACATTAGAAAAAGTGATCATTGATGTTAAAAATAACGAAAAACATCACCAGATCAACATCGACGAATTATTAGTTAGCCAAGTAAAGGCCAGTCTGCAATCTCAACAAGCTACATTGTCTTTGCACAGCACTATTGATGAAACGGCTTTGGAATTGATTGCCGATGCAAATTTTGAGCAGGGAAAAGGTGAGATCAATAGCCAACTATTAATAACCAACTATCCTATTGAAAAGTTACAACGCTATGCGAGCGAATTATCTGAGCTGAGTGGCTTCTTTTCACTTAGTAGCAAACAAAAAATATCAATTGCGCCAGAGCAACTTAATTTGCACATATCTGAAGCTGAATTAAGTAATAACGATCTTGTAATAGGTTATCAGCAGCAATTCTTCCGTCTTGAAAAATTAGAACACAATATTAGCGATTTAAAGCTAACATTTAGTCAAAACGAAATTACTGAGCTCAGTGGCTCTAGCCAATTAACACTTAATAACGTTGATATGTACCATCAAATACCAAGTCAAAAATTAGTGCACTTTGATCAATTAGCATTAAATGATATTAGTTTTCATGTCGATAGTTCACCTCAAATCAAAGTATCTAGTTTTGTTGTAGATGGCATCTATGTTTCTAAAAATGACAGTAGTGACCTGCCACCTCTCGTTGCAATAAAGCAATTTAGTATCAGCGATATTGTAGTGAGCGAGGAGCAAATAGCCGTGCGTAAAATTATTCTAGATAGTCTGCAAAGCGAGCTGATTTTAGATAAAAATAAAGTGCTAGCAAACTTAGTAACGCTGCCAGTGACTCAAGCCGAAAAAGAAGGTGCTATTGAAGTTATAGAAGAAATAGATCATGAAATAAATCCAGACAATGCCGAATTTTTAATATCACTAGATGAATTTTCATTCATAGGTGAAAATCAAATATCTCTACTAGATAACAGTGTAGAGCCAGTTAAAAAACGCCTGCTCTATATTGATACTTTGCACTTAGGAGCGCTTAGTAACACAAAAGCCAAGCAAGAGCAGCAAACGCCATTTGAGTTAATAGGTCGTAGTAATAAGTATGCTCATTTTGACTTTAAAGGCTTTACTCAACCCTTCGCTCAAGTTCCAACGCATCATTTACAAGGGGGATTAAAGGAACTTTCCCTGCCTGCCATCTCTCGTTATATGAAACAGGCGATGAAAATTGAATTAAAAAGTGGCCAGTTAAATACTGATATTGATCTTACTTTAACCGGTGATGAACTTGAAGGTAACGTTGTTATTCTATTACAAGGATTGGAAACGGCTATAGCAGATAGTGATGAAGCAGGCGCTTTAATTGACCAAGGGGCGTTACCGCTTAATATGGCATTAGGTATGCTCAAAGATAGCCATGGCGATGTCGAGCTTGATGTACCATTGTCGGGCTCAATCTCAGACCCTCAATTTGGCGTGAGTAGCGTAATAACTTTAATCACTCAAAAAGCTATTTTGATGGCCACTCAAGACTATTTAATGACTACATTTGTGCCTTACGCTAATATTGTCTCTGTCGCAATGACCGTAGGGGAGTTTGCCTTAAAATTACGCTTTGATGATTTAATTTATCAAGCTGAGCAGATAGAGCCCAATGAAAATCAACAAACATACTTGCAAGAATTAATAGCATTAATGCAAGACAAAGAAGATACTCGAGTGAATATTTGTGCCATCAGCACGCCTGCCGATATAGGTATAATTACTAAAGGTCAAGTGATTGATAAAGATCATGTTCGACAGCTTAAAGATATTGCCGAACAACGAGAAGAAGCATTTAAAGAATATATTATCAAACATGGAAACATTGCTTCATCAAGGTTATTGTTATGTGCACCTAAAATAGATTCTAGCGACAATGCTCAACCGCGTATCGAACTCTCGGTTTAGAACTAAATGCCCATACAAGAGCAAAAGAGAATAAACATGAAGCCAATGGATCAACAAGACAATTTTATTTATCTTACTTTTTCACTGATATTATTGTTACTAGGCACAGCTTTAGCACAGCAATTTTTCGATGATTCGGCACAAAGATACATGCAATCAACCACCGTGATTACCCTATTAGTTGCTGTTTGGGGAGTTGAGTCTAAACAATTTATTTTACGCAAAGCCTTTATCTTTCCGCTGGCAATATTTGCTGTGTCCATATTTTCAAGTTGGCTGGACAATGCAGGATTTGATCAACTTTATTTATTGTTATTATTAAGCTTTTTTATCTCAACTGCCTTTAAAACAGCAAAACAGGTACTATTTACTGGCGAGATAGATGGCAATAAAATACTCGGCGCTATTTGTTTATATTTATTATTAGGACTAATTTGGGCGGTATTATTCACTCTATTACAGCTTGAATTCTCCGGCTCATTTCAAGCAATGCAACATAGTAATCAATGGTTCATGCTGTTTCCTGATTTTGTCTATTTTTCCTTTGTTACTATTACTACACTAGGTTTTGGCGATATTTCTCCAACCTTGCCTATTGCGCGGTTTTTAGTGTACTTAGAAGCCATTATTGGACAATTTTATCTTGCTATTTTAGTGGCTAGTCTTGTAGGCTCAAGAATGTCCACTTTATCAAACAAACATTAATTCGATAAAAACTTTATAAAAATAACAATACTCAGGATACATAATGTCAAAACCAAAAGAGCTAGCTGAATCAACCTCGTCCTCAGATACAGAATTCAACCGCCGAATTATCGACATTGCGATCAAACTCAGCGCCTTGGCATTAATTTTATTCTGGTGTATTCAAATAGTACAACCTTTTGTGCTCATTGTTCTTTGGGGCGCTATTATGGCTGTAGCACTGCATCCTTTACATATAAAGTTAAGTGGTTTTTTAAAGGGAAACAAAAAGTTAGCATCTACCATTATTGCCCTAGTTGGCATATCTCTCATTGCTTTGCCCGCAATAAGCCTATCAACATCATCTATTGATTCAGCGCAACACCTTTATCAAGGTATTGAAGAGGGCACTTTAAAAATCCCTAGTGCTGATGAAAGCGTAAAAGAGTGGCCACTAATAGGCGAACAAACTTATAATTTATGGCAGGCTGCCTCAAAAGATATTCAAAAAGTTGCTAGCCAATATTCAGAGCAGATAAAGAGCTTTTCCACGACATTACTTGCTAAAGCAGCAGGTGTCGGCGGTAGTATTATCCAGTTTATTGTCTCTTTAATTATTGCTGTGGTATTTATGGCTAAATCTAACGCCTGTCATCAAGGCATCAGCGCGTTAATGACTCGCTTGATGCGTGAAAGTGGTGATCGTACTATTACCACAACAATTGCAACCATCAGAAGTGTAGCCACAGGTGTGCTGGGGGTTGCCATTATTCAGTCTTTACTTTCAGGAGTTGGCATACTTATCGCTGGCATTCCTGCTGCTGGTGTTTGGGCCGTTGTCGTGCTTATGCTGGCCATCGCACAATTGCCCCCTATCATTATTTTAGGTCCTATCGCTGCTTATTATTTTTCAGTTGCCGATACAACACCTGCCGTTATATTTCTAGTTTTTAGTATATTAGTTAGCATGAGTGACGCTGTGCTTAAACCTATGTTTTTAGGACGAGGAATGGACATACCTATGTTAGTTATTTTACTCGGCGCTATTGGCGGCATGATATTATCTGGCATCATTGGTCTATTTGTTGGTGCCGTTGTATTAGCAATAGGTTATCAATTAATGACAGACTGGCTTGCACATTCTAAGTAGCTTAATGCCACTAACTATTTGCCTCCTCCTCCCATTCGCTCTGTGCACTGATGTTAGCATAGAGCTCCTTCGTTCATCCTAAGATCGTCAAAGGAAGCAGCGAAGAAACACATGACAAAATAACGAGAATAAAATGTCTGAAGCTAAAACAAAAAACAAACCAGATTTTACCCAAAAGCTGACCAAGATTATTTTGAGCTTATCTTTACTCTATTTTATTTGGTATATAGTTGGTGATCGCCTCACTCCCACTACAGATCAAGCGCGCGTACGATCTTTTGTAACACCGATAGTGCCTCAAGTAGCAGGGAAAATATCAAAAATTCATATTGGCGGCGATAAAATTGTTAGAAAAGGTGATTTACTTTTTGAGATTGAGGCAACCGATTATCAATTAGCAGTAGACAAAGCGCAAACAGATTTGAACCTTGCCGGACAAAGTGTTGGTGCAGATACCGCATCGGTAGCAGCTGCAAAAGCTAATTTAGAAAAAGCCAAAGCAAACTTAATTGAGAAAGAAGCAAATGCAAACCGAATATTTGAAGTTGAAGCTCAAGGTGTTGTGTCTAAAGCACAAGGTGATCAAGCTCGATCGGCACTAGTCGGAGCACAGCAAAATGTATTGAATGCTCAAGCATCTTATGAAAAAGCACAACAGTTATTAGGTAAGAAAGGCAGTGAGAATACAAAGATTCAAAGTGCTTTAACAGTACTTTCAGCGGCTCAGTTAGACTTAAACCGAACTAAAGTATCTGCACCAAGTGACGGTGTTATTTCTTATGCTAAAGTCAATGTTGGTCATTATGCCGCTGTAGGCAGTAAAATAATGACTTTTATTAACACTGAGTATTTTTGGGTAGAAGCATCCTACAGAGAAAATAATTTAGGAAACATTAAAAAAGGCGATGCCGTTGATATAGTGCTAGATTCTTCACCTGGTGAAATAGTCACTGGCACTGTTGTTAGCATTGGTTACGGTGTTAGTTTTGATAAAAGCGTCCCCGGTGAACTCCCTACACCTGAAAAAACAACAGGTTGGATGCGTGAAGCTCAACGTTTTACCGTTATTATTAAATTTAATAGCGATGTTAACAAATCGTTTTTAAGAGAAGGAGGTCAAGCTGACATCATAACTTATACTGGCGATAATTTTATTCTTAATGGTTTAGGTAAAATATCTATTTGGCTCACTAGTAAATTAGCCTACTTGTACTAACGACTAAAGTCATTGTTAATGAACATTCAACTAGCCAGCTTTTTTCCAAAAACAGCAACCTTATCTCAACGAGAAGTCAGCATATTACGATTTTTTGTCGGAGTAGTATTTGCGATTGCAATCGCTTTTATATTTAATTGGCCGTTTGCTTTTATTACCCCTGTTTTTGTTGCTAAATTTTTAGGAAGTAAAAACAGTAAGCTTCCTTTTAAGAAGTTGCTGGCTGTATTTCTTATAATCCTCAGCGCATTTATTTTAGGTGGAATAATTACAAGGTTATTACTGCCCTTTCCTATCGTGTTCATGCTGGTCATGACCTTGCTTATTTTTTGGATTTCCTATTGGAATAATTCTGGCGGCAATGAGTTAGTAATCACCATGCTTTTAGTGGGTTTTACTGTCATTCCGATGCTCGGACTACTGCATCAAGATGTCGCGCAAGTATTTACCGTTGGCTTTCTATTTTCCTGCTTTTTATCACTAACGATTACCATGGTCATGCATGAATTAATTGCCGATCCAAAGCAAACTGACTTAACAAATAACGAGGCCAATGAAAAAAAAGCACTTGCTGATAAGCCAAATCGAGTTAAATTCGCTTTATTAAGCACATTAATGATAATGCCAGTAATGATTTTTTTCTTTTCTTTTAACTTAAGTAGCTCAGTGTTAATTCTGGCTTTTATTGCCATGTTAGCGCAAAAGCCAGATTTAGTTGCAGGAGTGAAAGGAAGCAAAGCCTTACTTGTGGGTAATGCCATTGGTGGTTTAGTGGCTATTGCAATGTACAACATACTAACCATTGTTCCGAATTTTACTTTTTTAATGCTACTATTTTCATTAATTGTGATTGTTTTTGCTAAAATAATATTTTCAGATAAAGCGTTAGCACCACTTTATGCCATGGCATTTTCTACCATAATTATTTTAATTTTTGGGGCAACATTAAGCGCTGCCGACGCCGATGAAAAATTTTATACTCGTATTGTTCAAATTGGTTGCGCATGCGGTTATGTTATCTTTGCTACAATAGCCGCAAGCCCACTGATTAAGAAAATAGCAAGAGCCTAATTTCTATCTGTTAAGTTTTATTCTGAACCTGAATATGAATAAAACTAATTTTCAATAACCTTTGATTTAAAAGCCCTATAGCGGTTTAAACTCTGTAAAAGGTTACTTTACCCTTCACTGATAAAACGTTAAAATCCAATGCAATCAATGAATTACCACCCTACACCCAGTACTTGAATTATTCAAGGAATAGGCTGATTATCTACATTGTAAAAATACCTGTTGCAGATTATTACAATGAAATGAATTTACTAATATAAAGCATAAAAGAATGACACATTCAGCATTACGCTATCCTTGGCGGTGTTCATGCCCATGCATGTTAAATTGCATCTATATTTGTCCCAGTCGTTGCACCAAAACTGAACCAAAAACTGAACCAATAAAATTAATGGTATACCACTAAACTTAACTAAAATATCGACATGGGTCGGATCAATATTCACTGCAATTAATAGGTCTAAGTGGATAATTGGGAGACGCAAATTAACACCAAGTAGTCGAACACTTAAGAATAGGTAACTTTTAGACTTAAAATCAATCGCTCGCAGGTATTATTTCATTATTCAGCTTGGGAATAATCCATGTATCATGTTCTTGATCAATTTCCCCCCCCATTTGCTCTACAACAACACGATCTATTATTGCAAGACCTTGTTCAGCCATATTTGAGAAGTCATCTAAGCCATTGTTTGGAAAATTTCCGCGTGTTCGATGGATATTAAATTTATCAGAAAATGTTCTGTCAAACGCTTTTTCTACACCTGACCGACCAATCATAAAACCTAGTAATCCTCCCCAAGTCGCCGCAGGATTATCAGAATCCCAACCACTTAATGCGGCAATTTTTATTGTTTCAATAATGTCGCCTTCACCATAAAATAAACTAACGATACTGGCCGCAAAGTTTATACCTGAAGCAAAGCAGCCATTACAGTACATATTTCGAGAGGTAATGTTATAACCGTCCTCTTGATTAACTTGGTATTTTTGATAAAGAGCATCACGTACTGCTTCCCATTTATCACTGGCTTGATGTCTACTTTGAACAAAATCAAACATTTTGGCTGAATAAGAATCATTAGGTAAACGTTGTCTTGCGATGTTAGCCATCCATTGAATTTGATCTTTCATTGGTAATGATTTGTCTACAGAGGAAGCAAGTGAATACATAATCACGTAAAACTCAGAGGCCCAAGCCGCGTTTTCTCTAGCCGTAGTACGAATAGGTAAATATGCCATTTTTAATGCTATATCAGGTCTGGCTGGGGCAAAAAAACCAAATATTTCAGTGGTTAACTGTGCGTCGATCATCTCGTATTCTTTATTATTATCCGGGTGGCTAGTCTCTGGCGGTAATAAACCTTCGTTTGCCATTAAGTCATGAGCTCGTTGATTTGATACCCATAGATAATTTTCAGGCCTCCCTTTAGAGGTAAAAGGGGTGTTTTCATCAGAGTATATATGTTTTAACCAGCCATCACGTATCTGTGCAGGAGTGAGTATCGTAGTTTTATTTGTATATAAAAGGTATTGGTACATATATTCAATATCAGTATCATCATCTGAGCCCCAAACACCTGTCTCATCTTCAAAAACAAAATCTATGTTCTCTGATAAATAGCTAGGAATACCTTCTCCCCATATGCTCGGTTGATCAGTTTTCCCCCAATCGTCGCGGGTATAAAACTCACCAGGTGGGCCATCACCACCAATTTTATCCATTTCAGTCACGAGCCCAGTCCAATTGGCAATATTTTGTCCTAACCAAAAACTATAAAGGCTGTCTTTATAGGCCGCGCGTGATATTATTTGCACGGAATTATCTTGTGGCTTATCTAGTTTTTGTTGAATGTCAGCTGACTTTTTTGAGTCATCAGTTTGGCTGCAAGCTGCTAATAATATGATAAAAAATATACTCGAAAAGCCATTGATAGTAGTCATTTAACATCCCGTTTTTTTTATTAAATTGTGATTGTTAAAAGTAAATATATAAGTAAATTTTATTTATGTCTTTATACCTTAAAATATCACTTGTTTCGGTCGTATCAAGAACTTTAATACCTGTTAATATTCTATTTTGGTTTCATTCAATGTAATACAATTGCTGCAATAACGTATTAAGTAATGTCTTTTTTGGAGCAAGTGCAAGGGATGAAATAGAATACAACCTATTTAACTATGTTACAGCGTTACACCTGAAAGTATGAAGTTTATGTCCGCTATATTATCGAAAAGCTAGACTTCATGTTTCAAATTCTAAATAACGAATACCCATCCCTTCACAAAAGAAATCTTTATTTACCTATAAAGCAGGCACCTATTCTTATTTGTTAGTTTCGCATTACTTAGAAAAAATAGACTGCTGATACCGAAAGTGTATCAACATCACCAGCTTTGCTATAACCAACACCAACTGAAAATTGCTCTGTAAAACTGTATAAAGCCGATACACGAAAATCTGTTTCTGTTTCATCAGCAATATCTACATACTGAAGAGAAGCGCTTAACTCAACTTTTTCAGAGAGCATTGAGCGAACACCGACTCTTAACCCGTAACCATTATCACTAATGCTTGCGGAGTTACCTTGATATGATACTTCAATTTCCATATCCTCATATGAAACCACACCGAAAAGATCTGCGCTTTGGGATATAGAATAACGGTAGCCTAAACCGACAGACAAAGTGTTAAAATCGAATTCTATACCTTCAATATCATCCGACGCATTTCCATAACTACCAACAACAAAGAAGTCCTCACCGAGTAACTTGCTACCAGAAACAGCAAAGCCTGTTAATTTATCATCATCATCAATATCAACTGATTGATAAGAAATTGAAGCTCTATCCCAACGAGGTGATTCTGCTGCTTGTGCAGTTCCTAGGGATAACAATAAGGCTGATACTAATACTACTTTTTTCATTTTAATCTCCATGCCCAGTTAAAAATACAGCTAGAATCGTGGGCTGCGAAACTAACAGTATATTATGGATACGTCTCAGTAATGTCCGTACCATAAATTCTAGAGTGGCTGGTCTTTCATGTTTGTCTTTAGTAGGGCTATAAACTGAAAGTTCAACGACTTAATTCCAATTAAACGATCTTTATTTTATTTTATTTTATTTTATTTTATTTTATTTTATTTT
>JAPYOP010000214.1 GCA_029938115.1 Colwellia sp. | reverse complement strand
GTGGCATAGTCATCAATGGCTACATTAGAGATACCTTTCAAATTACTGGCATCCCGGTGGCTTTATATGCATTAGGCACTTGTTCGAGAAAATATATTCCCGTGACTTCAGGTGAAAGAGCTGTAAGTTTATCATTTGGTGATATCGAAATTAATCATGGCGATTATCTTTATGCTGATACCGATGGTGTGATTGTTACTCCAGATAAAATCGTTTAGTTATCCTTTAGTAACGAAAAAGCCCGTAGTTAATATTATTAACTACGGGCTTTTGATTTTCTAAATGCTGAAGATCTGCTGATTAAAGCACTTTAGCAATAGATTGAGTCAAGTAGTTAACATTATCTGGTGAGATACCCGCAAGGCTAATACGGCTTGAGCCAACAACATAAATACTATATTCATCTTGCAAACATTGTACTTGCACTTTATCTATACCTAAAAATGAGAACATACCATTTTGTGTGGTGATAAAGCTAAAATCACGAGAAACACCGTTTTCAACTAATTTATCAACCAATAATTGGCGAACACTATTAATGCGATCACGCATTTCTTTTAACTCACCATGCCATTGGGTTGTTAACTCAGCTGAGCTTAAAATTGTTTCTACAATTGCTGCACCATGTGCTGGCGGCATAGAGTAAATTACGCGTACAACAGAAAGTAATACCGAGCTAATAATATCAGCAGCAATTGCACTGCTACCAATAATTGAACAAGCACCTATACGTTCACGGTATAAGCCAAAGTTTTTAGAACATGAGCTACAGATAATCATTTGTTCAACGGTATCAGCCATTAATCTTAAACCATATGCATCTGTGTCTAAATCTTCGCCAAATCCTTGATAAGCCATATCTAAAACTGGCATAAAACCAACTTGCTTGGTAACTTCGGCGACTTGTTGCCATTGTTCTTTGCTCAAGTCCATACCACTTGGATTATGACAACAAGCATGTAATAACACAGCATCATCTTTAGGCACTTGTTTTAATGCGGCAAGCAAACCTTCAAAATCTAAACAGTTATTTTCATAATCGTAATAAGGATATGTTTTAACGTTTAAGCCTGCGGCTTTAAATACACCTTGGTGATTTGCCCAAGTAGGATTACTCAACCAAATGGTAGCACCCGGAGTACACGTTTTAATAAATTCACCTGCAACACGTAAAGCGCCAGTACCACCAGGGGTTGATACCGTACGAACACGATTTTGGGCAATAACTTTATGATCACCTAAAATAAGCTCAGTCATTTTTTCATTAAATAATGCCGAGCCAGTAGAGCCCAGATAAGCTTTACTTGTTTCACTATCAACACGAAAACGTTCCGCGGCTTTTACACAAGCTAAAACTGGCGTATGCCCTGTTTCATCTTTATAAATACCGGCACCAAGATCAATTTTATTAGGGTTATTATCAGCTTTGAATTTTACCGACAAGCCCAAAATAGGATCTGCTGGTAGTTGCCTCAATTTTGTAAACATAGTGTTACTACCTTTTTGATTTTTTGTAATTGAATAAAAATGGAATAATTATTCACAATAAGACTAACGATTATAGCTTAAGCTTATTAAAGAATCGCGTTTTGAGAATATGAATTTGGACTAAAATATATTTATTTCAATGAGCATTCAAAAAAGCCAGTAAATGCATATACAGTTACTGGCTAAAGCGTCTCAGGTTTTAACTTATTTATTTAACTTCGCAAAAGCATCGGCAAAAGCATTACCCATAGCTGCATTTTCTACTTTTTTAGGCTTAGCTTTATGTTGTTTTTTGTGATGTGGAGGTTGTGGCTTGGCACTTGGCGTTTTTTTGTTATCATGGTTTTGCC
>JAPYOP010000213.1 GCA_029938115.1 Colwellia sp. | reverse complement strand
CTGCTAATAGTTTCCCTTCCAAGCCATATCCATAAGTCCTTTAAGTATTGACGGTTATTGGGCGCTTGGAGGGGTTTAGATATAATAAATTGCAATACCAATTGAACTGTTTATAACATTTCTACCAATTTGGCTCATTTAAGAAGCCTGACTACTCTTGATTTTCCTTAAATTCGCTATAAATAGTCGGTTTACTATTGAAATCGGCCTAATCGATGATATTCCCTTGGATTAATTGGTGCTAACACCATTAATAATTTACGAAGGTGAGGCTGGCTTAAATTCAGTTTGTGGGCCGGTTTTCTAAGGGGAAGAGTTCAAGCCTATAAAGCCCAGCTTTGCATCAGGGTGCCATTAATCACAGGGATATTGCAGTAGGATAATGTAAGCTCGAGGAGGATGTATTGCCCTAATCTGTACCTCCATGTACTAACAGACAAACCCTAAAATTAACTGCCAGAGCCACTACAAATACCAGCAGGCTCGGGCTCCTTAATATCGACTGCTCTCATAACCACTACCACCTCTGGCCACAACATCTTTTTTTAACGATCTAGCAAACAAAATATTATTTTCAATATGAATAAGTTTATGAACGTCACCAATAAACTCATTCAGGCCTAAGTAAAGTGCACGCCATGTGTTACACGCTTCAGAAGGCAACAAATAATTATTCGTCAACGCATATATTCTATCTAAGTTTTCAATATGATGTTTATGATCCGTTGTCATTACGTTAATGGGCCCTGACAGCAAAGGTGAATGAGCCTTTGACAGCATAGGGAATAATGCCGTCTTTTCTTTTTGCATATGCTCTTCTAGCTCTTGTTTCACAACAACTAAAAGCTTAGCCAATTTATTAGGGCATAACTGATTACTGCCATGTTTGCTTTCAACACAATCAGCTAAGCGAATCAATTCGGTTAATTGTTCGCTATGTACTTGGTGATAGCGCGTTAAAATATGTGCAATCAGCTTTTTATTATTTACCTTAGACCAATCTTCAGTCGCACCACTACGAGTGGCCAACGCCTCTATGGTGGGCACTATATCGTCAGCGTTCAGTGCTTTTATTTTAATAATAGTTTTAAGGGCCAACTCCCCGTCATCGCAAAAATTAATATTATGCTTAAACAGTATGGCGGTAGCGCCCGGTACCTGAGTCGCGATTTCGCCAAGCGGCATATCTAAATAGGACATTATCCCCCCTTAAAACATAAGATTCATATGATATACATCTTTAGCGCGCAAGTTTACCCTCGCAATATAAAGATGTAAACAAAATGCATATTATGGGGGGGGGGGATGGTCGTAATCGGCCCGTCCTGCTCACTCTATATACACCTGCTAAGTTGGGCTATATCGCTAAGTCATAGGGCATTTAATCCATGAGCATCACACGAATTACTAATTACGCGTTGCGCGTACTTATCTATTTATCCATACATGTTAAAGGGCTTGTTACCATCAAAGATAGTAGCCGCGGTTATGGGATTTCTTAATACCATTTAATGGAAGTGGTGCAAGAACTCGATACTAAGGGCTACCTACAACCCACACGTGGAAAAACGGTTTTTATAAGTGCCTGTTTCAGCGGTTAATACATTACTACCCTTCATTGCCTAGCCTATAGATGCACTCGATTATAAACAGGGTTATTACCGTCTATAAACGGTTGTCGGTCCGTATATTCTGTTTTTATAGCCACCTGTATAGGCTTTGTATTTCGTGGGCTACAGGTATTTATACACAGGCCCATAGAGTTATGCGGCATTGCCGGTGGTTATCAATTGTTTTTTGAAAATTAGCTGTTATGGTTGTGCCAATTAATATAAAAAGTAT
>JAPYOP010000097.1 GCA_029938115.1 Colwellia sp. | reverse complement strand
AAAAGTTTGACTTTAACATCACTGTAGTTGGTGGTGGTATTTCTGGTCAAGCTGGTGCGATTCGTCACGGTATTACTCGTGCATTAATGGAGTTTGATGAAACATTGCGTGGCGGTTTACGTCAAGCTGGTTTTGTTACTCGTGATGCGCGTAAAGTTGAACGTAAGAAAGTTGGTCTTCATAAAGCACGTAAGAAACCACAGTTTTCTAAGCGCTAAAATCAAATTTCTCGTACACTCTACGATTTCAAAAAACCGACTTTATGTCGGTTTTTTTATGTCTATAATTCTTTCCTCGGTTTTGTTTATCGTTTCTGTTAACAAGCCATAATTACTATTTATTTCCGCTATAGTGACAAATATCAAAATATTTCTGCTTTTACAGTGCTTAAGCCCCTTTTTACCTTGTAAAAAACAGCCTATTTCTTTATGATCATAAAAATTTTTTGTCGATATACCTCTTGGTATAAATTTGATCAAACAAAAATAACGGCTATGCTAATTCATACTGAAGTAAATGTATGATCAGTAAGGTTAATAATAATTGTTTGGTAATCAATGTGAATTGGAGAGTGTGAATGAGCAATGTGCCTGTGAATAACGGCCGCCGACGCTTCTTAACTGCGGCAACTGCCGTTGTTGGTGGTGCGGGTGTGGTCGGTGTGGCTGTGCCTTTCATTGGTTCCTGGAATCCAAGTGCTCGCGCGAAAGCTGCGGGTGCTCCAGTTGAAGTCAATGTAGGTAAAATAGAACCGGGTCAATTAATCCGTGCTGAATGGCGTGGTAAACCTGTTTATGTAGTTCGCCGTACAGAAGAAACTGTAAATAGTTTAGCAAAGCATGATGACCAGTTACGCGATCCTAATTCAGAAAAAGCACAGCAGCCTAGTTATGCTACTAATGCTTACCGCTCAATTAAACCTGAATTTTTAGTAGCGTTAGGTGTTTGTACTCACTTAGGTTGCGCACCAACTCATCATGGCGGTGATTTTGACCAATTCGTAGAAGGCGTACCAAACGGTTTCTTTTGTCCATGTCACGGTAGTAAATTTGATATGGCTGGTCGTGTTTTTCAAGGGGTTCCTGCACCATTAAATTTAGTGGTTCCTGAGCATTCATTCATCAGTGAAGACACCTTATTGATTGGTGTTGGCGAAGGAGAGGCATAATGTTGACTAATTTTATGGCTTGGATGGACAAGCGTTTGCCATTAACAGATGCTTGGAATAAGCATTTGGCGCAATATCCGGCACCAAAAAACTTTAACTTTTGGTACTTCTTTGGTTCATTAGCCATGTTAGTACTAGTAAACCAAATTATAACCGGCGTGTGGTTAACCATGAGCTATGAACCATCAGGCGATGGTGCTTTTGCCAGTGTAGAATACATCATGCGTGATGTTGATTACGGTTGGCTATTACGTTATATGCATTCAACAGGCGCGTCAGCGTTCTTTGTTGTGGTTTATTTACACATGATGCGCGGCCTTATGTATGGTTCGTATCAGAAACCACGTGAATTGCTATGGATCTTCGGTATGTTGATTTTCTTGGTATTAATGGCTGAAGCATTCATGGGCTATTTATTACCTTGGGGTAATATGTCGTATTGGGGAGCACAAGTAATAATCTCGCTCTTTGGTGCTATTCCAATTATTGGTGATGACTTAACGCTATGGATTCGGGGTGATTACGTTATATCGGGTGCTACTCTAAATCGCTTCTTCGCTCTACATGTTATTGCAATGCCATTGGTATTGGTTATTTTAGTATTTTTACACATTTTAGCTTTACATGAAGTGGGTTCAAATAACCCTGAAGGTATTGAAGTTAAGAAGAAAAAAGGCAGTATAAAGCCTGAAGATCAAAGTAAATTTACTTTCCATAAACAATACACTGAAAAATACGATATTGTAGATGCAATTCCGTTCCATCCTTATTATTCTGTAAAAGATATTATGGGCGTTGCTGGTTTCTTAATTATATTCTGTTGGGTGATGTTTTTTGCCCCAGACGGTGGCGGCTACTTTATTGAAGCGCCAAACTTTGAACCCGCGAATAATTTAAAAACGCCAGAGCATATTGTACCTGTTTGGTATTTTGGTCCGTTCTTTACGTTCGTACGTATTATTCCTGACAAGTTATTTGGTGCTATTACGATGTTCTCTGCCATTATCGTGTTGTTCTTAGTACCATGGTTTGATCGCGGTGTTGTTAAATCGGTTAAGTATCGTTCTAAATTGCATTTATTTAATTTAATCCAATTTTCTATTAGCTTCATTGTTTTAGGGGTTTTAGGTACTATGCCGGCTTCACCTCTAGCTAATAATATTGGTATTGTTGCTGCCTTTGGTTATTTCGGGTTTTTCGTAGCGCTTTGGTTCTACAGTAAAAATGAGAAGTGCAAGCCAGTACCTGAGAGGATTTCACACTAATGAAAAATTTAATTAAAGCGATTGCTTTTGGTTTAGTTACCTTAGTGTCAATGTCTGCTCTTGCTTCATCAGGTGGCGCTAATTTAGACCATGCAAATAATGATTTAACGGATAAAGAGTCTTTGAAAAAGGGCTTTAAAACCTATATCAACTACTGTTTAGGTTGTCATCAATTACAATATCAACGTTATAATCGTACCTTTACCGATTTAGGCATTGAAGAGGCTGATGGCCTTGAAAATTATATGTATACAGGCGAAAAATCTGGTGATCACATTACAAATACCATGCCGCAAAAAGAAGCAGCAAAATGGTTTGGTACTGCGCCACCTGATTTAACTCTTGAAGCTCGTTTGCGTAGCCCAGATTGGATTTATACTTATTTACGTTCTTTTTATATGGACAGTGAACGCCCATTTGGTGTTAACAATAAAGTATTTAAAGATGTTGGTATGCCTCATGTATTGCAAGATTTGCAAGGTGTTAGCTCAATTGACGAACACGGCAATGTGACTCCAGCAATGGGTGGTAGCTTAACAATAGAAGAGTACGATGTATTAGTTCGCGACTTAACCAACTTTTTAGAATATGTTGGTGAGCCAAGCAAACTTGAACGTGAAGGTATGGGCGTTAACGTCTTAATATTTTTATTCATCTTCTTTATTCTTTCGTACTTCCTTAAGAAAGAATATTGGAAAGATGTTCACTAACAAAGTAAATACTTGTAGGTCGTATTTTAGTACGACAATGTAATATACTGGGGGCTGTGGCCCCCATTATCAGTTGTATAAAAACAGTTTTAAGACAAGCCGTTTTAAGAAATTTAATTTAGAAAAGTAGGAGGCCCTATGGCCGTAGCAGCAAATAAACGCTCTGTAATGACGTTGTTCTCGCATGCAGATGATATGTATAGTCATCAAACACGTATAGTATTGGCAGAAAAGGGCGTTGGCGTTGATATCAACTTAGTTGATTTAGCAAACTTGCCAGAAGACTTAATCGACTTAAACCCTTATGGCACAGTACCAACATTAATTGATCGTGAATTAGCGTTATACGAAGCTAAAATTATCATTGAATATTTAGATGAGCGTTTCCCTCATCCGCCATTGATGCCTGTTTACCCAGTATCACGTGGTCGTAGCCGTTTGATGATGCACCGTATTGAAAATGATTGGTATAGCCTAGCTAAAATCATTTTGACAGGCACCGCTGGAGAAGCAGTAAAAGCACGCCAAGAGTTAAAAGAAAGCCTATTAAGTGTTGCGCCAATTTTAAATGAAGCGCCTTATTTTATGAGTGAAGAATACAGCTTAGTCGATTGCTATTTAGCCCCATTATTATGGCGCTTACCTGCTTTTGGTATTGAGCTTGACGGTCAGGGTTCAAAAGAACTAAAAACTTACATGTTACGTTTGTTTGAACGTGAGTCATTCCAAGCATCATTAACTGAAGCTGAGCGTGAATTGCGCTTTGGTCATCCAGCTTAAATGGCTGATTTAACTCCTGTTAAAATGACATCTAATAAGCCCTATTTAGTTGGGGCTTTTTATGATTGGATATCAGATAATGATTTAACACCATACATTGTAGTTGATGTCAGTGTATATGGTGTTTTAGTCCCTATGGCTTATGTGAACGATGGTCAAATTATTTTGAACATTGCTTCTTCAGCCGTTGGTACAATTGCTTTAGGTGCTGAGGCTATTGAGTTTAGTGCACGCTTTGGCGGTAAACTTGAACAGATGACAGTACCTTATGGGGCTGTTGCCGCCATATACGCTAAAGAAAATGGTGCAGGCACTTCGTTTTCGATAGAACACCCTAGTGATGATGATATTGACACTAAAGCAACTATTGATAGTGAAGAGAAATCAAGTAAGCCAAGAGCAAGTTTGAGCAGCGTTTCTTCGGTGGTTAAAACTAGTGTGCCGAAAAAATCAGCGAAAGGTAAAGCCAGTTTAAAAGTTATTAAATAATATAGGTTGTTCTTTTATTCGGCATTTGTCGGAATAAATTTAAACCTATATTTTGTTTTCCTATTTTTCTATAAATACTCAAAAGCTTTAAATACGCGATTAACACCACTTATGTTGCGAGTTACATTAACAGCAGCATCAGCTTCTTTTTTTGATACCATTCCCATCAAAAATACTTCGGCATTTTCTGTAATAACTTTAATATCATTACCATTAACTTCATCGCTAGAAAACAGGGCTGTTTTCACCTTTGAAGTTAACCAAACATCATTAGTTTGTGTAGTAACTGAAGTGAGATTACCCACTCGAATTTGATTGTGAATCTTCACTACACCACTAATATTACTCACTATTTTAACTGCTTGATCTTTTAAAAAAGTATTAGGAGCTTGCCCAATAATTAAGACAGAGCCGTTAACACTACTTAGATGTAAATTAGTATTATCATTTAATGATTCATTTTTAGCTATTTCGTTATAGGCTTCAACTTCTATACTTTGGTCATCTATTTGGTTGCCAATACTACGGCGATCAGTCGCCATGCTGGCGCCCGCAGTGATGGCAACAACAGCAACAGCTGCGCAACCTTGCATCGCCGTGAGGAGAACTAAAATAGCG
This sequence comes from Colwellia sp., assembly GCA_029938115.1. Taxonomy (GTDB): domain Bacteria; phylum Pseudomonadota; class Gammaproteobacteria; order Enterobacterales; family Alteromonadaceae; genus Colwellia. Next base: position 5,462 of record JAPYOP010000097.1, on the reverse strand, counting down.
GTAAGCTTCATTGATTTAGTGTGAAGTAACTTAGATAAAACAATCATGGGAATTAAGACTCTGTTTGTGGAAATAAAGTAGTATCGATTATCTCGCATAAACAGTGCAATACAATTAAATGCACTTCATTGATACGCGGAGTGCGAGATGATGGCACTCTGATCTCGACATCATTCTCTCCTAATAAACCGGCAATGTCGCCACCATCGTGACCCGTTAGTGCGATAATAGGCATATCACGAGATACTGCACTTTCTACCGCTTTAACGATATTACGTGAATTACCACTGGTTGAAATAGCGAGTAGAACATCACCATTATTGCCCAAGGCGCGAATTTGTTTGGAAAACACTTCGTCATATTGAGCGTCGTTAGCTATTGAAGTAATAGTGGCACTGCCGGCAAGAAGAGAGATTGCCGGCAAACTGGGGCGTTCAGCTTCAAAACGGTTCAGCAGCTGAGAACAGAAATGTTGTGCATGACCAGCAGAGCCGCCATTGCCACAAGCAAGCATTTTGTTTCCGGCCAATAAACATTGTACCATTATCATGCCGGCATGCTCTATCGCACCAGAAATCGCTTCTGTTGCCGCTATTTGGGTCTGAATGCTTTCAGTAAAATTATTTTGGATCTGTTCGAGCATGGGAATTAAATTACTCCAGTATTTTTCTATGGCTCAAAAGAGAATGACTAAAAAGCATTTTTCAGCCAAGTAACTTGTGGTTGATTAATATCACCATCTAAGGCGACAACATCAAACCGGCAGGGGGTATTATATTCATTTAAGTTAGCTTTTTGGAGAAAAAATGCAACACAATGTCTAATTTTATTCTGCTTTGACTGAGATACAGCTGAAATTGCACCACCAAAGTTATTATTTTTTCGATATTTTACTTCAACAAAAACAAAAATGTCATTGTCACGCATTATTATATCAATTTCGCCTTGTCTACAGTGAACATTATTATCAATAAAGGTTAAGCCTTGTTTAATAAGGTATTGCTTGGCAAACTCTTCCGTTGCTTTTCCTCTGCTATGACTTGTTTGCGGCTTAATCCATGACAACTTGCGTCACCTCATCATTTTGATACCGTCCCCAAATAAGGCTACGAGTAATAACGTTTTCAGCGTTTAATTTTAATGTTCCAGTTTGGCCAAAGTGGCGAACATAAGGTGCCCGTTTCATTTGAGAAACCTTCCCTAATAAATTGTAACTATCAAAGCCCATGGCAAATATTCGCGACAAACTGTCGGTTCGTTTAGGCCATAAACGCTCGCTAAGCTTAGTGAGTGGTTTGTTTTGTTGCTTTGAATTCAATAACCAAGGCATTTGAGTGAATGTTAAACCTTGTAAGTCATTTGTACTACTGGAGCTGTTTTTATCATTGAAATTACTATGACTGCGTGAACTGGCATAGACTGGAATAATATCGGCAAAGGGGCTTGTATTTACATCAATATAGGGTTTTATTAAGCGTGTTTGCGCTGCCGTACCAACAAGATAAATCATATCAATATCACGGCGATTTCTAGGCTCAGATTTTATCGTATGCTTTAGACGAGAATTTAATTGCTTAATACGTGTTTGACTGGCGTCTATATCAAGACTCTCTTTCAAACTTGCTTGCATTTCTTTACCTTGATTGAAGTAAACAATATCGACAGGATTCCCGGTCGAAACCTGCCATTGCTGGCTAAAAGCAAGCGCAATACGTTTTGATACTCTATCTTGGTGACTGATAATTATGGGGCTATTGTAGTTTTGTTGACTAAGTGTTGCTGCTGCTTGTATCGCTTCATCTTCTGGGCGCATAGATAAAGCAAATTGATAAGGTGCAAGTGCATGTTGTAAAGGTAAATTAAGTAACAAGGTCGGTATTTGCAATTCAGCTTGCAGTGTACTTAATGCAAGATGTTTTTCAACATTAGCCTTGAGTAACGGGCCAATAATATGGTCTACCTTAAGTTCACCAAAATGAATCGCTAGGTTTTCCCAATCAACTTTGTTGGTATCTATAAAGTGCATATTGCTGCTAGTGTTGTTTTTATAGGCCGCCAAAATTCCCTGCTGTGCAGCTAAACCTGCATTTTTTTGGTTGCCACTAAGCGGTAACAAAATTGCAATGTTTTCCACTTGAAGAATGCTTGGATCAGACGCCAGCAATTGTTCAATAATACTCATTGCAGGATGTGTAGGGTTTTTCTGCTGCCATAAACTTAAGTAGCGAGCAAGCTGTGAAGGGTTTGAGCCAAATTTATGACTGTAAAAAAGAAGCGTTTTCCAACCTTTGATAAAAGGTGGTTTGCTGTTAGACAGCAATGTTATTTGCCACTGTGTTAGTGTCTCAAGCTCATGCCACAAGGAAATAACATCTTCAGTTGATGCGTGATTATTTAATGCAAACGCATTTAACTGGGCGTTAAGTGCTGGTACTTTTTTATCTTGTGCTATTAATACCTCAGTTGATATAAGATAATAATTTAGTGTTAGTTTAAGTGTTTTTATTGAATTATCGTTCTCTGTATAAGTGATTAGTTCACTAGCAAGTTGTAATTGCTTATTAGCTTGTTGATAATAATTAAGTGCCTGTAAACTGTTAGCCTTTACCAACAATAATAGGTAAGTTTTGTGGAGATCGCCTTGCACTAATTCAGTGGTTTTATTAGCCAACCAAAGTGCTTTAGGGTAATTTTGTTGTTGCAGAAATAATTCACTTGCTTCAAATAATAATTGGGTAACTTTTGCTTGTTGTTCAAGTGAAGGTCGTTCTGAAGTTGCTAGTTGAGCATTTAATGTTTGTGCCAAAGCGAGTTTTTCTTCAGCTGTTTCTTTTGTTATTACTGTTTTTGTGATTGTTTTATCGGGAGTTTCGGCTTTTTTTGTGACGGGTTTGGTACTACAAGCAGAGATAAATACAGTCGTAAATAACAGCACAGTTAAAAGGAAACTAGCGCGTATAGGTTTAAATAGCTTAATAAAAGATATTGATGCTAATTGAAACACTGGGAAATTAGTTTGGCTCAAGTGGAGAAATCCGTGCGTTTTTATCATGATGTAGGGTTATAATAAACACCATTGCAGTGAGTCTCAACCATTCAAGTTAAGTAATTTAAAATGAGCGAAAACAAGATAACCCCAAGTACTTTATATATAGTCGCAACACCGATTGGAAATTTAGGTGATCTTAGCGCAAGAGCTTTAGAAGTATTAGCTCAAGTTGATATCATTGCTTGTGAGGATACTCGCCACACGCAAAAGTTATTATCAGCTTTTGCTATTAAAAATAAAACCCTGTCGATGCACGATCATAACGAGCGACAAAGACAAGATTATATTGCTACTTTATTGCAAGAAGGTAAGAGCATTGCTTTGGTTTCTGATGCGGGCACGCCGTTAATTAGCGATCCTGGTTTTCATTTAGTGCGTCACTGTCGCAGTTTAGGTTTGACCGTATCGCCTATTCCTGGTGCTTGTGCCGCAATTTCTGCATTAAGTGTTGCCGGATTACCTACCGATAGATTTTCCTTTGAAGGGTTCTTACCCTCTAAATCAGGGGCAAGACAAAGTACTTTGTTGGCTTTAATTAATGAGCCTAGAACCATGATATTTTATGACGCGCCAAGGCGAGCTATCGATACAATAAAAGATATAGTCGCTACCTTAGGCGGCGAACGTTATGTTGTTATTGCTCGTGAATTAACAAAAACTTTTGAAACCGTTCATTCTGACCATGCCGAAAACTTACTCGCTTGGCTTGAGCAAGATCCAAACCAACTTAAAGGCGAGATGGTGTTGATCATTGAGGGCTATAAATCCAATCCAGATGAAATTTCTGCAGAAGTAATTAAAACATTAAAATTACTTTTAGCCGAAATGAAACCCAAGAAAGCTTGTGCTATTGCGGCTGAAATTTATGGTGTTAAGAAAAATGCCTTGTATGATATTGCATTAAGCTTTAAATCATAGATAAAGTTTTCATTAACAATAAAAAAAAATGAAGAGAAAAGTATGAAAAACATCTGGCAATTCAGTAAAAAAGCGTTGTTGATATTAGCGATTATATTAACCATGTTAGTAACGCTAAATTGGGATAAAGTCAGTCGCTTGCATTCAGTTATGACTCTGTTTGATGATGAAATCATTGTTGATAATTTTTCTCACATGCAGCAAGCCTTTTTAACACAAAAAATCAGTAAAAGTGCCAAACCTTATCTATTTGAATATCAAGCACAACCTTTACCTAATAATTTTCTATATCAGGGTAAAAGGATTGCCGTTGAAGCGTTTTTAACACGTAGGGCAACAACCGCATTATTAGTATTAAAGAACGATAAAATCACCTATGAACAATATTACCTTGGCACATCAGCAAGCGATAAACGTATTTCGTGGTCAATGGCAAAGTCTTTTGTATCAGTATTGTTTGGTATGCAAGTTGATCTTGGCAAAATTGATATTGACAAAACAGTCGGTTTTTATCTTCCTGAAATGCAAGGCTCAGGTTATGACAAAGTTAAGGTCAAACATGTATTACAAATGTCATCAGGCGTTAAGTGGAATGAAGATTATTTAGATTTTAATTCAGACATTAATAAAATGGGACGCGTGTTAGCTATAGGCGGTTCGTTAGATGAAATGACAACGGAGCTTGAAAACGAATCAACTGCCGGTGAAAAATTTCATTATGTCAGTATGGATACCCATGTTATTGCCATGATATTAAGGCGTGTGACCGGAGAGTCACTGGTTGAGCTAGTTCAAACAGAGTTATGGAATAAAATGGGTATGGAAAATGATGCCGCATGGATCACCGACTCGCAAGATAATGCTTTTGCTCTTGGCGGTTTAAATGCCAGTACCAGAGATTACGCCCGCTTTGGCCGTTTGTTGTTAAATAATGGTCGCTGGCAAGACGAACAGCTTGTCTCACAGCAATTGGTTTCAAAAAAATGGTTACAAGAAGCAACCGTTGCTGGTGCAGAGTACTTAAAATCAGGCGAGAATACATTAGGTTATGGTTATCAGATATGGTTACCACCGCTAGCGCAACCGGGCGAATTTTTCTGTGTAGGTGTATATGGTCAATATATATATGTAAACCAACATCAAGGTGTCGTTATTGTTAAAAATAGCGCAGATAAAATTTTTATGGATGGTTTCTCCAAGCAAGAAACAATTGAATTTTTTAGATCAATAGTCGCTTCATTACCATAGACATTTTCATCAAATCAAGTAGAATGCGCTTCGAGTTGACCAGACAATCGCTGGCTAGTTTACGCAAGTATTTCTAGCGGGAGGAAAGTCCGGGCTCCAATGAGCAGGGTGCCAGGTAACGCCTGGGCGGCGTAAGCCGACGACAAGTGCAGCAGAGAGAAGACCGCCGATGGTTATTTCTTCGGAAATTTCACAGGTAAGGCTGAAAGGGTGCGGTAAGAGCGCACCGGATTACTGGTAACAGTAA
>JAPYOP010000212.1 GCA_029938115.1 Colwellia sp. | reverse complement strand
TAGCCGGTATTTCCGGTGGCGCGGCTGTGGCGGCGGCCATTAAAGTGGCTAAACAAGAGCAGCATGTGGGCAAAACCATCGTGGTGATTTTACCTGATTCAGGAGAGCGCTATTTATCGACTATTCTTTTTGATGGCATTTTTAGCGAAGCTGAAATGGCATAAACCACTATTACACTTAGCATGCACAATGACATTTAAGTCAATTTAAAGGAAATATCCCCGAATCATTCATTTTTTAGTCTAACCTTTAAAAAGGAGTGCTCAGAGACAAGCACTCCTTGTTAGACACCATTAAATACATGATAGCGGGACATTTTTTGCATGCTCGGCAATAAAGTACTCATTATTGAAGATACCCAATCTTTAGCGATAGCTATCAAATGTGAGTTGCAAGAAACCTATCAAATTAGGGCTGATATTGCCCCTACCTTGGCCAAGGCCAAAGAGTTACTCAAAAAAAATCCTGACGAATATTTTATATCTACGGTGGATTTACAGTTACCCGACTGTGCTGACGGCGCTGCCATTGATTTAGTTAACGAACACAATATCCCCGCTATCGTTTTTACCGGTCAACAAGACCCATCTGTCCGCGCACACTTTGATACCCATGACCTAGTAGATTACGTATTTAAGACCGGTGGCTACAGTATTATATACATTTGCAGGCTTATTAATCGTGTCTATTTCAACCAAGACTTTACCATTTTAGTGGTGGATGATAGCCGCTCTGCACTACTAAGCATTCACAAATTATTGTGTAATCAGGGCTTTAAAGTACTGTGCGCAAAAGATGCAAATGAGTGCATGATAGCCATGAAAAATGAACCTGACATGGTGATATTGGATCAATTTTTACCCGACGGTTTAGGACATGAAATATGCCGTAAAATTCGTACATTACACTTAAACCCCAGTCTTCAAATTATGGGAGTGTCGAGTAAAGGCGATAAAGATACCGCAGCGTTTTTCTTAAAAAATGGTGGTGATGACTTTTTATTGCGCCCCTTTAATCCTGAAGAGTTTGTTCATCGTGTTAATCAACGAGCGGACTATGTTGATCAAATTAGAGAGCTTAAAAAAATAAGCGATGAAAAAAATAATTTTTTAGGCATGGCAGCCCATGACCTACGAAATCCGTTAGGCATTATTCAGCAAGCCAGTAAACGACTAAACAAACCCAACCTTAGTGAAGATCAAACACACTCCCTACTGGATATGATTCTAAAAAGCAGTTTGAGTATGCAACATTTACTAGATGATCTACTGGACATTAGCGCTATAGAGTCAGGTAAAATAACCCTGCATAAATTACCACTAAATTTAAGCGAAGTTTTTCATGAACGCATAGCCCTATTTAAAACTAAGGCGGCGGACAAAAAAATTGAGATTATAGAGACGCTACCCGACAGCGCTATGGTGGAATTTGACCCAGCGAGAATTACACAGGTTATAGACAACCTATTAAGTAATGCCATTAAATATTCGCCAGAGAATTTTCAAATTACCCTTACCATAGAAAAGGATATTGATGTTTTAAGGGTAAATGTATTTGATCAAGGCCCAGGGATTGAACCTAAAGATGTGAATAAATTGTTTAAGGCCTTTAACCGCTTAGGCCACCGAACCACTGGAGGGGAATCCAGTCACGGCCTTGGATTATCCATTTGTTTGCGTATTGTAGAAGCGCATATGGGCAATATTGGTTACAAGGATGCACCTGATGGCGGCAGCCATTTTTATTTTGAATTGCCCAAGTAACCTAATAAATCCAATTAATAATAACTCTTTCAAACTGGCTTAAAGTGCATCCGGTCCGAAGATCATCTCAAATCTTAAATTCAAGGCAGGGGTTGCATCAT
>JAPYOP010000096.1 GCA_029938115.1 Colwellia sp. | reverse complement strand
ACTTTTATATTACCCACATTTTCGGATGTGGGGGAGTCCAATTATCTTGATTGAGCAATAGCTGGTTATTAGGATTGAAAGCAACGAAGTTGTTGGGTATTTAGATCATTTGAAAATGTTCACTTTGGTTAGTGCAGTTGGTATAATGTAGGTCGATATGAGCGCAGCGAAGCTAGACTTTACCTTGTCGAGCCTCACTTCGTTCGTGACGACCTACAAATATAATTACAAGTGGTATTGCTTACTCAAACGGTGCACCGACTCAATAAAGTGTCCTGCATGTTCAGGCTTCACATCTGGGTGAATACCGTGACCTAAGTTAAATACATGGCCAGTACCACCTGTACCGTAGCTTGCTAATATTTTTGCTACTTCTTGCTCAATACGTGGTAATGGTGCGTATAACATTGACGGGTCCATATTGCCTTGTAACGCCACTTTATCACCAACTCGTGCTTTAGCGTTTTCAATGTCTATAGTCCAATCAAGACCAACAGCATCACAGCCAGTCGCGGCAATATCTTCTAACCACATTCCGCCATTTTTAGTAAATAAAGTTACTGGCACTTGACGACCATCAGCATGACGAGTTAAACCATCAACAATTTTCGCCATATATTGTAATGAAAAGTCTTTATAATCACGTGGGGATAATACGCCACCCCAAGTATCAAAGACCATAACTGATTGTGCACCCGCCGCAATTTGAGCGTTAAGATAGCTAATGACAGAGTCTGCTAACTTATCAAGTAATAAGTGCAAGCTTTGTGGGTCTGAGAACATCATTTTTTTGATTTTAGTAAACGCTTTTGAACTACCACCTTCAATCATATAAGTGGCTAATGTCCATGGACTACCCGAAAAACCAATAAGTGGTACTTCGCCATTAAGCTCTTTACGAATAGTGCGAACAGCATTCATTACGTAGCCTAATTCATCTTCAGGATCAGGAATACCAATTTTTTCAATATCCGCTTTGCAGGTAATAGGGTTTGTAAATTTAGGACCTTCGCCCGTTTCAAAATATAAACCTAAGCCCATCGCATCAGGAATAGTTAAAATATCGCTAAATAAAATTGCGGCATCTAATTTAAAACGGCGTAGTGGCTGAATTGTGACTTCACAAGCAAACTCAGCATTACGACAAAGTGACATGAAATCACCCGCTGTTGCTCTTAATTTACGATATTCAGGTAAATAACGTCCTGCTTGTCTCATCATCCATACGGGGGTGTAATCTACAGGTTGCTTTAATAGCGCGCGTAAATAATTGTCATTTTTTAATTCTGTCACCAATCAATCCTCTATTTATTTACTATTTGCTTGCTTGCATTGTTATTAGCATTGCCATTAATTTTAATAACGAACATTTTATGGCGCGTATTCTAACATCGTCAGTATTTTGAATCTATGCGCCAAATCAATTCCTTTTCCTCTATTAAATATAGCGAGAATATTTTCAATTATTAATTTCAAGTCTTTGCAAGAAAAAATATTTCAGCTTTGTTACATTTAGCATAAAACCATCAATGTACCAACAATCAGTTACTTAGCTCAAATATAAGTAAAATAAGCCTTTATACGAAAAAAATCGTCGAGTTTATGCTCTATTAAAGTTGTTGCAGCAATGAAAATGCTTTGATATAAAATGGCTGCGCTAACAAAGAAGCATCGATTAATAATAAGAATACTTCTAATATAACTAATAAGAATCTTGATTAACAAGACCATAAAGCGAGCATTTCAAGCCTTTCTCTTCGAGAAAGGCTTTTTTATTTTCAGGATAAACGGTATGTCGCGCTCATATGGGTGTGAAAGAGCGTGTATTGGTTAAAACTTTCTCTGATGAAATTATTTATTAAAAGATGGATCCGAAGTACCTTTAAAACAAGTTAAAATATAAGGAAAGCCATCCGAAATATAATAACCATAAATACCATTAACGCTCATTCCATTACATTCATCTAAATCACCATGATCTGCTACATATTCATAATCATCTCGATAAGTACCGTCATAACTGCCACCTGGGCTGGTTGAATCAGTAGCTCTATTACCGCTGCGAACTCGAAAGCTTGAATTTACTTTCCTAATAGTGCCATTATCATCAATATAAGGGCCAAAAATAGGATATCCGTCAGCGGCAAAGCCAACAACAGGTGAAGCCGAGCTATTATTATCTTCAGCATAAAAAGCGTTGGGCGTGCCATGATAATGATAACTACCATCAGGTTGAGAGTGCGCATTATGGCTATCAACCCTAAAACCATTAGCAGCAAACATAGGGTCATATCGCCATGGCTGGTTAATATCATTACACCCTACTTTGCCATCGCCTACACCAAAACAGGCGGCTGCTAACAAATCAACTTTAACGCCATTAAGCAATATCGCATTGTCTGTTTGTAAGCTGATATCCGTCACTGAATTTGCATGGCTGGGATTAGTGGTGATTTCAAAGCTATTATTCTGAGCGCTAACATCATTCGGAAAAGCTTGACCACCATCATTAAAATCATGATTGGGAATGTTATTAGTTTGAAAAATACATTTATTGTTAAGCACCGAGATAACTAAATCACCATCAAATAAAGTACTATTATTAACATCAAGTACATTCGACTGATAATGCTCAACATAATCGGCACAATTACCACTACGATTAATAAAAATTGCATTGGTGATATCAATGGCGCTTGCGGTTGTTTCGTTGCGGATCAGCTTTCCTTGCGCAGACAGTTCATTAGCAATTGTTGAATTATTCAGTATTAAATCATCAATTTCTGAAAGAGAGCTAGTTATGTCGAATAATGCTTGGCTGTTATCATCTAATTCAATCAACTTATATTGCTCATTACGAACCGCCCATCCGGTTACATCACTACTGACAAATTCGCTGTAATTGGTTTGACGCAAAGCACTCTCTGCATCGCCAGTTGAGTTACTAAATAAGCCAGTAAAATCGTAGCTATCATTAATCTGACTGATACTACTGCCAGCGACATTAGCAATAGAGGCAAAAAAGTCAGTGGTATTAATAAGTGCAGATTCTCGCTCATTCACTCTGCTAACACCGTAACCTGAAGCAATCATTGGCACTCTAATACCCCCTTCAAATAAACTGCCTTTATTATGTCCTCGATCAAATACTGAGCGGTCAATCACTCCTGAAGGGGTGCCATTATCACCAACATAAAGGATTAGAGTATTATTGCGTTCTTCGGTAGTCATAGAGTCAAGCAAGCGACCTATTTCACTATCCATCGCTTCAATCGCAGCTAAGTAGTAATTGCGCTTATTCGCGTCAATATCAGCTTCAGAGCCGGTTAAAGTGCTTCGACTATGTAAATGATCTGGCGGCAAATGAAATGGCGAATGAGGCGCAACATAAGCCAGCCATAAAAACCATGGCTTCTCTTGTTGATTTTGCTCACCTAGCCATTCAATGGCTATATCAGTCATTTTAGTGGTGTGATACTCATTGCTATCACTATTGACACCATTTTGAGTCAGTTGCCAGCTGTAATAATCATCAATAGTACCGGCAATAGTACCGGCAAAATAATCAACACCGCTCTCTGTAGGGTGATTCAGAGCAGGGTTGCCACCTCCTAGGTGCCACTTACCTATAACAGCTGTTTGATAATCACTACTTATCGTTTGTGCTTTTATATAGCGTTGTAACGTTTGGGTGTCTGTAGACATAATGGCAGGTACATGATCTATTCCGCTATTGACACCATGTTGACCGGTAATAATTGTACCTCGAGTTGTTGTACAGGCAGGTGTTGCCCAAACATTATCAAAAACAATGCCCTGCTCGGCTAAAGCATTTAAGGTAGGCGTATTGGGAGTATCCGCTGAATAAGAATATTGCGCTGAGGCGTCAAGACCTTGATCATCAGCAATAATTAGCAATATGTTAGGTTTGCTAGCAGGCGTTTCTGTTGGTGTTTCAGGGGTAATAATTATCGGTTCAGTAGCGCTGACTTCTTCTACAGCTGCATCTCCACCACAGGAAAATAGCGCTAAAGTTAACAATAAGACTATTGCGTTTTTAATCATAACAACATTCACTTTATAATTTTTGATTAAACCAATTGTAAGATAAAAACGTTAGTATAAGTGTAAAGGTAAGGTAAAGAGTTAATGAATTTTTTCTGTATTAGGAAAACGGTGTACATCTGCTTTATGCAATTTCACACAATTTCGACCACTTTCTTTGGCGTGATAAAGTGCTTGATCCGTTAGTGAAATTAAATGTTGCCAATTAATATTATCACTTTGATTAGTCGCAACACCAAAACTTGCAGTGACTCTCAACTCAGTCCCGCCCTCAAGCAAAAATACCGGTTGAGCTATGGTATATCGCAATTTCTCAGCAATGATCATCGCTGTTTCCGTGTTGGTATCTGGCAATAGAAGCGTAAACTCTTCACCGCCATAACGCGCTAAAATATCATACTGTCGTAAGCTGCTTGTTAACCGTAAGCTAAACTCTTGCAATACTCTATCGCCCACTTGATGACCATAACTATCATTAACTTCCTTAAATAAATCGATATCCATTAGTATTAATGATATCGGGGTTTTTTCTCGTTGGGCACGTAGTACACCTTTAGCCGCAAACTCGTCAAACGCACGACGGTTATAAATATTTGTAAGGGAATCAACTGTCGCTTGAGTAGTAAGTTGATTAGCGAGTTGCTGACTGGCGCTAACCGTTAATGAAAAGAAGCTCGTGATAGTAACAAGCTGCATAACAATTAACGAAAAACCGTGTATTGCGCCGGCGTTCATGAAGTTCTCTAAGGTAGGCTCATTAAAAGCAAAATACATTCGTAGTAAATAAACAAAGGCACAAATACAAAATGAAAAGCCAAGAAAGCGAGTAAAGGTTAATATCTTTTGGTCTTTATTGGTTAATATTTTATAACTTACGAAAATAGAATAGGTAAAAACAATGAAGCTCATCACAAAAATCCGAGCATTAACACTTGCTTGAAAATAGGTAAAATAAACAAAAGAAAATAGCATTAGACTAAATGATACAAAAGAGTATATTTCAAAAACTCGTCTTTCTTGATTCAAAAACCTCAAAATACCAACAACCAATAAACTAAAACCGATAACAATAGCTAAATTAGCAATAATAATTGATAAGAGATTGGGGATGTATTGGCGCAAGCCCAGCAGAATAAAACCAAGAGAAAAAAGAAAATAGCTATAGCCTAATGCTTTAAAGCCTCGAAAAGAAGGATGTATACGAGCAAAAATCAACGAGCCCACGCCAAGAAACAAACCTAATAACAGGTTTGTTAGTGCAAGTGTTCTTATGTCAAATCCTTCCATCTTCACTTCAAGGTTTCAATACAGCATCAATTAACTATAGCCTATATTTTGTACAAATCATTATGTATTCTAAAATCGCCTGAAAAGCGATTATTAATTATTTGCTAATAAAGCATTAACCGTATAAATTTCCCTTATACCTATAGCAAGAGAACAAACAATGAATAGTCCACAACGTGATATTACCCTTAGATTTTTAGCTGAGCCACAAGATGTAAATTTTGGCGGCAAAGTTCATGGGGGCGCGGTAATGAAATGGATTGATTTAGCTGCTTATGCCTGCGCGGCAGGTTGGAGTGGACGTTATTGTGTTACTGCCTATGCAGGCGGTATTCGCTTTGTTGCCCCTATTCATGTCGGCAGCTTAGTCGAGACAGAAGCAAAAGTTATTTATACTGGTAACTCATCAATGCACATTGCTGTAGAAGTAAATGCTTGCGACCCAAAATCATTAAACCGTCGCTTAACCACTCATTGCATTGTTATTATGGTAGCGGTTGATCAAAATGGTCAATCTGAACAAGTACCCCAATGGATTCCAGAAACAGCAGCTGATAAAAAACAACATGCCAGCGCAGTAAAATTAATGGAAATGCGCAAACTCATTGGCGAAGAAATGCAAATTTTTGTAGAATAAAGAGCTGTAACATGACTTTAAAACACCTTGTTTATACTATTCTTGTTTTTATTTTGGTGATCAGTAAGCCGAGCTTTGCCTTAGGTAAGCTTGGCCATCAAATAGTTTGCCAGTTGGCATTCGAGTACCTCCCCTCAGCCAAGCAAACAAAGGTAGTTGAGCTACTCAATACTATTCCTCAACAACATCAAGACCTGATTAATAGTTACAATTATAAAAAACAAGGTGAAAAAGTCACATTTTCTAATGCCTGTACTTGGGCAGATGCTATTAAGCGTTTAGATGAATTCAAATCATACAGTGCTTGGCATTATATGAATGTGCCTCGTGATCATAGCAAGATAAAACCAAAAAATTGTGAGAAAAACTGTCTGCCTCAGGCTGTATTAGCACATCAAAAAATATTAGCTCAAACTAAAAATAACTGGCAAAAAACTCAAGCGTTACTTTTTTTAGGTCATTGGGTAGGTGATATTCATCAACCTTTACATATCAGCTTTGCCGATGACTTAGGCGGTAATAAAGTAAAGTTCTCACATTTAGAGACCAAATGTAGCAATCTGCATTGGTATTGGGATCAATGTGTTCTATATAAAGGCAAGCACAGTAAAACAAAATGGCTGGATTTGCTAAAAGCGAAATGGCACTTGCACTCACAACCGAATTGGCAAACAAAACAAGTGTGGCAATGGGCTAACGAGTCATTTCAAATAGCCAAAGAGCCAAGCTTTAACTATTGCCAATTAAATGCTCAAGGCCGCTGTGAAAAACCTGAACAAGAAATAAAATTACCTCATGGTTATTTGAAACAATACCAACCGATAATGGAACAAAGGTTGCTACAAGCAGCACAGCGTTTAACTAAAATATTAGAAGCAACATTGTAGTGTCGAGTAACGAGTTATTAGTTTCGAATAAAAATTAGTCTGAGGGTTTCGTTACTCGTAACGTTCCTTTCTCAAAGCTTATCCCTTATTCTTCGCTTCAATCCATTGTGACATATATTTCGTGCTTTTATGATGGTGATGATTGAGCATACTGCCAATAAAGTTATTTTCTCGGTGTTGTACCAGCGCTGATAACAAAGTTGATAATCGACTTGATAATGCTGAAAAGTGCGGGTCTTGTGCAAACAATAGTTGAGCATTCTTTTGCCCTAACTCACTAGCACACTGCCAAACATCAATATTTTGATAAAGTCTCACTGCCGCATCCGCAATGCTTTTTGCTTCATTGGCTACCTCTCCTGCCCAAGGTAATTGAGTTTGCATACCTTCAATACCAATATTTGTAGTGACCGATGGTGTTGCACAAAACATCGCCTCGGCTAACTTACCTTTTATTCCTGCACCAAAACGCAATGGTGCCAAGCAAACCCGTGCAGATTGCATGGCCTTTGTGGCATCATCAACCCAACCTTTTACTAAAAAACCTGTTTTTTCATCATGCAGATCGGTCGCTTTAGGCGGTGGATACGCACCACAAATGTATATTTCAGCTTGCGGTAGTTGCTTGCGAATAAGTGGCCAAATTTGTTGTTTCAACCATAACACTGAATCCCAATTAGGTGGGTGGCGAAAGTTACCAATAGAAATAAATCCCTGTCGTTGCTCATAACTTGGATTGTGATACGCCAACTGATTTTGACTATACATAAAGGGTAGATAGTGCAATAAGCTTGCATCAACTTTAAATAAATCAGTCAAAAGCTCAATTTCTATTGGAGAAATCATTAAAGTGAGATCACATCGAAAAATAGCCGCTATTTCTCGTTTAGCTAGATCTGAGTTAAGTAAATCAGTGTCCTTTACTTCCTTATTCTTTTTGTAAGCATCATGTCTGGCATGACGTAAACAAAATAAATCTTCAGTATCTAATATTCGAAGCGCTTCGGGGCACTGTTCACTAACACGCCAACCAAATTGCTCTTCCATCATGAAACGATCAAACATCACCACATCAGGTTGCAGAGACTTAATATAAGCATCAAAGCTAGTACAGTTAAGCTGAATTTCAATGCAATCAACATTTTGTTTATCAAGGTCTGCCATATGCTCGGTACGTTGCGCTGTACAAGCAAAAACAACCTCATAAGCTTGGCTTTGAAAATATTGAATAAGTTGCAACATGCGACTACCTGCCGCAGAAGAGTTAGGCTCAGGCCAAACCCAGCCTATTATTAGAAGTTTTCTCATTAGACCTGCATGTTTAATCAAAAGAAAAGCCACCGACAATACTTTGCAGGTGGCTTTTATGTATTGGTTGTAATTTAGTACAACAAATCAACTATTTTGTCAGAATAAATTCTAACCTACATTACTTTTCTGCTGAAGCATCGCCTACTTGTGGCACTGGTTCGCTTTTTTGAATTTCTAATAATTCAATTTCAAATTGTAACACTGAGTTGCCTGGAATACGTGGTGGATTACCGTTCGGACCGTAAGCTAAATCTGAAGGGATAGTAAATTTATATTTAGAGCCAACCGACATTAATTGTACGCCTTCGGTCCAACCTTTAATAACACGATTCAATGGAAACACAGTAATTTCGTTACGGTCATCAAACGATTCACCATTTAAAAAAGTCCCCTTATAGAGTACTTTTACGGTATCAGTAGCTACAGGTTTGTCACCATCAGCGGCAGTAATAACTTCGTATTGAATACCTGATTCAGTTACCATTACGCCTTCTTTCTTAGCATTATCTTCTAAGAATTTTAGACCTACAGCAATCGCTGCTTCAGACTCTTCAGCAACCATTGCTTGCTGCTTCTCTTTCATCGTTTTATCTAAATTCATCAGCAATGCTTGAATTTCTTCTTTTTCAATGACTGATTTATCGTTAATGCTATCAACAAATCCACGAACGATTAATTCTTTGTCTAAGGTTAAACCTAGTTTGTCATGCTCGTCTAAGTTTTTTTGCATATACATACCAATAGAGGCACCTAAACCATAGGCTTGCTTTTGTATTTCTGTGTCTAATGCTGGCGCTTTATTTTCTACACTAAGAGCGTCTTCTTTAGCGCCTTCTTGGCAACCAACAACCGCTAATAAAGCGACAGCAACTAAAGTGGGTTTAAAAAACTTCATTTATTTCTCCGTTAAAACATCACAATTGGAGAATCCCCCAATATTTAATTTATACCAAATACTATTTTGCTCAGTAAAAATAACTAAACAAAATTAAAAAACGCCTTATACTAACTAGAACTAACGATAAATGCCAAGATAAATAAGTATTAATATGTTGATCAACGATTCGAACAATAAAAAACATCAATTAACTGCGTTGAAGTTATCAGTAGTCACCCTGCTATCGCTATTGTTTTTACAAGCTTGTACCCCTTCTGCAGGCAAGCCATTACAACGTTATCAGCACTCAGTTGAAGGCAGTTATGCGGGCGACATCTCTAATGATGGTAAATGGAGTGTTATCTCATCAATTCACCATGGTCTCAGTGTTTGGGATTTAGAAAAAAATGCGCTGACATACCAATGGGCGCAACAGCAAAACAGCAGCGACAATTTAGTTTTAGCCATTGATATTAGCGATACGAATAGTCATGCATTAACAGCAAGTAGAGAAAATTTTGCCCTGTGGAATATGAAAACAGGTAAATCTGAAGGCTATTGGAAAGTACGAGAATCTAACATTCGCGACATAGCTATTAGTAACGATGGTGATTACTTACTTATCGGAAAAGGCAATGGTACCGTAGTTCATGTTACGGTAGATACCGGCAGACGTTTAGAGTTTTTAGGACATAAAGAAAAAATAAACACGGTAGATATGATGCCCAATGGTAGAGTTGCCATGTCAGGCGGCAATGATTTTATTGCCTATGTTTGGGACACACATTCAGGACAAGTGGTTTATCAATTTAATCATACCAGCAGGGTATCTAAAGTTGCATTAGATCCCAAAGGTCGCTTTGCTTTTTCTGCTGACAGCATGAAATCAGCTCATATTTGGGATTTAAAAACAGGTAACTTAATCACTAAATTAAAAGGCACTAAGCGCCATGAAGTATTTAGCTCTGTTCGATTTTCTCCCGATGGAAAAACATTAGTAACAGGAGCTGCTAGCAGTAAGGTGAGTGTTTGGGACATCAGCACAGGTAAACGCACTGCCAGTTGGCATGTTACGCCAAAAGAAGCAAAAAGACCGACAGGAGCAGTTGTGTATAGCGTCGCATTTAGCGATAATAACACGCTACTGACCGAAAGCTCATCAGGATACGCTGAACTTTGGCAAATCCCTCAACCACAGTAATCTAAAAATAGTAAAATAAATGACTAACAAAGCCATAGAAAATAAAGAAGTATTCATACTTGAAGAACGCATCAATGCGTTAGAATCACGCAACTTATTTCAAGATGATGTAATTGAGCAACTCAGTGAAGAATTAGCTGTGCATCAAGCACAAATTGCCGAGCTTAAAGAACAAATACAATTAGTGGCTAACCGCGTAAAAGATGCCGGCAGTATGTCATCATCTAAAGAAGAAATTGAACCACCACCGCCACACTACTAATAGAAAGCTTTTCAGTCGCTCATGATGTCATATTTGCATTTAAGTTAAATAGTTAAATAGTTAAATAGTTAAATTACAGGGAAAAAGCACAGAGTTG
>JAPYOP010000005.1:4622-132880 GCA_029938115.1 Colwellia sp. | reverse complement strand
GGCAGCGGGTTTTGATCCCGTCATTCAGAGGTTCAAATCCTCTTATCCCTGCCATATAATTAGAAGAAGTTAAAACAAAATCATCAAAACGGTTTTACTCCGCAGCGATGTCAGAGGTTCAAATCCTCCTCCAGTACCATCTTAATATTAAATAAAGCCATTAGTAACCAGAATAACCTTTCATAGTAAGGTGTTCTGGTTTTTTTATTTCTTGCTTGTATCAAGTTATATATTACGCCTATTCTTCTGTACCTATATCTGAACACTTCCGACATCTAAACTCATTTAAAACTGTTATACCTCTACTAGTTTGCACAAAACTGAAGTGATAAGGTGCACTCAAATATTAAATTATACATTTTCATATAATAAGAATGAGGAAATATAAACATGGCCTTTTTTGACTTAGCCGATTTTGATGATCATGAGCAAGTTGTTTTTTGTAGTGATGATGCATCAGGTCTAAAAGCTATTATTGCTGTTCATAACACTAAACTGGGCCCAGCTGTTGGCGGGTGTAGATTGTGGGACTATGCTAGCGATGAAGAAGCGCTCGTTGATGCATTACGTCTGTCTAAAGGCATGACTTATAAAAATGCTATGGCTGGCTTAAAAATGGGTGGCGGTAAATCGGTAATTATTGGTGATCCTAAAGTAATAAAATCTGAAGCGTTGTTCAAAGCTTTTGGTGAAGCTTTAAATAAGTTGAATGGAAGTTATTTAAGTGCTGAAGATGTCAATATAACAACTAGTGACATTGCTATTGCTAACACTGTAACGCCTTTTGTGACCGGAACAGAAGGTAAAAGTGGCAACCCTGCTCCATTCACTGCCTTAGGTACATTTTTAGGTATAAAAGCGAGTGTAAAATACAAACTTAACCGAGATGATCTAAAAGAGCTTAAAGTAGCGGTGCAAGGTTTAGGAAGTGTCGGTTATGGCTTATGTGAGCATTTACATAAAGCAGGGGCTGAGTTGTTTGTAACTGACATCAATCAAGTAGCACTTGATAAAGCAGTAACAGAGTTTGGTGCGACTATTGTCGGTTTAGATGAAATTTATGACCAAGACGTTGATGTTTTTGCTCCATGCGCCCTTGGTGCTAGCATTAACGATGACACCATAAAACGTTTAAAAGCTTGTATAGTAGCAGGCTGTGCTAATAACCAACTTGCTGAACCTCGTCATGATCAAGCATTAGTGGACAGCTCTATTTTATACGCGCCTGATTATGTGATAAATGCAGGCGGAATTATCAATATTTCTTTCGAGGAAGATTATTGTTCGCAAAGCTCTACTAAAAAAGTAGAAGAGATTTACAACACATTACTTGATGTTTTTACTAAAGCTGATGTGCAAAATAGACCTACGGGTATTGTTGCAGATGAAATGGCGCGGGCAATAATTAATAATGGCGGAAAAACGTAACTAAAGCTATTTCACAAGCCTCGCACAACCAGGCCACTAAATCATACTAAACTATATACTTTCAAAAGGTTGTATGTAGTTTAGTTAATGCCTTGTTATCTCTTAAACTTAATTTTTAAAAATCAGTGTAAAATCACTCTTTAAAAATTCAGTCTAGTACAATAAATGCATCTTAAGCTCGGTTAAAGAATCAACCACGGCTATGGGGTTATATTGCTCAAGCACCTGTTTGTCATGAACGCCAAAAGTTACACCGATACTATCAATGCCTGCATTTTGTGCCATTTTTAAATCATGAGAAGTATCACCAATCATAATGGCTTCGTGTGGAGCGATATCTAACTCGGTTAAAATACTGTGCAACATTTCAGGATTAGGCTTGGAAGGCATTTCTCCCGCACAACGTGTGGTATGGAAAAAACTAGCGGTATCACTTACACCCAGCACCCTGTTTAAGCCTTCTCGACCTTTACCCGTTGCGACAGCCAATAGTTTATTATTTTTTCTTAACTCGCTAAGCAAACTAACGGCATTATCAAATAAAGGTGTTGGTGTATTATCACCTTCAAGATATTGATATTTATATTGCGTTAACATAGCTTCGATTTGCGCGTCTTTAATGCCTAAAAACAATTCTTTAAATGCTGTAGTTAAACTCAAGCCAATGATTTGTTTAGCTGCATTATTTGAAGGAATGGTTAAACCAACAGTTTTAGCTGCAGACTGCACGGAAGAGACAATCCGCTCAACCGAATCCATTAAGGTGCCATCCCAGTCGAAAATAACTAACTTGTACTGCTTCATATTTCTATTCTTTGTTATCAAGTTAATTACTCTTTCACTAATCTAGTGAGTAATTTTTCTAAACTAGGCTCAAGTGGCGCTTCTATTTTTATTCGTTCTTCTGTTTTAGGGTGAGTAAATTCAATACTAGCCGCATGTAAAAATAATCTTTTTAAGCCTTTATCTTTCATATCGGCATCAAAAATTTCATGACCATATTTAGCATCCATAGCAATCGAATGACCACTAACTTGGCAATGTACACGTATTTGATGAGTTCGTCCGGTAACAGGAAAGGCACGAACTAAAGTTGCTCCTCGATAGCGCTCAAGCACCTTAAAACGTGTTTCAGACTCTTTACCATTAATATTATCAACAATAACAACTCGCTCGCCCGATTTAAGATCGTTTTTCCTCAGCCCTTCAGTTACGCGCGTTAACTTTGCTGGCCAGTGCCCCTTCACTAATGCATGATAAAATTTTTGTACTTTTTTATTACGTAATTGTTCATGTAAATGACGCAAAGCCGAACGTTTTTTAGCAACGACTAAGCAACCCGATGTATCTCTATCTAATCGATGAACCAACTCTAACATTCGAGCATCAGGTCGCAAGGCTCTTAATGCTTCTATCAAACCAAAGCTTAAACCGCTACCACCATGCACAGCCATTCCTGAAGGTTTATTAATAACAATTAACCTATCATCTTCAAACAATATTTGTTTTTCTAGATTGGCAACAATATTCAACCCTGTAGATACATTATTAGTTTGTTCAGATACGCGAATAGGAGCGATGCGTAACACATCATCGATGGCCAATTTATAAACAGGCTTGGTGCGCTTTTTATTTACTCTAATCTCACCTTTTCGCAATAAACGATATAAATGACTTTTAGGTACACCTTTTAAAGTCCTTAACAAAAAATTATCAATTCTTTGCCCTGCATCTTCGATATCAATAGTGATAAAGCGAACCTTAGGTCTATCATTACCGTCTGGCTTTTCAGTATTTGAGTCTTGCATTGTTTTTTTATGTACTAGTGGCTTTTGTGACATGGATTGCCGCTTATTTTGTATCAATTCGTTTATGGCGCGCAGTTTAACATATTTTTTTTACTGCTTTTTGACATTTAAGTTGTTTTTTTATTGGCTTATATGAATTTATAGGGGATAATGAATAGGTTAATGCTTAATAAGCGTTAACCTTAGAAGCTCTAAAGAGAGAAGTAAGAGGCAAACTGCGGCCACATTAGTGCGCAGTTACCATTTTTTAGGTAACTGATTCACCAATAGTACGGCCTGTTGTAACAACTAACGCGTGTAACTTGTTAGGAAAAGCATAAACAGTTTTATCCTTGAAAAAGATATTAGCCCAACTCCATAGCGCAATTTTATTAAATTAACTTACCCTGCAGAAAACTGTTTTCACTAACAATTGAACATAGCCGTAAACCAAAGCGTAAAAAGTCGCTAGGCAAAATAAGTTGTTAAACCCTGCAAGATAAGTACGCACAGCACACTCGCTGAGCACATAAAGAAACAATAACACTATGATTTTTAGATTAATAAATATCATAGCTAATTAAAACAATCAGAATTTATAACAGCTTAGCGTGGTTTTATGACACGTTTAGATTGACAACCGCGAGGTTGACAAAATGCTGTTACATCACCACAGATTGCACTGCTTTGTGTACTAATGCATTGGTGTGTTGTGACTAAAAAATGAGTCACACAAACTATGAAACGTATGTTAATAAACGCTACCCAATCAGAAGAATTGCGCGTAGCACTTGTAGATGGGCAAAAACTTTACGATTTAGATATCGAAAGTCCTGGTCATGAACAAAAAAAATCAAATATCTATAAAGCAAAAATCACACGTATTGAACCGTCTTTAGAAGCCGCTTTTGTTGACTATGGTGCTGATCGCCATGGTTTTTTACCAATGAAAGAAATTGCTCGTGAATACTTCCCTAAGGGTTACAGCTTTCAAGGCCGCCCTAACATTAAAGAAGTATTACGCGAAGGCCAAGAGGTCATCGTTCAAATAGATAAAGAAGAACGTGGTCAAAAAGGTGCTGCGTTAACAACCTTTATCAGCTTAGCCGGAAGTTATTTAGTATTAATGCCAAATAACCCTCGTGCTGGCGGTATTTCTCGTCGCATTGAAGGTGATGAACGTACTGAATTAAAAACCTCTCTAAGCAAGCTAGACTTACCAAAAGGTATGGGCTTAATTGTTCGTACTGCAGGTGTTGGTAAAGCGTACGAAGAATTAGAATGGGATTTAAATGTATTACTACACCATTGGAAAGCTATCAGCGATGCAGCTGAAAGTCGCTCTGCTCCCTTTTTAATTCACCAAGAAACAAACTTAATATTACGTGCTATTCGTGATTATTTACGACGTGATATTGGTGAAGTATTAATTGATCGCCCGAAAACTTTCGAGAGTGTTAAAAAGCACATTGAGGTTGTTCGTCCTGATTTCTTAAACAAAATCAAACTGTATAGTAGTGATGTACCTTTATTTACTCACTATCAAATAGAAACGCAAATTGAAACAGCTTTCCAACGTGAAGTGCGCTTACCTTCTGGTGGTTCTATTGTTATTGACCCAACAGAAGCAATGACCTCTATCGATATCAACTCTGCCCGCGCAACTAAAGGTAGTGATATTGAAGAAACAGCCTTTAATACCAATTTAGAAGCAGCAGAAGAAGTTGCTCGTCAATTACGTTTGCGTGATTTAGGTGGTTTGGTTGTTATCGACTTCATTGATATGACACCTGTTCGCCATCAACGTGAAGTTGAAAATCGCATGCGTGATTCAGTCCGACAAGACAGAGCGCGCATTCAACTAGGCCGCATTTCTCGCTTTGGTTTGTTAGAAATGTCCCGTCAGCGTTTACGCCCTTCTATTGGTGAAACTAGCCAAGGCGTTTGTCCACGTTGTAGTGGTACAGGCCAAGTACGTGGTGTTGAATCATTAGCATTATCTATATTGCGCTTAATGGAAGAAGAAGCCATTAAAGAAAACACACAGCATGTTCAAGCGCAAGTGCCTGTTCCTGTCGCAACTTATTTATTGAATGAAAAACGTCGTTCGGTTATGCACATTGAGAAACACCATGGTGTTCGTGTATTAATTATTCCTAACCCGCATATGGATACACCTCAATATGAAGTGTTGCGTGTTAAAAACGATGATACTGTTGCTGAAGCAAGCTACGATATTTCAATTAAAGAAGCAGAGCTTGAAGAAGCTAAAATGCCTAAATTTGATAAGGAGGTTACTAAACGTGATGAGCCTCTGATCCAAGCTATGGGTCAAGGTATGGCTGCTCCAAAGGTTGCACCCGTTAGTGAAACAGCAACTGTCGTAGCCCCTAAGACAGCAACGAAATCAGAAGCTAAGCCAGCAGGTTTCTTTACTTGGTTAAAAGGTTTATTTACTTCTGAAGAAGCAGTTAAAGAAGAAAAAGCACCTGAAAGCAAGCCTAAACGTCAAGATAACCGAGGTCAACAACGAGGTCGTCAAGGTCAACGTCGTGGTAATACACGCAATAACCGTGGCGGTAATCGTAATGATGAACGCAATACTGAGCGCACTAACAATAAAAATGTAAAACCAAGCGATAAAGGCCGCAATACACGCAATGATCGAGACGATGTTAATAAGCCTGCTCAAAAAGCCAAAGGACAAAATCGTAAACCTGAACATGACAAAAACAAACCAGTAAAAGAAGAAGTTGCTACAGAACGTCGCCAGCGTAGAACTAACCGTAAAAAAGTACGTGTTTATAAAACGAAGGTAGAACAAGAAGTAACAAATAAAGCTTTGAATGTTATTACTGAATCAAACACGGATGTTGTTAATAAAGAGCAAGAAAATAACAACGTTGAGCAAGTAGCTTCTCAAGAAGTTAACCAAGAAAACAAAGGCAACAAAGATGAGCGTCCACGCAGTAGACGTTCACCGAGACATTTGCGTTCTAATGGCCAACGTAGACATCGTGAGAAGAACACAGATGATGTAGTACAAGAGCCAGTTGCTGATATTGCAGAAGAAAGCAATCAAGCTATTGAAGCTCGTTACCCTGAAGCAGTGAGCCCGCAAACTGAAACTCATGAAACAGAGACCCCTGCAACAAGCACTGTTCAAGAACCGGCAACTGAAACAGAGACCCCTGCAACTAGCACGGTTCAAGAACCGGCAACTGAAACAGTAAATAACGATGTTGAAGAAAATGTGGTTAAACAGGTAGTTTCTGAAGAAATACAGCAAGACTTACCTTTTAACGAAACTAACGTTGAAGAAGTACAATCAACAGAAGTTGTAGTTGAAGCGCAAGTTGCAAGTTCAGATAAAAGTGAGGCTGCTGATGAAAACACTGTCAAAGAGCCAGAACTTGCTGAAGTTGAAAAAGTTGAGCCTTCTCAAGTAAGTGACCCCGTTAGCACTGCAGAACCAGTTCAAGAAACAATTGAGCTAGAAACAGATGTAAATGAAGATGCTGTTAACAATACAGAAGATACTCAAGCCGTTAAGCAAGAGGCTAGTGAAACAACAGTAATTGAAGAACCAGTAAAGATTACTGAAGAAGTTGAAGCTAAAACTGAAACTGAAATAAAAGAAGAGAAGCCAGCACCAAAAGCTAAAGTGAAAAAAGCTGCAACTAAAGCAGTTAAAAAGTCACCTAACAAGGATAAAAAATTAGCAAGACAAGTGAAAAAAGCTAATCGTTTATCTGGTCATGCTTCATCACCAATGACAAAAACTGAAACTATTACCACCATTAATGAAATCCCAACTAGCTTTATGGCCAGTGAAGATCGTATGGCGCATCAGGTTTCAGGTCGTAGTGCTATTTCAGCTGATGCAATAAGCAGAAGCTCTGCTGAAGCAACAAACCCTAGCTTATAAGCAATAAGTCTTTAAGCAAAAAGCCAGTTGTTAGTAATAACAACTGGCTTTTTTATATTTAAACTAAAACTAAAACTAAAACGTTTTTACTTTAGTTTCTTTTCCCAAAAAAGTGCATGGCCTAAAGTAGGGTCAAGTTCATATCCTGAAAACCCCAGTTTTTTATAAGCATTTTTAGCTACTTCATTTCCTTGTAAAACTTCCAAAGTTAGCTTGCAGCAACCACGTTCAATAGCAATAACCTCAACTTCAGCAAACATTTTCAAGCTAAGGCCAAGACCACGAAACTTATCTAAAACGCCGCAATCATGAATATTTATTAAAGGTTTACTACTAAAGGTAGAGAAACCTTCAATACAATTAATAATGCCCGCTGGTTCATTATCAACATAACAAAGCACAGTAAAAACATCATGGCGCTTGGCTAACATAGGTACAAGGGTTTTCTGTACCTCATCAGTCAATGGCTCCCCTCCTCCCATAGGATCTAAAGCATACGCATTTAACAACATAATTAAATCTTTTGCATGCTGCTCGTTTTCATAATCTGCTCGAATTAATTTGATAGTCATATTCTTTCCTTCACTACATTTTTTAATAACACGAACTATACTCTAGCTATGCACAAAATAAAGTCATTATGCCAATATCACGATCCTAACCATTCACCACAGCAACCTTTTTGCTGCAAAGAAGAAGCGAATCATTCTGGCTTTTGCTATTGGCACGATAAAGCGATAGATAAGACCGGTGATGATGTTAAGGAAAAATTAGAAAATCATGCAAAAAATGGTGGATTATTAAGAGGCATTTGGTTAAAAAGAGCCAATTTAAATAATATAGACTTGGTGAATCATCATAAAAGAAATGGCTATGATTTTTCGTATGCTGACTTCTATCATGCAGAGTTAAAAGGCGCTCACCTTTTCAACATCAACTTAAATCACGCCAGCATTATGAAAGCAGATTTACGCGGTGCCAATTTAAACTGCGCGAATATACAAAGTACTAATTTATTAGGCGTAAAGTGGCAGGGTTGTAAGTTTGAAAATATTAAAATAGGCAAAAAAGTTCGACAAGAGGTAGACTCTAAACAAGCAATGACGTTAGGTAACAAACAAGAATCTAACGATTATTTGCAACAAGCAGAAGAAATATACCGCGATTTGAGAAAACATGCCGAGCAAGAAGGTATTTTTACTTTATCTGGTTTCTTTATTCATAAAGAACTGACCATGCGTCGTTTGCAGTTACCTCGCTACAGCATGAATAGAACCTTATCTAAGCTTGTTGATCTTTTTTGCGGTTATGGTGAAGCACCATTACGCATTATTGGCTTATCTTTATTAATCATTATTATTTGTGCTGTGCTCTATTCTTTCACAGGTTTAAACTATCAAGACAATATACATAATATTGGCAGTCAACATAGTTTCACTGAAAATTTATCCATATTTTTCTCATCGCTCTACTTTTCGGTGGTCACTTTTACCACCCTTGGCTACGGCGATATTACCCCGGTTAATATTTCTAGGGCTATAGCTGCAATAGAAGCTTTTACTGGTAGTTTTACCCTTGCCTTATTCGTTGTTGTTTTTGTTAAAAAAATGACCCGATAGTTCAAGTTATGTAACCAAAAGTAGAGTAACTCTCGATATTTAATATAAAATTATAATATATTACTTTTTCAACACTAATCCCCCTGCTAGAATAGCGGCAATTTTATTTGTCTCCGTGCAGTTTAAGTACAACCTTTGCTTGCATGGTTTTTTCGGAAATTAGTAATCATGCGTACCAGTCAATACTTATTGTCTACCTTAAAAGAAACCCCTGCGAGTGCTGAAGTTATTAGCCATCAATTAATGCTACGTGCTGGACTTGTTCGAAATCTAGCTTCTGGCTTATATACGTGGTTACCAACAGGCCTGCGTGTATTAAGAAAGGTAGAAAACATTGTTCGTGATGAGATGCAACGAGCTGGCGCTAACGAAATACTAATGCCAATGGTTCAACCTGCTGATTTATGGGAAGAGTCTGGTCGTTTAGACGATTATGGCCCTGAACTATTACGATTAAATGACCGCCATAAGCGCTCTTTCGTATTAGGCCCAACGCATGAAGAAGTGATCACAAAACTTGTAGCAAATGAATTGAATAGCTACAAGCAGTTGCCATTATCATTATTTCAAATTCAGAATAAATTTCGTGATGAAATTCGTCCTCGCTTTGGTGTAATGCGTGGTCGTGAATTTTTAATGAAAGATGCTTATTCATTTCATTTAGAGCAGGAGTGTTTAGAGAAAACTTATCAAAACATGTTCGATGCTTATTGTCGTATATTTGATCGTTTAGGTTTAAATTATCGTCCGGTATTAGCCGACACAGGCTCTATTGGTGGTGATGCCAGTCATGAATTTCATGTCCTAGCTGACTCAGGCGAAGATGATATTGCCTTTAGTGATAGCAGCGATTTTGCAGCTAACATTGAAAAAGCAGAAGCTTTAGCACCTACAGAAGAACGTGCAGAGCCTACTCAAAATATCGAAACAGTAGAGTTAAAACTAGAGCGTTTAATAAAAACCACAGATATAGATTTAAAAACGACTGTTAAAACATTATTAGTTGTTGGCGCATCTGAAGACGGCGAAGCAGAAAAACTAGTTGCACTAGTGCTTCGTGGAGATCATCAACTAAATGAAGTTAAAGCTGAGAGTCTAACAGGAATTGCTTCACCGTTAACATTCGCAACTGATGAACAAGTGTCTGCTGTTGTTAACTGTCACAGTACTTCATTAGGACCTAAAGGTTTAGATATTGAAGTGGTTGTTGATCGTAGCGCTGCTCACTTAAGTGACTTTGTTTGTGGTGCTAACAAAAATAACCATTCTTTTACGGGGGTTAACTGGCAACGTGATTGTGGAGAGATAAATATACAAGATATTCGTAACGTTGTTGAAGGCGATCCAAGTCCTTGTGGTAAAGGTAATATAGTTATAAAACGTGGTATTGAAGTCGGTCATATATTTCAGCTTGGTGATAAATACGCACAAGCTATGAAATGTGCTGTATTAAACGAAGGCGGAAAAAATCAAACCTTAACTATGGGCTGTTATGGTATCGGTGTTTCTCGTATTGTTGCTGCAGCAATAGAGCAAAACCACGATAAATATGGTATTAAATGGCCAAAAGCTATCGCGCCTTTCCAAGTAGCTATCGTGCCTATGAATATGGCAAAATCTGCTCGTGTAAAAGAAACAGCCGAAGCTTTATACGAGCAATTGAACCAAGCTAATATTGAAGTACTCTTTGACGATCGTAAAGAGCGTCCAGGTGTTCTTTTTGCAGATCATGAGTTAATAGGTACTCCGATTTTACTTATTGTCGGTGAACGAAATTTAGATAATCAGCAAATTGAAGTGAAAGATAGAATCACCGGAGAAAAGTCATTAATGGCTATTGAAGATGTAATGTCTTTATTTAATTAGATCTTAATTTATATCAATATTTTAAAGGAGCATATGGCTCCTTTTTAATTGCGCTAATTCCAGCGTTGGTCCACATATCAACTCTTACAGACATCCCAATATACAATCCTATTATAATATTCAGCAATTTTATAACTTAAGGTTTTAAATGTACTTAAATCATCATCTCGTTGTTCAAAGCATTGCCATATAAAACGATGACAATTATTACTGATAACATCGTATTCATAATAATTAAAAAGTTGCTCTACGGCTTTTTGTGCAGCTAATTTATTAACTAATGGCTGTGCCTTCGAATCACATGCAATAAAGATTTGTTTTCCTGATCGTTCAGCTAAGAAACGCTCCATCGACACTGCTTTGACTAAACCACTCCCTGATAATTCTACTATGGTATTATCACCGACATAAATTCCGGTGTGATCTAATATCCCCCCTAAGCCACAACAAACAATAGCGCCAATTTTAGGCACTACGTCAACCGCATAATTATTTGCCAAGCTGAGTAATATTTCACTTGGGTATGTAGCAACAGGAGAATCATATTTAGCTAAGTGTTCTATTGTTTCTACTTTATTACTATTTTTCCGTTTACGCAGCATGTTATCTCTGTCATCAGCTAACTCTTGCACAGCAAGAGCTGACAACGCAGCCGCACCTAATAAAAGTAAGGGTAATGCCATAATAACGCCTCTTTTGCTTTATTTTTGTCCTATATCTATTAGCATATGCAAAAATAATTATTTTGTACGAAAAAAGTTGCAAGCAACTGTTTCAAAATACATAAATTTTAGCAACAATAGGCAATTGGCAAACTCCCACACATTAAAGAAGTAAACACATCATGAAAGCTATATTAAAGTCATCTAAATTAAACAACGTTTGTTATGAAATTAGAGGGCAAATAGCAGCCGAGGCGCGTCGTTTAGAAGATGAAGGTCATAAGATCCTTAAGTTAAATATTGGTAATCCAGCTCCTTTTGGTTTTGAAGCGCCTGATGACATATTAAAAGACGTGATACACAACTTGCCTAGTTCACAAGGTTATAGTGAATCCCAAGGCATATATTCTGCTAGGGTTGCCGTAATGCAATATTTTCAGCAGCAAGGAATTAAGGATGTTCGTGTAGATGATATATTTATTGGTAACGGTGTTAGTGAGCTTATAGTTATGTCGATGCAAGGCTTGCTAAATAATAGTGATGAAGTACTAATTCCTGCGCCCGATTACCCATTGTGGACAGCAGCAGTAGCATTATCTGGTGGAAACCCGGTGCATTATACCTGTGACGACGAAAATTATTGGTATCCTGACCTTGAAGATATGGCAAGTAAAATTACGGATAAGACTAAAGCGATTGTTTTGATCAATCCTAATAATCCAACGGGTGCAGTTTATCCAGAAGAAATTCTTCAAGGTATAATTGCTCTTGCTAGAAAACATAGCTTAATTATTTTCAGTGACGAGATTTACGACAAAATTCTTTACGATGAAGTCAAACACATTCCAACGGCATCACTTGCCCAAGATGTATTTATTATTACTATGGGTGGCCTATCTAAAAATTATCGTGTTGCTGGCTTTAGAGCGGGTTGGATGGTTTTATCTGGACCTAAGATTCATGCTGAAGATTACTTAGAAGGCTTAACTATTCTGTCTTCAATGCGCATGTGCTCAAACGTACCAAGCCAGCATGCTATTCAAACTGCACTCGGTGGTTATCAAAGTATTAACGAACTGATATCAGGTGATGGGCGTTTATTAAAGCAACGTAATATTGCCGCTAAAATGATTAATGAGATTGAAGGATTATCGTGTCATCCAGCAATGGGCGCTTTGTATTTATTTGTCAAAGTAGATGTTAAAAAGTTCAACATCACCAACGATGAAAAAATGATTTTAGATTTGCTTAAACAAGAAAAAATACTACTTGTTCATGGTAGTGCCTTTAATATTAAAGCACAAAACTACTTTAGGTTAGTGTTTTTGCCTCATGTAGATGAGCTTGTGCCTGCGTTAGAAAAGCTTAAAAACTTCTTTTCTACCTATAAACAAGTATAAGTTAACCACTAGTCTGGACGAGAAAGCTCGTCCAGCGTTTGCATACATGCAGGAAATTGAGACTGAAAGTATTCATTAACTTCAGGCCATTGCTGACAATGCTTATTTACCCTCTTCTCTAATAGTTTCGAGGCATCTATAAACTCTCTATTACCAACATTTACTTCTGATAAACTGTAATGGTATGCAGCTAAATCATCGGCTGCTTTAACTATAGCTTTAGTTTGTTTATCTACGTTTGCTTGAATAACTAATGGAGCCATAGCATCATGCAAATATTCTGGTAACCCCTCATACACCATAGAATGCTCTACTTCGCTTTCTATTTTCTTTATTTGCTTTGTTAAATCGGGATTATAGTATTTTAGAGGGCTTGGTATATCACCAACGCCTCCAGACTCTGAGGCTTCATGATAAAGTGCAGCTAGAGCAATAGCTGAAGGGTCATATGTTTTATTAAATTTTATTTGGCCAATTAATGCAATTTGATGACTAATTAATGTAACTTCAAACGAGTGCTGAGCACACGTTTCAGCTTCTCTAGATGTCATTAACGGCCATCGTATTATTTTTCTAAGTCTTAACATCCATGCGCTAAAACTACCTTTTTTATGATGAAACATAACTCTTACCTGAAAATATATGTCCGACTACTAACTAAGCATTATCAGGGTATTGTGCTCTAATAGCTATAAATTCATCAAAATTATTAACCATTATATCAACTAAATCAGCATCAAATTTTTTATTCTTTTCTTCTAAGATAAAGGTCTTAATCTCTTCATCTGACCAAGGCTCTTTATAACAACGTTTAGAGCCTAAAGCATCAAATACATCGGCAACAGCCATAATTCTAGCTTCAATAGGAATATTATTTCCCGCTAAACCATCGGGATAACCTGAGCCATCCCAGTTTTCATGGTGATAATAAGCAAGTCGTGATGCTAACTTTGACACACTAACAGTAGATTTTCGTAAAATATCACCGCCAACCTGCGAATGAGTTTGCATAATTTTCCATTCATCACCAAGAAGTTTCCCTGGTTTATGTAAAATATGCTCTGGTATCGCTATCTTGCCCAAATCATGCAGTGGTGCAGCTAAACGTATGGCATCAACAAACGCTTCTTCTAAACCATATTTTGATGCCAACAGGGCGCATATCAAAGCAACACGTTTTACATGACATCCGGTCTCTTTACTACGTGCCTCTACGGCTTCTCCAACAATAAACAGTAATTCTTTTTGTGTTCGTTCAATCTCTTTCTGTTTTGTTAAACTTTCTAAAATCAAAGCTACATTAGTAGCAAATAGCTCAGCTAAACTGGCTTTAAAGTGTTCATTATCATCTTCAAATTCAATAAACAATACTGAAGCAGAATTAGCTGATGCTTGATAATAACCTACAAAGCAATGCGCATCACTGTAGTGAACTTTTGAGCTGAAAACTTGTTGAATTTTTTCTTTTACACTATCAGATATATCGGATGACTCTAATGAATCAGACTCACATACGTATTTACCCGTACAAGCAATAATTAAGCTAGTGGCATGTTGATCAAAGTCTATTTGGGTTCTAGCAATATATAAGGCTGAACTATCAATATTCATTAAGGCAAGTAAATGATTTAACGCAGCTGAACCAAAGCTTTTAAGCTGATCCATTTTTAACAAATCATGTGTAGCCTCTATTAGCTTCTTAAAAGCATCTAAACTACGCTGAATTGTCATAATGTCACGATAAGCACGAATACTGGCATAAACCGTGGTGATCATTTTATTTGAAGTAAAATCTGTCTTTTCTTTGTAGTCATTTATATCATAGTCTTTAATGACTTTTGCTTCGGGAGCCGAGCCTGCCTGCCCAGTTCTGAGCACCAAGCGTATGGCTTGGTTTTTAAGGTCTTCTCGAATCCATTGAACCAACTCTAATCCCGCATGATCCGTTTCCATAACCACATCAACAAAAGCCATACAAAAGTCACTGTCTTCTAAAAGCTTTTTCTTCGCTTCATCCATAGAATAAACAGACACAATTTCTAACGAGCGATTTTCTATTTCTGCATCAGCTAAAACTAACTTAGTTACTTGATGAACAGAGTCGTCATCATCAACAACCAAAATACGCCACTTTTTATGTGATAGCGTCGCCATTTCGTTAGTAGCTTCTTCTGGTTCTTCTTTAAAAATAAAATCAGTCATTCTATTAAGTTTTAGTTTATTAAAATATGCCTTACCTTGAGTGTAATGCAGATAAAAAAAAATGCATTAAAATATTAAAAATAAACAAAAAAGCGACCTAAGCCGCTTTATTATACATATCTTTTGTTTATCAAATTTATTAAAACTGAGCAATCACTTGACTAACAACATCTTTAATCATCTCTGATGGTGTTTCTTTATCATCTGAGGTAATGCGCTTAGTTGCCCAACCATGCCATGCCGGTTGATGCGTTTTAACATCATACACATCTATCGCTAATTTACCTTCGGTGTATTGACGCACACGGGTTTCTGTTCCCATACTGGTTCCATACATACCGCCGTAGTATCCGCCATAATAGCCTCTACCCCAGCCAAAGCTAGAATTATATGTCGTTGGGTAGCTACTTACTTTTATTTTATCTCTATTACCTACAGTATAAGAAATTGCAAAGTCAGCATCCTCAGCATTAGCTATGAGTTTATAACCCTTGGCAATAAATCCTTGTTCAATTTCTTCATCGACACGCAATTTCATTACGGGGTTAACATCTTCTGCTGGCGCCATTATTTTACCCGGTGTTAACCAAGCAAAGGTTTTATAATTTAATATATCTACTTTAGTATTTTTATCAAAATCAACTTTTGCTTCATAGGTACTAGCACAACTAGCGACTACAATAACGAATGCCGTAACTAATATTGTTCTTATCTTATTCATAAATCCTTCCGTTTTTAGTTTATTGTTGATATTTAAAGACTAACCTAAACATTTAAATAATATTGTCAATAAATGTAATTTTAATAACTATAATTCATAATGAAAAACTAAAACAGTGCAAACAAGTAATTAACATTGTTTTATACTTTTATTATCATTTAAGGTGAACAGTCTTATTAAATTTCAATAAAAATTGTCACTTTGATATTTAATGGTTGACTATCATAGCTAAACCCTTTAAAAATAGAGCTAAGCATTAATCTTGGTCAACGAAGAATTATATTTAATTAACATATGTTTTCAATCAATAATAAAAACAAGCTCAATGTCGTCCTCATGGTCGTAGTGATAGTCAAATCATTACGAGGTTTAGGTTGTGCTAAATGTTAATTTTTAAATAGACAAGTAAGCAAATAAATAACCAAACCCTCGCTCTAATTTAGACCGGGGGTTTTTTATGTTCAGAATGAACGTGCATTTTTTTTGCTCCTGCAAAAGCAGCATTTCCACCATCATTAGTGGTCGTATGTCGCAGTGGCAAGAAGCGTGTATTTTAATAGTCAATAAGACAATAGGTATCAACATGACAACAAAACTTTTTACTGGTGCAGAAATGGTTGTTAAAGCACTCTCAGCAATGAAGGTTAAGTATATTTTTGGCTACCCCGGTGGTTCAGTACTAGATCTTTACGATGCTATTTTTCAACAAGACGAAATTGAACACATATTAGTGCGCCATGAACAAGCAGCTACTCATATGGCCGATGGCTATACTCGAGCCACAGGCGAAGTTGGTGTAGTATTGGCAACTTCAGGTCCCGGTGCTACTAACTGCGTTACTGGTATTGCTACCGCTTATATGGATTCAATACCTATGGTTGTATTAGCAGGTCAAGTACCCACAACCTTAATAGGTAATGATGCCTTCCAAGAAACGGATATTGTTGGCTGTACCCGCCCTATTATTAAGCACAGCTTTAATTGTCGTGATTTAGCCGAGATACCGAATATTATTGCGAAAGCGTTTTATATAGCCAGTACAGGAAGACCTGGCCCTGTTGTTGTTGAGCTGCCAAAGGATTTACTCATTCCACAAAACAAGGCGCCATTTAGCATCGAAACAAATGTTAAAATACGCTCTTATAATCCAAATATTAAAGGACACCCAAAACAAATTCGCAAAGCAGCAAAAACGATTAATGAAGCGAAAAAACTAGTAATTTATTCCGGCGGTGGCATTGTTTTAGCTGATGCCTCTGAGCTACTAACTAAGTTAGTTGAAACGTTAAAAGCGCCTATTACCAATACGTTAATGGGGCTTGGAGGTATATCAGGCGTGCATAAAAACTTTGTTGGCATGTTAGGCATGCATGGCAGTCTAGAAGCAAATAAAACCATGGCTAATGCTGATGTCATTCTTGCTCTTGGTGTTCGCTTTGACGACAGAGTTACCAATAATGTAGAAAAATTCTGCCCGAACGCAACCATTATTCATGTAGATATTGATCCTACGTCAATATCAAAAACTATAAATGCACATATACCTGTGGTTGGTTTGGTTGATGTTGTTATGCAACAACTACTTGATGAACTTAGCACGATTAATTACAGCCCCAACAAAGAAGCCCTAAAAGAGTGGTGGCAACAAATTCATCTATGGAGAGATATGCGCAGTGTAAGTTATAAGCAGGTAGAAGGAGAAAAAATAAAACCTCAGCGTGTTGTAGAAGCAATGTATAGAATAACTAAAGGTGAAGCTTATGTAGCTTCAGATGTTGGCCAGCATCAAATGTTTGCCGCGCAATATTATCCCTTTGCAAAACCTCGCCAATGGATCAATTCAGGCGGCGCTGGCACGATGGGATTTGGTTTACCTGCGGCTATGGGGACGAAACTTGCCTTCCCTGATAAGCATGTAATATGTATTACTGGTGATGGTTCAATTCAAATGAACATTCAAGAATTGTCTACTTGTAAACAGTACAACTTGTCAGTAGTAATTATTACCTTAAATAACCGCTCATTAGGAATGGTTCGACAGTGGCAAGATATGGTTTATGACGGTAGGCACTCATCTTCTTATATGGAGTCGCTGCCTAACTTTACCAAGTTAGCTGAAGCGTACGGTCATATAGGTATAAAAATAGATACATTAGATGAGCTTGACAGTAAGCTAGAGCAAGCATTTAATATTAAAAACAAGCTTGTTTTTGTTGATGTTTTAGTTGATGAAAAAGAACACGTGTACCCAATGCATATTCGCCAAGGCGGCATTGATGACATGTGGATTGCCAAGGGAGTTAAAGCATAATGCATCATTCTCCATCAAATAAGACTTTAGCAAATAACATTGATGACATGTGGGTTGCAATAATACAAAAGGGAGTTAAAGCGTAATGTATCATTCTCTATCAAATAAGACTTTAGCAAATAACATTGATGACATGTGGGTTGCTATAATACAAAAGGGAGTTAAAGCATAATGTATCATTCTCCATCAAATAAGGCTTTAGCAAATAACATTGATGACATGTGGGTTGTTATAATACAAAAGGGAGTTAAAGCGTAATGCGCCATATTTTAGCTATTTTATTAGAAAATGAACCCGGTGCGCTATCACGTATAGTTGGACTTTTTTCTCAACGTGCTTTTAATATTGAAAGCTTAACCGTAGCACCTACTGATGATGGCAGCTTATCCAGAATAACGATTGCAACCATTGGTGACGACAAAGTCTTAGAACAAATAGTAAAACAAGTAAATAAATTAGTTGATGTGATAAAAATATCTGAATTAACTGACAGAAAACACGTTGAACGTGAACTACTGCTGGTAAAAGTTGCAGCCATGAATGATAAATCACGGACAGAAGTAAAGCGGATCAGCGATATTTTTCGAGGTTCAATTGTCGACATTGGAAAGCAAATTTATACCATAGAGTTAACAGGTAGTAGTGACAAGCTAAATGCCTTTATTGAAACGCTAAGCAACGAAACTGAGATTATTGAATCTGCCCGTTCTGGCTGTGTTGGCATAGCACGAGGAGAGAAAGCTTTAAGAGTTTAAAGCTTTAAAACAATTAAGTTATAAAATGGTAAAGCTTTAAGACTTCACCATTTATTTTAGGAAAAACATTAATGATTATGTTAGGAAAATACCAGCATTTCAAAGGAAGTTATTATCAAGTGCTTCACATCGCAAGGCATAGTGAAACAGAAGAATACTTGGTGGTATATCACTCTTTTAACGATATTGATGATATCTGGGTACGACCCTTAAATATGTTTAATGAAGTGATTGTAAGGGATGGAAAAAGTATTCAGCGCTTTCAGTTCGTGGAGTAAGGTTTTCTGAACATTATTAGCTTGTTTCTCCTTGCCAGTTATTGAAATTAAGTACAATTTATCGTATGTTTAAACTGTATAGACTTATACGTCCCAATTAATTCTATGGACTGAAAACATGAATAAGTTAATGAGCCTCTTTAAAAATTCACATTTA
Organism: Colwellia sp.; assembly: GCA_029938115.1. Taxonomy (GTDB): domain Bacteria; phylum Pseudomonadota; class Gammaproteobacteria; order Enterobacterales; family Alteromonadaceae; genus Colwellia. Next base: position 113,766 of record JAPYOP010000005.1, on the reverse strand, counting down.
GTATTGTTACTTTTATTATCAAGCTTTCTTTTTGGTTGTAATCAAGAAGAAAAGAAAATAGAAATCTCAGAACAACAAGTTGCAGTATCATTTTTTAATGCTATATATAATGAAAAAAATGTTAATAAAGCACTGTTATTAAGCACCCCAGACTTTAGAAAAGAGTTAGAAAAATATCATACCGCCAATAACATAGCTCACCGTCTATTCAACATGCGTTTTGACTCAGTTTCACTACATACCTCAGCTAAGAAAACCAAAATCATTGATGAGTATTATATTCAAGCAACCATGATGATACAGTTCACTGGCATACGTGATGGTAATACCTATAAAGATTATAAAAAAATTCGATTGATTAAAAAAGATGATAAATGGTTAGTGGATAAGTTACTGGAGATGAGTTAGTTATTTAGCTATGTAGCAACATTTAGTGATTGGAGCTTATTTATCTGCTTGACGTCGCAATAGGAACTGCACCTAAAGGGATACTACCTACAGCATCCCTCTCCCCCAACAAAGCAGTCAATAATCAACTAACGCTAACCACGATATCTGCCGTTGTCCATGAACAACGGCAGCCCTCGACGTCCTGTCTCGGGTCGAGGTTTGCCTTTGCTCGTTTACCATTTCATTGCGGAGATGGGAATTAGAGTTTTTTGCAAAGTTTCCATACTGTAATTAACCCCTAGTTTTTTACTCGTTCAGAAAATAAGTTAAGAGTTATGATCACCAAACCTATCAACGCCCACAAAATCAGCGTGAATAAACGCTGAAATAAGTAAAAGTGTTCACGTATGACTGGCATGGATGTCCGTTCAGTGCTGTTACGTCGAAAACACTTGAACGAATGCAAGATGAAGTTTGGATCGCAGCTCCGAGGGATGCCGGAGACAGTATCCCTTTGAGTGTCGTCGGCACCCCGACAACTATAAAAATACAAACTTCAATCCTAAAGTTAATCTGACCCCATTTATCATGCCCCCATTTATCTATCTCTTTATCTACTTTTAAAAGCAAAAAACCCGCTAGATAGCGGGTTTTATTAAGAACTACAAATTGTAAGCTACTCGCCTACCAACCCGTTTTCTCTTTAAGTGCTTTACCAATATCCGCTAAAGAACGAACAGTCTTGACACCAGCTGCTTCAAGCGCAGCAAATTTCTCTTCAGCCGTACCTTTACCACCAGCGATAATTGCGCCAGCATGACCCATACGCTTACCTTCTGGTGCAGTAACACCAGCAATGTAAGATACTACAGGTTTAGTAACGTTAGCTTTGATATATTCCGCCGCTTCTTCTTCAGCTGTACCACCAATTTCACCAATCATTACGATTGCTTCTGTTTGAGGATCGTTTTGGAACATTTCCAATACGTCGATGAAGTTAGTACCTGGAATCGGATCACCACCAATACCTACACAAGTAGATTGGCCGAAACCGAAATCAGTAGTTTGTTTAACCGCTTCGTACGTTAACGTACCTGAGCGAGAAACAATACCAACTTTACCTGGTAAATGGATATGACCTGGCATGATACCAATCTTAGTTTCACCTGGCGTGATAACACCTGGGCAGTTAGGACCAATCATACGAACACCCGTTTGATCAAGCTTAGCTTTAACGTCAACCATATCTAAAGTTGGAATACCTTCAGTAATAGTGATGATAATTTTAATGCCAGCATCAATCGCTTCTAAGATTGCATCTTTACAGAACGGAGCAGGAACGTAGATAACTGTAGCTGTTGCGCCAGTTGCTTCTACTGCTTCACGTACTGTATTGAATACTGGTAAACCAAGGTGCGTTTGACCGCCTTTACCTGGGCTTACGCCACCAACCATTTGTGTACCGTAATCAATAGCTTGCTCTGAGTGGAAAGTACCTTGACCACCAGTGAAACCTTGACAGATTACTTTAGTATCTTTATTAATTAAGATAGACATTATGCATTGCCCTCCGCAGCTGCTACAACTTTAGTCGCAGCATCAGTTAGTGATTCAGCAGCAATGATGTCTAAGCCAGAATTTTTAAGAACTTCACGACCTAATTCAGCATTAGTACCTTCAAGACGTACAACTACTGGTACTTTAACGCCAACTTCTTTAACAGCGCCAATAATACCTTCAGCAATCATGTCACAACGAACGATGCCACCAAAGATGTTAACTAAAACAGCTTTAACGTTGTCGTCAGAAAGGATGATTTTGAATGCTTCAGAAACACGTTCTTTGTTTGCTCCGCCGCCAACATCTAGGAAGTTAGCTGGCTTGCCGCCGTGTAAATTAACGATATCCATAGTACCCATTGCTAGGCCTGCACCGTTAACCATACAACCAACAGTACCATCAAGGGCTACATAGTTAAGCTCCCATTGTGCTGCATGTGCTTCACGTTCATCTTCTTGAGATGGATCATGGAAAGCACGGATTTTTGGTTGACGGTATAAGGCGTTGCCATCGATGCCAATTTTACCGTCTAAACAATGAAGGTTACCTTCGTCAGTAATAACTAACGGGTTAATTTCAAGTAAGGCAAAATCAAAATCTTCAAACATTTTTGCAAGACCCATAAAGATCTTAACAAATTGCTTCATTTGCGTAGGGTTTAAACCTAATTTAAAACCAAGCTCACGGGCTTGGTAAGGTTGAGCACCGACAAGAGGATCAATTGCAGCTTTGTGAATTAACTCAGGCGTTTCTTCAGCAATCTTCTCTATGTCAACACCGCCTTCGGTAGAAGCCATGAAAACAACTTTTTGTGAAGCTCTATCAACAACAGCGCCAAGATATAACTCGTTAGCAATGTCAGTACAGCTTTCAACTAAAATTTTAGAAACCGGTTGGCCGTTTGCATCTGTTTGGTAAGTTACTAAGTTTTTACCTAACCAATGTTGAGAAAACTCTCTGATTTCGTCTTTAGTTTTAACTAGCTTAACACCGCCAGCTTTACCGCGACCACCTGCGTGTACTTGAGTTTTAACAACCCACATATCGCCGCCAATTTTATCAGCCGCTTCGGCAGCTTCTTGAGGTGTATCGCAAGCGAAACCTTCAGAAACTGGTAAACCATATTCAGCGAATAATTGTTTCGCTTGATACTCATGCAAATTCATGGTGTTTTATCCATTTATCTGTAAATGAAAGCCACTGTCTTTTTCACTATTTATTTAATAAACAATAAAATGAACAATGGCCAATGAAAAGTCGACAAATTATAGTACAAAAGCTCTAAAGACGGTAGTCAAAAGAGCTAATACTATAGTCTACTTAGTGATTATTCTTCGTCTGTTTTAGTGCTAAAAGCTATACATCTAAAAGCAGACGTGTTGGATCTTCTAATAACTCTTTAATAGTCACTAGGAAACCAACAGATTCTTTACCATCAATTAAACGATGATCATATGATAATGCTAAATACATCATCGGTAATATTTCAACTTTACCATCAACAGCCATAGGACGGTCTTGGATTTTGTGCATACCCAAAATAGCCGCCTGTGGAAGGTTTAGAATTGGCGTTGAAAGTAGTGAGCCAAAGACTCCACCATTGGTGATAGTAAAATTACCGCCGGTCATCTCAGCTAAAGACAGTTTCCCGTCACGACCTTTAATGGCTAGAGCGCGAATGCCATTTTCAATTGCTGCCATACCTAATTGATCTGTATCTCTTAATACAGGCGTTACTAAACCACGAGGTGTAGAAACGGCAATCGAGATATCAAAGAAGTTATGATATACAATATCATCGCCATCAATTGAAGCATTTACGGCTGGGAAGCGTTTAAGCGCCTCAGTTACCGCTTTTACATAGAAAGACATAAAGCCTAAACGAGTATCATGAGTTTTCTCGAATAAGTCTTTATATTGCTTACGTAAATCCATGATTGGCTTCATGTTAACTTCGTTAAAGGTTGTTAACATTGCAGTAGAATTTTTCGCTTCTAATAAACGCGTCGCAATAGTTTTACGTAAACGAGTCATAGGAACACGTTTTTGCGTACGTTCACCTAAGTCTTGAACTGCTGGTGCTGCTGATTTTGCTACAGGAGCTGCCGCTTTAGACTTGTTAGCCGCCGCTTCAACATCTTCTCTTGAAATACGACCGCCTTTGCCTGAGCCTTTAACATCGCCTGCCGACAATCCTTTTTCCGTCATTAAACGACGAACTGATGGACTAGCTAATTCATCAGAGCTTACGGCTTCTTCAGAAGTTGCTGTAGCGGTTGCATTAGCAGTAGCGCCTGCGTTCAACTCACCAATTTTTTGTGCGCCTAGTACAGTATCACCTTCAACATGAATGATTTTACCAATCACGCCACTGTCTTGTGCTACAACTTCTAACACAACTTTGTCAGTTTCAATATCAACTAGATTTTGATCCACTGAAACAGTATCACCTTCCGCGACATGCCAAGAAGCAACCGTAGCATCTGCAACAGACTCTGGTAATACAGGTACAACTATATCAATTACTTTACTTGCACTACTAGCAACTGCGGTTGGAGCAGCCGCAGGAGTAGAGCTTACTTCAGCACTACCTTCAGAGAACGCACCAATAACTTGGTCGCCTAAGACAGTAGCGCCTTCGATTTGGCTGATGTCAGTTAAAACACCATCACAAGTAGCAGGTACTTCTAATACTACTTTGTCAGTTTCAATATCTACAAGAACTTGATCACGAGTAAATTTTTCACCAACTTGTACATGCCAAGTTGCTACTGTTGCATCCGCAACTGATTCAGGTAATACCGGAACTTTGATTTCGGTTGTCATTTTATTATATTCCTTACAAACTTTTAGCACTTATTCATACTATTCGAATGAATTAAAGTGCACTCAATAGTTAATCTAACGTTAACGCTTGAGTGACAAGCGCTTGTTGTTCTTTTACATGAACTGACATATAACCTACAGCTGGTGCTGCAGAAGCATTACGGCCGGCATAAGTCAAATACGTACCTTTAGGGATAGCTGCTCTAAAATGATGCTGAGAACAATACCAAGCACCTTGATTTTGAGGCTCTTCCTGACACCAAACAAATTGCTTCACATGCTGATAGTCTTTAATAGCATTTTGAAGTTCTTTATCAGGGAATGGGTATAACTGCTCAATACGAATAATGGCAACATTATTAAGTTCATTTTTACGACGTTGCTCAAGCAACTCGTAATAAACTTTACCACTACAAAACACTACTCGTTCAACCGCTTTGGCATCTAAATCATCAATTTCACCAATAACATTTTGAAAAACGCCAGTTGCCATTTCTTCTAATGATGATACGGCTAACGGGTGGCGTAATAATGATTTAGGTGACATCACAACAAGTGGGCGTCGCATAGGACGAACGACTTGACGACGCAGCATGTTAAATACTTGTGCGGGTGTTGACGGTACACATACTTGCATATTGTGATCAGCACAAAGTTGCAAGAAACGTTCTAATCGGCCAGATGAATGCTCCGGCCCTTGACCTTCATAGCCATGTGGTAACAACATGGTTAAACCGCATAAACGTCCCCACTTTTGCTCACCTGAACTAATAAACTGATCGAACACTACTTGTGCACAGTTAGCAAAATCACCAAATTGTGCTTCCCAAATAGTTAAACCTGCAGGCTCTGCGGTGGTATAACCATATTCAAAAGCCAGTACTGACACTTCAGATAATACCGAGTCATGCACATCAAACGGGCCTTGGTCTTCACTGATATTTTTCAGTGGAGTATAAGTACTACCGTTTTCTTGATTATGTAGAACTGCATGGCGATGAGAGAAAGTTCCACGACCAGAGTCTTGACCAGTAAGGCGGACTCGCTTGCCTAAATCAACAATGGAAGCATAAGCAAGATTTTCTGCCATGCCCCAATCCAATAGTTTTTCACCTGTGGCCATATTCATGCGTGCATCATAAACCTTTTTAACACGAGAATGCACTGGGTGACTTTCTGGAATAGTGGCAACTTTAACCGCTAGCTCTTTTAGCTTTTCTATAGATATTTCTTTATCGTATTCATCATCCCAGTCATGGCCTAGATAAGGAGTCCAATCAACTGAGTGCTCAGTCATAGGTCGCCATTGATGAACAGTACACTGACCTTCATCAAGTAGTTTACGATAATAAGCAGTTAGCTCATCAATATTTGCTTTTGTTAAGCTGCCTTCGTTAATTAATTTATCCGCATATAATTGACGTGGCGTCGCATGCTTCTTAACAATTTTGTACATTAATGGCTGAGTAGTACTAGGCTCATCTGCTTCATTGTGTCCATGACGTCTGTAACAAACTAAATCAATAACTACATCACGTTTAAATTCATTGCGATAATCTAGCGCTATTTGAGTTGCTAAGATTACAGCTTCTGGATCATCACCATTAACATGTAATATTGGTGCCTGTACCATTTTGGCAATTTCAGTACAATATTCGCCTGAGCGGGTATCTTCTGCTTTTGAGGTAGTAAAACCTACTTGGTTATTGATGACAATACGTACTGTGCCACCGACTTTAAAAGCACGCGCTTGTGACATATTAAAAGTTTCTTGCACAACACCTTGACCAGCAATAGCAGAGTCACCATGAATTGTTATAGGTAAAACTAAATCCCCCTGATTACAATCACGTCTGTCTAAGCGGGCTCGTACTGAACCAATAACAACTGGGTTAACAATTTCTAGATGCGAAGGATTAAATGCTAACGCTAAATGAACATTACCACCGGGAGTAACAAAATCAGAAGAGTAGCCTTGATGATACTTAACATCGCCAGAGCTAGACACTTCATCATGTTTACCTGCAAATTCATCAAACAATTTAGATGAATTTTTACCCATAACATTAACTAAAACATTTAGTCGACCACGATGAGCCATGCCCATGACCACTTCTTTAGTGCCCGCAGTACCTGCGCGGGTTATCAACTCTTTTAGCATAGGAACAAGTGCATCACCGCCTTCTAAAGAAAAGCGTTTAGCACCGGGGAATTTTGCGCCAAGGTATTTCTCTAAACCATCCGCAGCAATTAAGCCTTTAAGAATTTCAGTTTTCTCATCAACATTTAACGTTAACTGAGACTGAATAGATTCTATACGACTTTGTAACCAACGCTTTTCATCTGTTGAGGTTATGTGCATATACTCTGCGCCAAGCGAACTACAATAAGTCTTTTTAAGCGTTTTATATAATTCAGCCAACTTCATCGAGTCTTGACCAACAGCAAAAGATCCGAGGTTGTATTCTTTGTCAAAATCGTTTTCTGATAAGTCATGATGTGATAACTGTAAATCGCGAACCTTATCACGCTGCCATAAACCCAACGGGTCTAAATTAGCATTTTGATGACCGCGAACCCTAAAGGCATTAATTAATTGTAAAACTTTAACTTGTTTGGCGTTTCCACCAGAAGTCACAACTTGTTTCTGTTGTTGTTTAGCTAAAACTTTAAATTCATCGCGTATAACACTGTGGCGGTATTCCACCTCACTGCCTGCAACCTTAGGAAGTTCTGAAAAGAGTTCACGCCATTCTGCAGATACAGAGGCTGAATTATCTAGGTATGATTCGTACAATTCTTCAATATAAACGATGTTGCCACCGTTTAAGTGGGAAGACTCTAGCCAAGCCTTCATTACACCTTCTGGCATTGCCTTGTTCCTTGCTGAGGTTAAGCAACTAAAAATATGTAACTATTTACTTTGTCGCTGTATAGCCCAATTTGTACGTAAAAAGTACTCATTGACGTGCGTCAACTCCGTGCTTTTTCCTTCAACTTGAACCCTACAACTTAAAGATAAACAATTACCTGAAACTAAATTATTGTTAAAAAACTGAGTATTTAAAACAAAATACTCAGAAATTTTTATTTCGGTAATACCTAAACAGTTAGATTAGATATTTCCTCTATGTTATTAATTCAAATAATTAAACTGCTCGGCTTAATAACATAGATTTTATATGACCAATGGCTTTGGTTGGGTTTAATCCTTTTGGACAAACATCAACACAGTTCATGATGCCGTGACAACGAAATACGCTGTAAGCATCTTGTAAACCATCTAAACGCTCTTCTGTTGCGGTATCACGGCTATCAATTAAAAACCGATAAGCATGCAATAAACCTGCTGGCCCGATAAATTTATCCGGGTTCCACCAGAAAGAAGGGCAAGAAGTTGAACAACAAGCACACAAAATACATTCATAAAGACCGTCTAATTTGTCACGTTCTTCAATTGATTGTATGTTTTCACGTGCTGGTTGTTGAGCATCGTTAATCAAGTATGGCTTAATTTTCTCATATTGCTCATAAAATTGAGTCATATCAATAATTAAGTCACGCACTACTGGCAATCCAGGTAAAGGACGTAAAATAATTTTACTCGACTTCAATTCTGATAATGGCGTAATACAGGCTAAGCCATTTTTGCCATTCATGTTTAAACCATCTGAGCCACAAACACCTTCACGACATGAACGACGAAATGATAATGTTGCATCTTCTTCTTTTAACAGAATAAGTGCATCAAGGATCATCATATCAGAGCCTTCAGGAACCTCTAACTCATAATCTTTCATGTAAGGTTTAGCATCTACATCAGGATTATAACGGTAAATCGAAAATAACTGTTTCATACCAATTACTCCTTAGTAAACACGAGCTTTCGGAGGGAAAGCTTCGCGGTGAACGGGTTTCATGTTAACGTCACGTTTGCTCATTGCTTCGGTTTCTGGCGTGTAGATTGAATGGCATAACCAGTTCTTATCATCACGTTCAGTGAAATCTTGTCTTGCATGCGCGCCACGAGATTCAGTACGGAAGTTAGCTGCTTTTGCTGAACAGAATGCCGTTTCCATTAAGTTGTCTAATTCTAAACACTCAATACGTTGGGTGTTAAATTCAGAAGACTTATCATCTAAACGAGCATCTTTTAAACGTTCACGAATTTCAGTTAATTCTTTCATACCTTGTGCCATTGCTTCACCTTCACGGAATACCGAGAAGTTCATCTGCATACACTGCTGTAAGTCTTTGCGAATTTGTACAGGGTCTTCACCTTTAGTAGATGATTCCCAACGATTAGTACGAGCAAGCGAGGCTTCTAAATCAGATTCAGAGGCATCTTTAGCATTTTGAGTGTCGTTTAAGTAGGTTCCTAAAAAGTTACCTGCCGCGCGGCCAAATACCACTAAATCTAGTAATGAGTTACCACCTAAACGGTTAGCACCATGTACAGATACACAAGCAATTTCACCAACGGCGAATAAGCCTTCAACGATAGTTTCTTTACCGTCGCTACCAATATTAAGGGCTTGACCGTTAACATTAGTTGGTACGCCACCCATTTGATAATGACAGGTAGGTATTACTGGAATCGGCTCTTCTGCAGGGTCAACGTGTGCGAAAGTTTTCGATAAATCACAAACACCTGGTAGGCGTTTGTATAAAGTTTCGCGACCTAAATGATCAAGCTTAAGTTTAATATGAGGACCCCAAGGACCATCACAACCACGACCTTCACGAATCTCTGTCATCATTGAGCGAGCAACAACATCACGACCAGCTAAATCTTTAGCATTAGGCGCGTAACGCTCCATGAAACGTTCGCCGTCTTTGTTAAGTAGGTAACCACCTTCACCACGACAACCTTCAGTAACTAATACACCTGCACCAGCAATACCGGTTGGATGAAATTGCCACATTTCCATGTCTTGCATTTGAATGCCAGCACGAAGTGACATACCAACACCATCACCAGTATTGATGTGAGCATTAGTAGTTGATGCGAAAATACGACCAGCACCACCAGTAGCTAATACCGTTGCGCGGGCCTTAAAGTAAACCACTTCACCAGTTTCGATACAAATAGCAGTAGTACCCACTACAGCGCCGTCACTGTTTTTAACTAAATCTAATGCATACCACTCAGAGTAAACGTTAGTTTTATTTTTAACATTTTGTTGGTACAAACAATGTAATAAAGCATGACCTGTACGGTCAGCTGCTGCCGCGGTACGGGCTGCTTGTTCGCCACCAAAGTTTTTAGATTGACCACCAAATGGACGTTGGTAAATTTTACCTTCTTCTGTGCGAGAAAAAGGTAAACCCATTTTCTCTAGCTCAATCACAGATTCTGGGCCCACTTTACACATGTACTCAATAGCGTCTTGGTCACCGATATAATCAGAGCCTTTAACGGTATCGTACATATGTTGTTCCCAGTGATCTTCATGGGCATTACCAAGTGCTACGGTAATACCACCTTGGGCAGATACAGTATGAGAACGAGTTGGAAATACTTTAGAAATCAAGGCACAAGATTTGCCTGATTCTGAAATTGCTAATGCAGCGCGCATGCCCGCGCCGCCTGCGCCAATTACTATGGCGTCAAATTCACGAATTGGAACGCTCACTTACACACCCCACACAATTGAAAAGCCAAACAATACGTAGGCTAATAAAAGAACTGAAAAGAAAAATTGCAATGTACCACGTAAAAATGCTGGTTTGATGTAATCTGACAAAACTTGCCAAACACCAATTTTAGCATGCACAAGCAACGCAAGTAGCGCTAACATTGTGGCAATCTTTACGCTCATACAAGCAAAGAACCCTTGCCATATATCATAAGTAACACTCGGTGTTAATACGAAAAGCCCAGCAAGTAATAAAGTGTATAGCACAAGAATAATTGCACTAGCTCTTAGAAGAATAAAATCATGTACGCCGTTTCGGCCTACTGATGCGACGACGTTTACCATAACCAAACTCCTATGACTGCTGATACTGCTAACCAAATAATCATAATTAATTTAGCGCTAGTATTCCCCGAAGCTAATTCTTCAAAGTGACCTAAGTCCATAAACAAGTGTCGTACACCGGCTAATACATGGTAAGTCAACGCTGATAAACAGCCAAAGATAATAAATTTAAAGAAAATGCCATCAATATAATCTTGAATTTGAGCAAATCCTTCAACAGAAGAAAGAGAGATTGAAAGGGTCAACAATAAGATACCAATAGCAAATACCATTATCACACCAGAAACACGGTGGAGAATTGAGGCATTAGCTGCCGGATGCATCTTAATTGTAGTTAGATCTAGATTTACAGGACGTTGTTTTTTCACAATTGTTGCCTAAAGAGCCCGAAAGCCTTCAACTTTTATTATTGTTACTCATGAACTACCTTTTTAGAATTTAGTATATATTTTTGTTAAGCAAAATAAATACTAAAGAGATTACTAAATAAGTAATTCCCGAAATGAACGGTTACTGCCTTTGGTTTAGAAAAATAGCTAAACAGCTAATTTCTCAGTCAACCGATGCACATAATAATAGCGAACTTAACCTAACTTGGCTAAGTAATTCTATTAATACTTTCGTATAAGAGAGAGTTATTTTCAATATGAAATTAAATTCTCACGCAATAAGAAATTTATTACCTAAATCTTTATTTATATAACGAAATCGTAAAAGCAATTACTGAACGGCTTGATTATATAGCTGATAGTGAATAAATTCAATTTTCCTTCACTAATAATAGCTTATGATTGATTTTTAGTCGATTTGATGACCCTCATCAAACTTTAGACTAATGGCTATTACTATTCATTCTGAAATTGAGGTAGAATATCGGCAATTCGATTTACCTGATTGTAAAGAAATATAAGTTAAATCAATAAAATTGATTATTTTCCATTCTTCTTTTAAATAGGGTCTATTCTTATCTACGAGTATTAACCAGATAATCAGAAAATAAATTGTAAATTTAAAAATAATAGGGGATAAAACATATGGCTGAATCTAAAGCCTCGCTAAGTATTGACGGAAAAGAAATTGCCGAACTGCCTATTCTAACAGGCTCTGCAGGGACTGATGTTATTGATATTAGAACCTTAGGCAGCCATGGTTATTTCACTTACGACCCTGGGTTTTTAGCCACTGCATCTTGTGAGTCTGCAATCACTTTTATTGATGGTGGCAAAGGCGTATTACAACATCGAGGTTACCCTATTGATAGCCTTGCTAAAGAAGCAGATTACTTAGAAGTTTGTTATATTTTACTTAATGGCAACGCTCCAACTCAAGCGCAATATGATGAGTTTAAAAACACGATAACTAACCATACGATGGTTCACGAAAAATTGGCTCATTTCTTCCATGGTTTTTTACCTGATGCGCATCCAATGGCAATGATTTGCGGTGTTGTAGGTGCTTTATCTTCTTTCTATCACAGTGATTTAGATATCAACGACCCAGAGCAACGTAAACGTAGCGCTCATCGTTTAATCGCTAAAATGCCTACCATTTCAGCTATGGCATACAAATATAGTGTAGGACAACCTTTTGTTTATCCACGTAATGATTTAACTTACGCTGAAAACTTCCTGCACATGATGTTCTCTGTGCCTGCAGAAGAATATATCGTAAGCCCTATTGTTGCTAGCGCAATGGATAGAATTTTTACGCTTCATGCTGATCACGAACAAAATGCATCAACGTCTACTGTACGTTTAGCTGGCTCTTCTGGTGCTAACCCTTATGCTTGTATTGCAGCAGGTGTTGCATCTTTATGGGGTCCTGCACATGGCGGCGCTAACGAAGCCTGCTTAACTATGCTTGAAGAAATTGGCACCCTAGACCGTGTAGATGAGTTTGTAGCTAAGGCTAAAGATAAAAGTGACCCGTTCCGTTTGATGGGTTTTGGTCATCGCGTTTATAAAAACTTTGACCCTCGCGCGACCGTAATGCGTGAGACTTGTCATGAAGTTCTTAAAGAACTTGGCATCCAAGATCCATTGTTAGATGTTGCCATGGCATTAGAAAAAGTTGCTTTAGAAGACCCTTATTTCATTGAGAAAAAACTTTACCCAAATGTAGATTTCTATTCAGGTATCATCTTAAAAGCTATTGGTATTCCAACGAGTATGTTTACTGTTATTTTTGCGATGTCTAGAACCGTTGGTTGGATTGCTCATTGGGATGAAATGTTATCTCAACCGGGTCAGAAAATTGGTCGTCCTCGTCAAAAATACACCGGTGAAATTAACCGTGAATTTGTACCTCTTTCTAAAAGATAAGAAAATAATATTGTAGTTACTATAAATTAATTTTTGAGTAACCAATAATAAAAAAGGTAGCATTAGCTACCTTTTTTATGCTTTTTTTCTAATTGTCGAACCTATATAAATTCAGTTTTATAAGAAATATATAGTAGAAAATCACTCATATAGAATATAAAACAGTCAGAAAACACACATTTTCACTATACTTTTTATTTATTATAGTAATAACTACTATTCATATAATAAATGTAGAATCTTCACTTTTAAGCTAAAAACTAACCATTAAGAAAATTTTTGCCGATAATCTTTTGGAGTCAAACCCGTAAATCGTTTAAATAATTGTCTAAAGCTACTGATATCTTCATAACCTACCGACCAAATAATCTGATTAATTGAATCATTAGTCTTTTCTAGTTTATCTTTTACCTGTTCTACTCTTATTCTTTGCAAGTAGTTAATGGGATTTTCACTGGTTGCTTGCTTAAAGCGACGCTTAAATGTACGTGTTCCAAGGCCAACCTTGTCAGCTAAAGCTTCCATTGAAATATCATTATTAAAGTGACGTTCAAGCCAGTCTTGCGCTGCTAAAATAGCTTTGTCTTCATGTTTTTTCTGCGCCTTAAAAGAAACATAAGGTGATTGTTTTTGCCTTACAGGATCAAAAACAAGTAGTTTTGCACAATCAGAAACAATATCTTTGCCAATGAATCTATCAATGAGGTGTAAGCAAAGATCGATGTAAGACATCGAGCCACCTGAGCAAATTACATCACCGTTATCAACAATCAACTGATCACAATCAAGACGGATATAAGGAAAAACGCGCCTAAACAAATCAGCACTGCGCCAATGGGTTGTCGCTGTTTTTCCAGCAAGTAAACCAGAGGACGCTAATAAAAAAGCGCCTGTACAAAAACTACTTATAACAGTGCCCTGCTCTTCACAAAATGTAAGCCATTGTTTAATTTTTTCTCTATCCGCTATTTCAATATCATCACCACAGCAATCGATCACCACTTCAACAGAAGACGAAAGCACAATAATATCAGGGGCCTGCTGATAATCTAAATGTTGAGTCGGCTTAATCTCAATACCGTTATAACCTTGAACACTTTGGTTTTCTATGGTGACAATTTGACAATCAAAGTCATCAATAACACCTTCACCATAGCGTTTACCAATACAGTAGTTCGCAGTTGAGAACACATCTAACACGCCATAAATGGCAGAGACCATACAATGTTCCGTGGCTAATACTAGAATTTTCATACTGCCTTCCTCTTAATTGCAAATGTCACTTTTGCCACTCATCATGGCAAATATGCCACCATTATTTATTCAATGCAAGCGCTATTATAATGACATAAATCACTTAACTAAGATCATTATCATGGAAAGGACAATTAATTTATTTCGATTAATTCATAAAGTAACTTTAGCTGCTTTATTGTTATTAATTACTGCAATCCCACTTATTACTAACATTACTATGGTTACTTCTTTTGTACTCTTACCCACTTTTTTAATCCTAATTTTTATCCTTAGCATTGTTATAGAGCAAAAATTAGATTCGATTTTATTAGACAAGACAAAGATCAAAAATAATAGCACTTGTTTAATTAAAAGCTGTCTGCTTAAAAAATGTTTTAGTTAGTTTTAACCATCGGCGTTAACCCGTTATAATGGAGCACTTAATTTCAACTTTATATTATCGGTAAAATGTCAGATTACTCATTAAGATTTGGCGGCATTGTCCGCCTTTATGGTCAACAAGGTGCTCAAGCTCTACAAAATGCCCATTTTTGTGTTATTGGCATTGGTGGTGTTGGCTCTTGGGTAGCAGAAGCTCTTGCTAGGAATGGCATTGGTAATATAACGTTAATTGATCTTGATGATATTTGCATTACTAACATTAACCGTCAAATTCATGCGCTTAGTGATACTATTGGTGAAAGTAAGGTTGATGTTATGCGCGATCGTATCAAGCAAATTAACCCTGACTGTCAAGTAAGCTGTATTGAAGATTTTGTAACAGTAGAGAATTTAGGTGAGTTGCTTAGTCATAATTATGATTATGTTATCGATGCCATCGACTCTGTAGATGTTAAAACCCGTTTAATTGCTCACTGCAAACGTAATAAACTGCCCATAATCACTATTGGCGGTGCTGGTGGACAAGTAGACCCGAGTAAAATAGCCATTACTGATTTAAGTAAAACTTATCAAGATCCATTACTTGCCAAGGTTAAAAACCAATTAAGGCGCGAGTTCAATTTTCCTCGAGCTAATATTGCCAAAGCCAGCAAACGAAAATTCTCTATTGATGCCGTCTTTTCTACCGAGCAATTACGCTACCCAACAGAAATGGGGGAAGTTTGCTTAGCAAAACCCGAAGTTACAGATAAAAAAAGTGGCGCTATGCGGCTAGATTGTAGTGGTGGTTTTGGTGCGACAACGCATGTTACTGCTACTTTTGCATTTTTCGCCGTTGGCAGAGCAATTGATAAGTTGTTAATAAAAGTCTGAGGAGAAATTTGTCACGACTAGTACTTTTTTGTCGTGCTTCAATACGTTCGTGACGAGCTACAAATACCTATAGAGCTTAAACCGTAGGTCGATGCTCGCCTCGACAATTTTCAGTGTCGTGCCTGACTACATAGTGACGACCTATAAGGTTAACGATTTTATTTTATCCACAATTGCTAGCACACCATTACCTCTTGATGGACTTAAATGCTGCATTAATCCTAAGCTTTCAAAATATGCTTCGATATTAAAAAGCTGTATTTTCTCTGCCGTTTTACCATCATATGCCGCTAGCACTATAACTAATAAGCCGCGAATTATTTTTGCGTCACTGTCTGCTTGAAAATTAAATACACCTTGTGAATTTTTTGACGACACTAGCCATGCAAGACTTTCACAGCCACTAATCAAAGTTTGCTCATCTCTAAGGTTTTTGTCTAGGCGATTTAGTTGCTTACCTAGTAACATTATTTCACGGTGACGGGAATCCCAACTTTTAACCTTTGAAAACTTATCGATAATTACAACACTCGCCGCTTCATTACTCTCGATACATTGAAAGCTCAGCTCTTCTTGCAAACTATCATGTTCTTGATTAAGTATTTTATTTAAACACTCAATTAAATAGTCAATTTCAGCAAACGTATTATAAGGTGCCATAGATACACGTAAGCACCCTGAAATATTTAGATATTCCATCAAAGGCATGGCGCAATGATGACCACTGCGAATAGCAATACCAAAACTATCAAGACTAGTTGCTATATCATGATTATGATGGCCTTTAATAATAAAAGTGATAACAGGAATATCAGGCATTTCATCTACAATAAATTCAACCTCGAAAACCTTATTTAAAGCCTGATAACAATAATGTGTTAATTGTTGCTCATAATCAGTTATTTCAGCACTATCAAACTGACGAATAAAACTAATGGCTTTAGCATAAGCTACAACGCCTGCGATATTAGGCGTGCCTGCTTCAAACTTAAATGGCAGAGAATTAAAGGTTGTTTGCTCTTTAAAGCTCACTACTTTGATCATTTCTCCGCCTGATTGATAGGGAGGCATAGCTTCAAGTAAAGCTTGTTTGCCATAAAGCACTCCTACACCGGTTGGTCCATACATTTTATGCGCTGAAAACACATAAAAATCACAATCAAGGGCTTGCACGTCAACAGAAAAGTGGGCAACGGCTTGTGCTCCATCTATAACAGTTATTGCGCCAACAGATTTTGCCTTTTTAATAATTTCATTGATAGGGTTTATTTTTGCCAGTACATTCGAAACATGTGCGCAACAAACAATTTTTGTCTTATTAGTAACGAGCTTATTAAATTCATTAATGTCTAGTTTTCCTGTTGCATCTAATATTGCAACTTTAATTTTTGCCCCTGTTTGCTCTGCTATAAGTTGCCACGGTACAACGTTTGCGTGATGCTCACTTACCGCTAAAATAATCTCATCACCTGCATTGAGAATTTGTTTCCCCAAACTTGCAGCAATCAAGTTAATGCTTTCGGTCGTACCTTTTGTCCAAATGATTTCTTTATTACTTTTTGCATTAATAAAGGACTTTACTGACTCGCGTGTATGCTCATAAGCTGTCGTTGCTTTAGTACTTAACAAATGGGAAGCTCGGTGAACATTGGCATTTATATTTTGATAAAAATATTGATAGTTATCAATAACACAATCAGGCTTTTGCGTGGTTGCACCATTGTCAAAATAGACCAAAGGCATAAGCTTTTCATTTTTTGAATTAGTGCTGACAACAAGAGGAAAATGTTGGCGAAACTGTTTAGGCTCAAAAGGCTTCATTGATAGATTTCTAGTTATAAAAATAAGATACAAATTTTGTCGTAATTATACCTTATCCAAGCGATGACAAAATTATTAATTACCGCCAGAATAAAAAAGGCTGATTGAATTAAAAGGCTCCTTGACGCACTTTTTTAATTCTTTTGGCATCACGCTCCCATTTGGCAGATTGCTCAAGCCAATAATTCGCTTGTTCAACACTTGTTTTTTGAAAAGAATTTTGCTGTAAAGTGCTTTGTTGAAAATATGCCAAGGCAATATTGTAATGAAAACTAGGCATCAAATATTGCATTGAATTTTCTTCTATAAGTGTAGAGTAGAGTTTAGGAAAGTCTAACGAAAAATACTGTAACTTGGTGGTTTTCAATACTGGTTTGAAAGCACTAAATTTCTCCTTTAAAGAATCAATGCTGTTATCACATGTTTGCGCATTAAAAAGTCCAACGTCATCTTTATACCTCATTGGAGTGCCTAATTCCCAACGTTTTTCGTCATTTAAGCTCGTTACTGGCTGTAAAATAGGGGTAGACTTTTTAATATGTTTAGCCCACGCAATTTGCTTTAATACTTTAATGCGTACAGTGTTTTTGTCACCCAGATAAGTTTTTTTCAAAACAGATATGTTTTGTGAAAAACTAATCTTTTGGCTAGCTCTACATTTTACGTGCTCTGCTGTTAAGGGATATTCATCAACAAAACCTAATAAATGACTTACTTCATGGGCGATAACATCAACACTATCTTGTGCGTCAAAATACAAGATCCCTAAATGAACATTAGCCCCCCCCTTGGGCAACATAATGCCAACATAACGAGTGTCAATTGAACTAGCCCAAGGTTGCCAGTTTAGTTCATTACATCGAATAGCTTTCTCTTGTTCGTTACTACAATCAAGTCCATTAATTGCCATATAACGAACTGACGAAAAACACACCGCCTGATTCAAAACTTGCGCTTCAAAATATTTTATTATGCCTTCAAGGTGTTTTAAATGATTCAAATTAGTTGCGAAGAGCTGAATGCTATTATCGCAACTCAACTTTAAGGAACCAGACTCAGGGTCTTTATTATTATCTATCAGTAGCTGATATTTATTAATGTCAGCTAACAACAATCGCCCTGCAATCGTTTTTTGTAATTGTTGAGCATGTTCGTTAATTATGAGCTTAACTTTGCTAACATCACCCCGATTAATGGCAATATTAACTTTTAGTATATTGGCTTCTGTGTTCAACTTTTGAGAAAGAGTAACGGGTAGCGCAGCCAAAGTCTCTGTAGCATTATTTAGTTTATTTTGCTGAAAGTAATGCCTTGCTAATGCTATTGACGCTTTATGATAATTAAGCCTGATTGCGCTTTTATACCAAAAAAGGGCTTGGCTAGAGTCTTCTTGGTAATAAATAGCAAGTTGATAAGCCACATCGCCTTGTGTTTTCGCTAATGTAGTCGCTAATACAAGCCATTGCTGACTATATTGTTGAGACTCACTCAGACTTAAGCGCAATACTGCAAGGTTATCTTGCCTTAAAGCAAAGTCAAACTGAGCTGAACTGTGCTTATTTTTATTAATTGTTTTTGTTAGATAATCATTTAAAAAAAATGAGCTTGTTGATAATCCTGTTACCAGGAGAACCAACAAGCTCATAGTGATTAGTTTGTTTTGCCAGACATTATGTCGAACTTTTTTTTGCACTTTTTTGGGCACTAAAAGTACAACCTACAAATTAACTTTTTTAGTGCGCATTAAATCTAATTCTAGTCTGGCATATCGATGTTCAACAAATTCGTAAACATTGGTACTTAAAGATAGTTTAAAGAAGTTTGCCGCTGCACCATAATTATCCGTACTTTGATTATATTTCCCAAGGTAAAAATAGGCTTCACATAACCTATCGGTTAACGCTTTATTTGACTGAACATTTTGGGTTAACTCGCTAATAAACTGCGCTTGGCTAATTTCACCTAAATATAAATAAATGACCTGTTTAGCCCAAGTATGCTCTGCTACTAGTTCAGCTCTTTGTTTTAGCTTTTGCTTAGCTAAAGTTGAATCGATTTCATATTCAGCTAAATATAACCATAACAGTCGATATGGATCATCACTTTGCTTATGATGAAAGTCACTAAAGTCTTGCGCAGCCAACTCTGGTCTGTCACCATAATAAAGCGCTATGCCACGATTTAAATGTGCATACTCATGGGTAGGCTCTAACTCGAGAACTGAATCAAATTTTTCATATGCCTGCGAAAACTCTTTTAACTGAGTAAAGTGTATTCCCAAAAAGTTGTAAGCATCTATCAAATTAGGTTTTAGCTGTATAGCATGAGAAAAATCAAGTCGGGCCAATGAGCGTAAACCAACACTGTCATAAAGCACACCGCGATCATAATGAAGTTGTGCCTTTTGTTCATCAGTAACTTTAACACGATTAATGACTTCAGATAAACGTGCTATCGCAATTTCACTTTTAAAATTAATCGCTAAAGGCTCAGCAATCACTAATTGACTTAGCGCAGCTGAACCAGTGTTATTATCTGAATTATTTGGTGATACACAACCTTGTGTAAATAAAGCCATGCAAATAACGGTAATCAACATCAATGGTTTAAATTTGAATTGGGGAAAGAAGAAATTCACTAATCGACCTTAAAAATTTATAAAATAAAATATACTTATAAGTGATTGTACTTTAAATAAAAACAAAAAAGGAGCCATTTGGCTCCTTTTTAAAGACTAATTTGTAACTTACTTAGTCAATTAACGATATAGAATTACTCTGCTGCAGGAGTTTCTGCTGCTGGCTTTTCAATCGCTTCTTTAATACTTAAACGTACACGGCCTTGACGGTCAACTTCTAGTACTTTAACTTTCACTTCTTGACCTTCTTTAAGCACGTCACTTACGTTGTTAACACGCTCTTCAGAGATTTGTGAAATATGTACTAAACCATCTTTACCCGGTAATACATTAACAAAAGCACCGAAATCAACAATACGTACTACTTTACCTGTGTAAAGTGTACCTACTTCAATTTCAGCCGTTAATGCTTTAATACGGTTAATGGCATCTTCAGCTTGCTCACCCGAAGTTGCAGCAATTTTAACGGTACCATCGTCATCAATTTCAATAGTAGTGCCCGTTTCTTCAGTAAGTTGACGAATAGTAGCGCCGCCTTTACCAATGATGTCACGAATTTTATCTTGGCTAACTTTAATCGTATGAATGCGTGGTGCAAATTCAGAGATTTCGTCTCTGTGACCAGAAATCGCTTCATCCATTACAGATAAGATATGTGTACGCGCAGCTTTTGCTTGGTTTAAAGCAAGTTGCATGATTTCTTGCGTGATACCTTCAATTTTGATATCCATTTGCAGTGCAGTAATACCACCCGTAGTACCAGCAACTTTAAAGTCCATGTCACCTAAGTGATCTTCATCACCTAAAATGTCAGAAAGAACAACGAATTTTTCGCCTTCTTTAACTAGACCCATCGCAATACCAGCAACTGATGCTTTAATTGGAACACCAGCATCCATAAGAGCTAGAGAAGTACCACAAACAGAAGCCATTGAAGATGAACCATTTGATTCAGTAATTTCAGAAACAACACGTACTGCGTACGGGAATTCTTCAATACTAGGCATAACAGCTAACATACCGCGTTTAGCTAAACGGCCATGGCCGATTTCACGACGCTTAGGTGAACCAACAAAACCAGTTTCACCAACACAGTATGGAGGGAAGTTATAATGAAGCATAAATGCATCAGTTTTCTCACCTAAAATACTGTCAATGCGCTGTGCATCACGTTGTGTACCAAGAGTAGCAGTAACAAGTGCTTGTGTTTCACCACGAGTAAATACAGCTGAGCCATGAGTACGTGGCAATACACCAGTCATTACGTCTAAAGCACGAATCGACTCAGGATCACGACCATCAATACGTGGTGAACCTTGCGTGATACGACCACGAACAACTGTTTTCTCTAAGTCGTGGAATAAATCTTTTGCTTCTTGAACATCTACATCAGCATCTTCAGCTAACAATTGCTCTACAACTGAATTGCGGATTTCTTTGATGTTATCATAACGAACAGCTTTTTCAGTAATTTGGTAAGCTTCGTTTACTTGTGCTTCACTAAGCTCAGCAATTTTAGCTACTAACTCAGCATTTTTAACTGGAGCAGTCCATTCCCATGAAGGCGTGTTAACTTCTGTTTTAAATTCTTTAATTGCATCAACGGCAACTTGCATTTGTTCATGACCAAACATTACCGCGCCAAGCATTACTTCTTCAGATAAAACGTCAGCTTCAGATTCAACCATTAATACAGCAGAGTCTGTACCTGAAACCACTAGGTCTAATTGACTTGTTGGTAATTCAGATTGCAATGGGTTAAGAATATATTGACCATCAGTATAACCAACACGCGCAGCGCCAACTGGACCGTTAAAAGGTGCACCAGAAATAGCTAATGCCGCAGAAGCACCAATTAATGAAATGATGTCAGGGGCAATTTCAGGATTAACTGAAACAACAGTGATAATTACTTGTACTTCGTTAATAAACCCTTCTGGGAATAGTGGACGAAGTGGACGGTCAATCAAACGTGCGATTAATGTTTCTTCTTCTGAAGGGCGACCTTCACGTTTAAAGAAGCTACCAGGGATTTTACCCGCAGCGTAAGTACGTTCTTGGTAGTTAATTGTTAATGGGAAGAAATCTTGACCTGCTTTTGCTTCTTTTTTAGCAACAACTGATACTAATACACAAGTATCGTCCATGCTTGCCATAACAGCTGCAGATGCTTGACGAGCAATAGTGCCCGTTTCAAGCGTTACGGTATGTTTGCCGAATTGAAATTTTTTAGTTACTGGATTGAACATTAAATATGTTTCCTTGATTTTTTACGTCTTGCCTTATAAATCAAAAGCAATAACGTATTGATATATTAATCAATCTGTACAATTATTTATTCACTTAGACGCTACATTGACGGTTTAAGTAGAACAAAAAATTATACAGTTTGATTGATTATTTTGTTTTAAATTAGTGCCTAATTTTTTGTTAAGTATGACAACAAAAAAATTAGGCAGGCACATTATACTGACCTGAGCGCTATTTGCTAGCAAGAATAGTCAGTTAAGGCTTATTGACTACAAAAAAGATCCTTTTGTAGTCTGTGTTTAGTTTCTAACTTAAATAATCACTGCGATTAATCTTGTATCACGTCATTTTTAAATTTTAATTTCGACGACTTATGTCCAATATCTCACAGCCGCACATGTAAGCATTAATGCCTCATGTGATTTTGCTTTTGCTTTTGCTTTTAGCGTAGGTTTACCGGGAAAAAGTGGTGTTGGTGGTGGTGGTGGTGGAATAGTTGCCATTATTCCAGAAAAAATGGCAATAGCGGTGTATTCTCCCGGATTAAATGAATTTGGCAACTATTTAGTCGGTACTAAATTAAGATCAAACTCAAAAGTTCCTGCTGAAACTATATCGGTTGCATCAAATGGAACACCATCTATAGCACCGTCAACGGCGCGCGTTGTGAAGCCCATAACAGTATCGCCAGTAATTGAATTCAGTTACAGTGCCATGTTCTGCATCGTCAGTTTCAACGGTGGGTGTTGAACCCGCACAACAATCCCATGCAGCCCATTTAGGGTTAGCTGCATCATTGAAAATAACTCATACATCCATTGGCCCTGATGATAATTCTTCAGCAACGGTTATTGTAAAGCTTTGCGATACCTTATCAATACCGTCTGTAACAGCCAAAGTAATACTCTGGTCACCAACATCACAGCTTGAAGGCGTGCCTGTTAAAGTGCCACTTACGATATCAAAAGTAAGCCAAGTTGCGATAGAAGTTGCTGACATGGTAAAAGCATCTTCATCTTCATCCATTGCAGAAAACATATAACTATACACTGAGTTAGCGGTTGCTTCATCAATACTCGTACTGGTTATTATCGGTGCATTATTTACAATTACAGCAGCCGTTACTGTAATTGTATATGGTTGACTTACGTCATCAGTACCGTCACTAACTATTAAGGTAATAGCATGATCGCCTTCATCGCCTTCGGCAGGTGTACCACTTTATATTCCGGTTGTACTATTAAACGAAAGCCATATAGGTAGATTACTTGCTGACAAAGTTAAACTATCAGCATCACTTCCTACCAATGTATATGAGTATGCCGAGCCTACTTCAACCGTGTTAATACCTGTACTTGAAATAACCGGTGCTGTATTTGCAGGTGGCAGCTCAGGCGTAGGATTTTCCTTTAGAATCAGAGCCTCCACAAGCGGTAAGCGCAATCCCCAAACATGCGGTGATCATTGCTTTTACCAATTTATTATTTGATTTATTCATATGCCTTCCCAAAATAACTAACAGTCAGACATAAACTGTACAAATCAATTTTATTTATATTCATTTGATTTATAAAGAAAATATTAACTACTAGCATCATTGTTAATTTAATTGTTTATTATAAATAGCAAAAACAAAGTCACTTTCTTTATAAAAAAGTAAAGAAAAATCACTTAAACTAAAGCTGAAATCAACAATATATAGAAAAGAAACTGAGACAATTTAAATGAGGTAAGGCGGTACATTTATCACTACGAAGTGGGCACTTCATGTAATTATGATTAGTTTTATGAGATGAAATACAGCTTACAAGGGCAAGGATTTTTTAAAATTTTAGGGAAGCTAAAATCAAAAAAAGCGCCAATAGGCGCTTTTTCAACTAGTTCAAATAAGTGAACTATTAACGACGTAGACCTAACTTGCCAATTAATGCAGTATAACGTTCAACGTTTTTACCATTTAAGTAGTCAAGTAATTTACGACGTTGTGCAACCATGCGTAATAAACCACGACGTGAATGGTGATCATGGATGTGCTCTTTGAAGTGACCTTGTAAGTGGTTGATTTGTGTAGTTAACAAAGCAACTTGTACTTCTGGTGAACCTGTATCACCTTCTTTTTGAGCGTATTCAGCAACAATTGCTGCTTTTTCTGTAGCATTTAAAGACATAATAAATCCTTAGTGTGAAAGCCTTTTATCTAAAGTTTTTATTTAGAAAATAAGGGCTAAAATAACGACCCAAGCCAAACACTAATTCAGCTGAGGTAACGAAAGAGCGCGCATTGTATCAGGGCATAGCTAAATTGCAACTAAAACCCGACGCGATTTTTATATTAATTATACCAAACTAATTATGGTGTAATAAAACTCAAATAAACCTGAAGTACTAACGCATTAGTAATATCAATAAAAAATGCGCCAACTAAAGGCACTACTAGAAATGCTTGAGGTGATGGACCATAACGAGCAACCAATGACTCCATGTTAGCAACGGCTGTCGGTGTAGCGCCCAAACCAAAACCACAATGACCGCCCGCCATAATAGCCGCATTATAATTTTTACCCATCACTCTAAAGGTAATGAAGTAAGCAAAAAACATCAGCATAATTGCTTGAATAATAATAAGCATAAACATTGGGCCAGCCAAATTAGCTAATTCCCATATTTTAAGTGACATTAACGCCATAGCTAAAAATATTGACAGAGCCATAGTGCCCCACAGATCAATACACGCTCGGCTTATGTGGTAACGCTTAGAAAACTCACACGCATTGGTCGCAACAACACCGCATAATAATGGTAATAAAAATGAGGGTAAAACCAAGCCATTGGCTTTTAATGCTAAGTGAGCAAATTCACCAACGACCATGCAAATAAGAATAATAAACAATGTTTCCATCATTTTTTTAGGTGTTACTAAATCATGATCGTCTGGGTTAAAGGTAATGGTATCGTCTAATTCTTCGTGATATTCATCTGCTTTTAAATTATATTTATTAATTAAGCGCTTACTGACGGGCCCACCAATTAAGCCGCCTAACACTAAGCCCATAGTAGCCGCAGCCATAGCAAGTTCTAATACTCCCGCTCCCATGCCAAATTCAGTGGTAAACAGCTCTGCATAGGTCGCCCCCGTACCATGACCACCGGATAAAGTAACTGAGCCACCAATTAATCCCATTAAAGGATTCATGCCCGTTAATAACGCAACACCGACACCAATGCCATTTTGCAAAAACAAATAGACAGTTGCAACCCCTAAAAACAATACAACTTTAGGTCCACCTTTAACTAATAAAGAAAAGCTTGCGCCCAAGCCTACGGTAGTGAAGAAAATGATCATTAACGGGCTTTTAAAGCTCATATCAAAATTTAAATTCACATCAAAATATGCATGAGCGATTGCCGCTAAAATTGAAAAGGCAATGCCGCCTACTACAGGCTCAGGAATATTATTTTCTCGTAAAAAAGAAATTTTACTATTTAGAAAGTAACCTGAAAATAATATTAGTAACGCGACTAATAATGTCTCAATAAGTCCTACATCTATATTCATTATTTACTACAACCTTTCTTTATTATAATTATGTGTTTATTTTTTCGCTCAAAATAAGACAACTCAACAGCTAAAATCCACTATATTTTTGAAAACACTTAATCAAAAAAGCAGCCAAGTTGGCTGCTTTATTCATATTTGAGTAATTGTTCAGCTTTGAGGTGTATCGCTCAATTTAAAGAAAAATAACGGAGTTGACTGTAGTCATTACTCCGTACACCCATTACTACCCCTTTCAGACCATCGTTCGGATGTTCAAATTATTTCCCGAAGTAGTTGTGAGTACTTTTTTTACTTAATTGGGCTATACAGAAGCAAGGTGATTAGCTATCAGCTTAAAAATACTAATACGACTACCAGTAAAGTAATCAGAGAACGACGAGAGCGGACTTCAAGGCAATATGAAATCGATTCATGAGCAATGCTAGCCTACAGGCTGGTGTAAAAATAAATAGAAGTCTCTTCTATTGTCTAAGCATGACTCCTATACTTACCTAAAAAGCACTCCTGTGAGTACACTCGATAAAACACATTAATATAATGTTACATTTTTTTAACATTTATCTGTCTTTTTGTTAGACATAGTAAATAAGTCTCTATATCATCCTGTCTTTAAAATGTTTTACCTAAAGGATTTATTGAAAAATGAAATTTCTAGTTATTTTATTGGTACTAATTACTACTGGCTGCGCATCTACTAAAGAGTCTGCAGACACGACTGCAAAAGCAGAGAAAAAAGAAACCTGTACTTCTGTAAAAGTAATGGGCAGTAAAATGAAAAAAAGAATCTGTAAATCTTAAATTCAATTATTCAATAAAAAAAAGGAGCTAAAGAGCTCCTTTTTAATTTTCATAATAAGTAAGTTAAATAACCACAATACGTTTCGGCGCTACTTGACCATCGTCATCAATAAAACCAACACCGATAAATTCCGCAGCTTTATCATTATCATCTTCACCAATATACACCTGAACACTACCATCAATAGGCGCTTTATAAGCTTGAACTGGATTGCCATGACGTAAAAAATTAGCTGACATATCATCAACATAAACCGAAGGCATCCCCTCAACAGCACTTTGCATGGGCAACAATAATGGGTCTAGTAATTCAGAAGGGGTGATATCTTGTGCTTGAGCTTGTTCAAGTAACGCTTCTAGTTGAGGTAAAGTTACCATTTTATCAATAGGATAATTTCCCACGGCTAAACGCCTTAAATCAGCAACATGTGCTCCACAACCAAGTAACTCACCTAAATCATCAATAATGGTGCGAATATAAGTCCCTTTTGACACATGAATTTTCAACTCGACTTCATCATGTTCAAATCCTAATAACTCGAGAGAAAACACCGTAATATCTCTTGCTTCACGTGGCACTTCAATACCTTCACGTGCATATTTATATAATGGTTTGCCTTGATATTTAAGCGCTGAATACATAGACGGTACTTGCTTGGTGGTACCGCGAAAACTATCTAATGCTACTGTTAATTGCTCACTTGATACCTCAACGGATTTTTCACTAACAACTTCACCACCAGAATCACTAGTGGTAGTACGAATACCTAGCTTTGCGGCTACTTGATAAGTTTTGTCGGTATCAAGTAAAAACTGAGAAAACTTAGTCCCCTCACCTAAACAAATAGGTAACATGCCTGTAGCAAGTGGATCTAATGCACCAGTGTGCCCAGCTTTTTGAGCAAAATAAATACGTTTAACCGTTTGCAAGGCATGATTGGATGATAGTCCATGAGGCTTATCTAAAAGCAAAACGCCATTGATAGCACGACCTTTTCTACGCTTCGCCATGCCTTATTCGCTCTTTTCACTTGTCGTTGCTGCATCGTCAGCATCATCAGGTTTATCACTAGCAACCGCTTGATCAACTAAAGCGCTCATACGAACACCTTCGCTCATTGAACTGTCATAGATAAAACGTAGGTGCGGCATAATACGAGCACGTAAACGTTTGCCTAATAATGAACGAATATAACCTTCAGCGTCAGCTAGCACTTCAAGCGAAGCTTTAATTTCATCAGGTTTGTCATTAAAAAAAGTGACAAATATTTTTGCATAAGCAAGATCGCGTGTTACCTCAACAGCTGAAACAGTCGTCATTTGTAAACGTGGATCTTTAATCTCGCGCATTAAAATAATCGCAATTTCTTTTTGGATTTGCTGACCTACACGGTCAGTACGGGCATATTCTCTAGCCATAATTTTTCTCTTGTATCTTATACCAATGGTATCAATTTCTATTAACAAAAAAGGGACATCAGTCCCTTTCATATTATTGTAGTAAACTATTTTCTACTATTTGTTGCTTTAGATTGAAGCTAATTACTTCGAGAGCAAAGAGGAAGCACGGAGTTGACACACGTCAATGAGTACTTCCGATGCCGCTATCGGAGAAATTAGCAAAAATATAAAATTACAGTGTTCGTTTAACTTCTACAGTCTCAAATACTTCTATTTGGTCGCCTACACGTACATCATTGTAGTTCTTAACACCAATACCACACTCAGTACCGTTACGAACTTCTTGTACGTCATCTTTAAAGCGACGTAATGATTCAAGTTCACCTTCGTATATAACCACGTTTTCACGTAATACACGAATTGGCGCTGAACGCTTAATAGTACCTTCAGTAACCATACAACCGGCGATAGAGCCAATTTTAGGAGACTTAAATACATCACGTACTTGTGCAAGACCAATAATTTCTTGTTTAAACTCTGGCGCAAGCATACCGCTCATCGCTTGTTTAACTTCATCAATTAGTGCGTAAATAACGCTGTAGTAACGTAGATCAATATTTTCTGATTCAATTACTTTACGTGCAGCTACATCAGCACGAACGTTAAAGCCAACGACAATAGCATTTGAAGCAGCAGCTAACGTTGCATCTGTTTCAGTGATTCCACCAACACCAGAGCCAACAATTTTAACTTTCACTTCGTCAGTAGAAAGCTTCAATAGTGAATCAGTAATTGCTTCTAATGAACCTTGAACATCAGATTTAAGTACCACATTAACTTCTGATATTTCACCACTTGCCATGCTAGCAAACATGTTTTCAAGTTTAGATTTTTGTTGACGTGCAAGTTTAACATCACGGAATTTACCTTGACGGAATAAAGCAACTTCACGCGCTTTCTTCTCATCTTTAACAACCGTAGCTTCATCACCTGAAATAGGTACACCACTTAAACCAATAATTTCTACTGGAATTGACGGCCCTGCTGATTGAATGCTTTTACCATTTTCATCACGCATGGCACGAACACGGCCATACTCTAAACCACAAAGTACAATGTCGCCTTGCTTCAACGTACCTTCTTGAATAAGTACCGTTGCCACTGGGCCACGACCTTTATCTAATTTAGATTCAACTACAACACCGTTAGCCATTTTATCAACAACAGCAGTCAGCTCTAATACTTCTGATTGTAATAAAATTGCATCAAGTAACTCATCAATACCTAAACCAGTTTTCGCAGATACATGACAGAATTGAACGTCGCCGCCCCATTCTTCTGAAAGCACGTCATGTTGAGATAATTCACTTTTAACGCGGTCTGGATCAGCTGACTCTTTATCCATTTTGTTAACAGCAATAATAATTGGTGCATCAGATGCTTTTGCATGCTGAATTGCTTCAATTGTTTGCGGCATAACACCATCATCAGCAGCAACAACAATAATAACGATATCAGTAGCTTTTGCACCACGTGAACGCATTGCCGTAAATGCCGCATGACCAGGAGTATCTAAGAAAGTGATCATGCCATGACCAGTTTCTACATGATAAGCACCAATATGCTGAGTAATACCACCAGCTTCGCCGTCAGCAACTTTTGCTTCACGAATGTGATCAAGCAATGATGTTTTACCGTGGTCAACATGACCCATAATAGTCACAACAGGTGCTCGCGTTGTAGAATCAGTAGTGTTACTAGCACTATCACGATCCGCTAATACCGCTTCTTCAAGGGCATTTTCGTGAACCAATACCACGTTAAAGCCCATTTCTTCAGCAACTAATGCCGCTGTTTCCTGGTCAATTACTTGGTTGATGGTTGCCATAGCGCCCATTTTAAACATTGCTTTAACTACTTCAACGCCTTTCTTAGCCATTTTGTTAGCTAATTCTGCAACTGAAATAGTTTCACTAATACGAATGTCTTGTACTTTAGTTTCAACCGGCTTAGTAAAGCCATGCTTTAAACTTTGTGGTGCTGATAAAATTGCTTTACGACCTTTGCCACGACCACGTGCATTTCTGTCTTGTGGGCCTTTTTTCTTCTTACGACGACGACCAGCGCCTTCATCAGCGGCATCAACTTTATCTTCAGCTTCTTGAGCGTATTTAGACGAGGTAACATGTACCACTTCTTTTTCTTTAACTTTACGCTCTGCTTCTTGTTCTTTCCAACGAGATTCGTTTTCTTCAGCAAGTTTTCTTGCTGCATCACTCGCTTCTTTAGCTTCTGCTTCAATTTTTGCAGCCGCTTCTTTTTCTTGAACAAGGCGAAGTTTCTTAGCTTCTTCACTTTCTTCAATTTTAACGACAGGTGCTTTATTCGCTTTTTCAGCTGCTACTTGTTTAGCTTTTGATGCTGCTTCAACTTTTGCTGCTGCTTTACGTTCAACTTCCGCTTCTGCTTTTACTACCGCTACTGCGCGAGCATTATCAGCTTCTTTAGCTGCTAACTCAGCTTTAGCTTTAGCATCAGCTTCAGCTTTTTCTGCAGCTTCTGCTTCTACTTTTGCAGCGGCTTCTGCTATTTGCTGCTCTTCTACGTCACTACGTTTAACGTAAGTGCGTTTTTTACGAACTTCAACATTAACCGATTTAGCCTTAGAGCCATGCCCCATAGTCAAAGTTGACTTGGTTTTACGGTTTAACGTTAATTTACTTGGTTTTGCTGCTGAATCATCACCATGCTGCTTTTTCAAGTGACCTAATAAAGATTCTTTTTCGTCTTGCGAAACAGTATCGGTTGCCGATTTTTTCACGCCTGAGTCAGCCAACTGGCTTACTAAACGATCCACCGGTGTGCCAATTTCTTTGGCAAGTTCTGCTACAGTTATATCTGCCATGTACACTATTCTCCCGGTGTTAATTATTCTTCGTTAAACCAACAAATATTACGTGCTGCCATTATTAGCTCACCCGCTTTGGTTTCAGTTAATTCTTCAATATCGCTGATTTCATCAATGCCTTGTTCCGCTAAGTCTTCTAAAGTGCGAACACCACGACTTGCCAATACAAATGCTAAATGACGCTCTAAGCCATCAAGGGCTAATAAATCTTCAGCAGGCTCTGCGCCTTCTAACGTTTCTTCACTAGCAAGCGCTTGTGTGGTTAATGCTTCTTTAGCACGTTCACGTAACTCTTCAACTATTTCTTCATTTAAACCATCAATTTCTAACATTTCAGCGGCTGGAACATAGGCAATTTCTTCTAATGAAGTAAAGCCTTCTTCAGCTAACAAAGTAGCGAAATCTTCATCAAGATCTAACTTATCAATAAATAAGTTTAATACTTTATCGTTTTCAGCCTGATGTTTCTCTTTCATGTCTGCAACAGTCATTACGTTTAGTTCCCAACCAGTTAACTGGCTTGCTAAACGAATATTTTGACCACTGCGACCAATAGCCATTGCTAAGTTGCTTTCTTCAACCGCAATATCCATAGTGCCTTTGTCTTCATCAACAATGATTGATGCAACTTCAGCCGGAGACATAGCGTTAATTACATACTGAGCAACATTGTCATCATATAAAACGATGTCAACGCGCTCACCACCTAGCTCACCCGAGACCGCTTGTACACGTGAACCACGCATACCAACACAAGCACCTACAGGGTCAATACGCTTGTCATTACTTTTTACTGCAATTTTAGCGCGTGAACCAGGATCGCGAGCAGCGCCCTTAATCTCTAACATTTCTTCGCCAATTTCTGGCACTTCAACGCGGAATAATTCAATTAACATTTCAGGCTTAGTACGACTAACAAATAACTGAGCACCACGAGCATCAGGTTTTATTTCATATAATAAACCACGAATTCTATCACCCGGTCGGAAACTTTCACGCGGTAGCATGTCGTCACGGTAAATAATTGCTTCGGCGTTATTACCTAGATCTAAAATAACACTTTCGCGACTCGCTTTTTTCACAACACCGGTAACTAGTTCACCGATTTGATCTTGATACGCCTCAACAACTAATGCGCGCTCTGCTTCACGAATCTTTTGAACAATTACTTGTTTAGCTGTTTGTGTTGTAACACGGTCAAATGTTACTGAATCTATTTGATCTTCAACATAATCACCTGCGTTTAATTCAGGATCATCATATCTAGCTGCTGCTAACGTAATTTCAGCGTATGGATTTTCCATAGGCTCATCACTGTCTTCAATGATTAACCAGCGACGGAAAGTTTCAAATTCACCAGAAACACGGTCAATAGAAACACGTACGATAATATCACCTTCGTATTTTTTCTTGGTGGCGGTTTCTAAAGCTGTTTCCATTGCTTCAAAAATGCTTTCTCTAGGTAATGCTTTTTCATTTGATACTGCATCTACAACCAGTAATATCTCTTTACTCATGCTACTAAACCTTATTTATCTATTTCTAAATTCTTAATGTGCCCGCACTATCTTTTTACAAGCGCGCGACAAGATTTGCCTTATCTACATTATTAATGACAAGTTCGTAATCAATGCCATCAACATCTACTATTAATGAGTCATTTTCTATAGCAACTAAAGTGCCTTTGAATTTTCGACGACCATTTAATGGCATCGACAATTTAACATTTACTATTTCACCAACCACAGCTTGAAAATGTGCCAATTCAAATAAGGGTTTATCAACACCTGGGGATGAAACTTCTAAATTATATTCACTACTTATTGGATCTTCCACATCTAAAATCGCTCCAACTTGACGGCTTACTTCAGCGCAGTCATCAACATTGATGCCATTTTCATGGTCAATAAACAAACGTAAAACTGAATTATTACCTGCGCTGATAAATTCAACACCCAGTAATTCTTTACCTGTCTCTTGTACTGCAGGACGAAGCATTTCAGTTAGTTTTTGTTCAAATTTAGCCAATCGTTTTCTCCTTTTTTATTTAAAATCACTCTAAATAAAAATTTAAGATACAAAAAAAGGGCTTATAGCCCAGCATGTTTTGCTGTGTATTTTTATTTTTAATACTGGCTAATCAAATAGTTAAGCACTAAAAACAAAAAAACCCCATAATAGGGGTCTATATCACTGACCCCTGTCCTTTTCATTTTAACAACAAGTGTTAAGACAAAAAGCACTAATAACAAGAATAGTAATTAACCTATTTCCACCCACAGGCGATAAATAAATAAACACTTCAGTGACATCTTGTTACTAGCTTAATCAACCTACCTAGCAAATTAAGCAGGCGAATTATATAGGGACGCAAGCGCAAGCGCAAGCTTGATTAAGTAATTATAGTTAAAAATTGGTTGAAATTAAGGTAAAAAATTAACTTATGCATTACAATCAGTTAGTATGTCATGTTATAACACTTTTATTAATGACAAATACTTACTCAAAGACTGATTCTAAGATAATTTAAAGATAAGCCAAAGAGTTTGATATTTTTTGTGGAGCAACTTAATTTAGTATGTACACATTTCCCCAATTATTATTAAGAAACGCCGTATTAGCACTAATTTTCATAGTATCAATTAGTGTTGTTTCTGTGTCTATGCTGTCTTCAATGCTTGGAGATAAAGTTAGTCTGCACACTCAAACTATCAAATTATTCACCGAGCAGTTAGAGACAACAAATATTGAGCTGCAAGATGCTAGTAATCTAGCTAAAAATCTTCAACAAACAGCAAACTATAATTATTTAGCTATTTATAACCGCGCAGGTAAAAAACTATTTAACTATCAGAATAAAAACATAGGCTTAACTATTCCTTTCACTGCGCCTAGTACTGAAAAGCTGAATACCATTGGGATAGAGCTGAATATTGAATACCAGCTTAATTTTGCCGACGAATCCACTTTAGTATTAACCTTCATGCTACTTTCTATCGTCTTATCACTAGTTTTAGTCTTCATAGCAGCAACTATGAGCACTAAACGACATAAAGAAGTGTTTAAGATTATTAGCCAGCAAATTAAAAATGATCTAGCTTTAATTAATCCTACAAAGAACAATAAGCAGGAAGAATTAGGCGTTGATAGTGACATATTAGAAATACCAGAGCTTAAACAAGGTATTGCTGATATTAAAAAATTGATGACACTGCAATTAGAAAACGCCATTAATTTAGAGCAAGAGGCTTATGTTGATCATTTAACTAAGCTTGATAACCGGGGTCGCTTTGTTCAGTTTTACGAAAACCAAGTTATACAAGAAAGTCCAGTGAAATTTGGTGTATTAATTATTACTCGTTGCTCTGAGTTACAAACAATTAACCAAATACACGGTTACAGAGAAGGTGATAGATACATCTCTAATGTTGCCAAAATCATGGCTCAAGCTATTTCTGTTTACCCTGATGGTAATTTATTTAGATTAAATAGCTCTGATTTTGCTTGTATTTTACCGAACATAAAATTACAAGAAGCTGAAGTATTCACTAAAGAATTAACCATGTTATTCAATGAATACCAGCAAGCGTCCGATCTTGATTCAGTCGCTTATTCTGGCTTGGTATCATTTGATAAGACTAAACCTTTAGGTGAGTTATTAGCCTTAGCAGACACAGGTGTCAGTGTTGCGCAAACTCAAAATTCTAACGCTTGGTATTCACAAAAAGACACCGATATTTTACAAAAAAACAGTGCTAGCTATGGCAACCAGAACTGGCGACAAGAAATTGATAGTGTTATAGAGAATCAACGATTATTGTTATTGGTTCAACCGATACAGCCTAGTGGCCGTAATAATAAAGTATATAGTGAAGTATTAGCACGGTTCCTCAATTCAAATGACGAAATGCTACCAACGGCTTCTTTTATTGCTATGGCAGAGAAGCTCGATAAAATTGTTGCTGTCGACAAGCTTATTATTGAAACAACAATTCAAGAAATTATTAACAAGAATATGTTTGAACATAGCTTTGGCATAAACATCAGTGCTCGAAGTATTAGTGATGAGCATTTTATGATTTGGTTAGAGCGTAAATTATTGCGTGACCAAAAAGTTGCCACGAGATTAATATTTGAAATATCGGAATACGGTTTGCAGCAAAATATTAAAACTAGCAAACGTTTAATTGACATGTTACATCGTGTTGGCTCTAGAGTGACCGTTGAACGTTTTGGTGTTGGCTTAACTTCATTTAAATTCTTTAGAGACTTAACCCCTGACTACATTAAAATGGACAGTTCATACACTCGTGATATTGATGAAGATAAAAACAACCAATACTTTCTGCGCTTGATGGTAGATTTAGCTCACAGATTAAGTATTAACGTTTTAGCTGAAAGTGTTGAAAGCCAAGAAGAAAAGCATACTCTCGAAAAACTATTTATTGATGGCTGCCAAGGTTTTTACATAGGTAAGCCAGAACAGTTATAACGATAAAAATAGCGTTATATTAAGCCGATGGTATTTTTATCTTCGGCTTTTTTTGTAAAAAGAACTGATTAAAGAATAGTACTTTAGAATTTCAACTAGTCTATGCCCATGTCCCCCCAAGATGCAGGGTATATATCCCATATTAAGAGGAAAATACATGAGTTTGAAAAACACTGAAAACCGTTACGGTTCACTATCTATCAAAATGCATTGGCTAATGTTCATTCTTATTGCGGCTACTTTTACTTTTATTGAGTGTCGAGTTTTCTTCGAAAAAGGCACAGAAATGCGAGACTTATTTAAAATGTGGCATTTCATGCTTGGGCTGCTAGTTCTAGTTATGGTATTAATTCGACTTTACTTTCGATTTACTCAAGTGACTCCAAAGATCACACCGGCGCCATCTGCTATACAAAATACTGTTGCGAAAGTCGCCCACATAGTACTGTATGCTTTTATGATCATGATGCCGATTGCCGGTTGGGTAATGCTAAGCGCTTTTGGTAAACCAATACCCTTTTTTGGTTTAGAATTACCTCCATTAATAGCAATTGATAAAAAACTCGGTGGCTCTATCCATGATGTTCATGAACTTGTTGGTAAAATAGGATACTTTTTAATAGGCTTTCATGCACTGGCAGCCATTATTCATCATCATGTGCAAAAAGATGATACTTTAACAAGGATGCTGCCAGAAAAGAAAACTAACTTATAGGTAGTCACCTGAAGCGCGAGGCACTACAGGTAAAAGCAGAAAAAGATAAGGCTAATGTTTTTTCAATTCATTAGCCTTTAATAACATCGTTTTACTTTCAGCCAAAAAGTCATCAGCATAATTACCAAACCAACCTGACACTTGCTTAAACATGGCGACAAATGCTTCTTTATCACCTAATTCAACATCCTCTAAAAGCTCTAAAAAACGGTAAGCGAAACGCTTCATCATAGTAATATTGTCAGGGTTAGCAAAAATAATATCTGAATACAAAATAGGATCTTGAGCAAATAAACGACCTACCATAATCAACTCTAGTCGATAAATAGGCGAGCTCATATTAACTAGGTTTTCAATATCTGCACCCTCAGCCATCAAGTGATAACCATAAGCGATAGTTGAAAAATGTCGCATCACCTGCACCATAGACATCGCTTGATCGTGCTCATGTGCTGGGACTTGAAAAATTTTAGCCCCCCAAACCTGAAACTGTTTTAAAAGCCACTGATACTGCGCTTCTTCTCTACCATCACAAACAATAATAGTTTGTTTGATTAGCCCGGTAACATCAGGTCCAAACATTGGATGTAAGCCAACCACAGGACCGTTATGTGCTTTCATCATTTCATATACAGGTGACTCTTTAATACTGGTAAAATCAGCCAAAATACAATCATCAGGTAAATTATTTAAATGATGAATAACCATAGAGGTTAATCGGATTGGCACTGCAACAATAACTAAACTAGCATCAGCTAAAATAGCGTCACTGTTAGGCCAGTCTTCTTGCTCGATAATAGCTACGTGATAATTTGAGCGTTTAAATAAATCAACAAAAATGCTACCTAGTTGCCCTTTACCACCAACCACAACAACTTTTCTGCAATCAGGGTTAATGCATTGATAACCACTCGCATCTTGACTGATATAAGAATCACGCATTAAACGGCGCAATATATCTTCAATCAAATCACCGCTAAGCCCTGCTTGATCGGCTTGTTCACGACGTAAACTTATTAGAGCAGCTTCACGCTCAGGTGCGAAAATAGGCATGCCTTCGGTACTTTTCAGCTCACCTACTTTAGTCGTTACCGCTAATCGCTTAGCGAGTAATGCGACTAATTGACTATCAATGTCATCAATCTCATCGCGTAAAACTTTAAGATTGTCATCAAAATCACTCATAATTTCTCTATTAATGTTTATAAATAGTTAGCTAACTGTACGTTTTTTCAATGCATCACTAAGCATAGCATCAGCTTCACTTAATAATGTTTTTGTCGCATCAAAATCAATACAAGCATCCGTTACCGACACACCATATTCCATATCAGCAATCGCTAATTCGCTACTTTGATTGCCAGCATTGATATTACTTTCTAACATGATACCAATTATCGATTTATTACCTTCAATAATTTGATTAAACACATTGGTAGCAACCAGTGGCTGACGGCGATAATCTTTATTAGAGTTACCATGGCTGCAATCAACAACAATTCCGGGCTCTAAGCCATGTTTAGCTAGTACTTGCTCACATTCACTGATATTAACACTGTCGTAGTTAGGTTGCTTACCACCACGTAGAATAACATGACCATCTGGGTTGCCTGATGTTTTAATCAAAGCCACCTGTCCTTGGCGATTAATGCCCATAAAGCGATGTGGTGATGCTGCAGATTGTAAGGCATTAATAGCAACATCTAAACTACCATTGGTACCATTTTTAAAACCAATGGGCATTGATAAACCACTGGCCATTTCTCTATGAGTTTGAGATTCAGTAGTACGCGCACCAATGGCAGACCAGCTAAATAATTCAGCTAAGTATTGTGGACTGATAGGATCTAACGCCTCGGTAGCAAGCGGTAAACCTAACTCGGTTAAATAAATTAACAATTCGCGTGCTTTTCTAAGACCGGCTTCAACGTCAAATGAACCGTCCATGTGAGGGTCATTAATTAGCCCTTTCCAACCTACCGTTGTACGTGGTTTTTCAAAGTACACTCGCATAACAATATATAAAGAGTCTTGATGTTTGTCATGAAGTTTTTTTAGTTCACGAGCATATTCTTTGGCCGCATCGATATCATGTACCGAACATGGACCACTGATCACCAATAAACGCGAGTCACGCTTGTGAATTATATCGGCAATACTTTTACGTGCTGATTTGACAAATTCTCGACCAGGCTCTTTTAACGGCAACTCAATTTTAAGTTGTTCAGGGGTTATCAATACATGCTCTTCATTTACATGAATATCATTTAAGGTGCTTTTGTGGTCTGTAGTCGACATGACATTTCCTAATCTAAATATAATAAATTGAACGTTATACGCGGGATAAACAAATGATTTGCAGAAGATATTGAAAAGATCAAAATGCACTTTTAAAGGGATACAGGTCAATCAAAAATAAAAACACAAAATCGTAAAGATTTAATTACGCGATTTGTAATGTTATTTTTACACATAAAACTAACTGAGTACAGTATCTTTTTAAAATATATTTAAAGCATAAATCGGCCGTAACATAACTGTCATAAATCGTTCACTTAACTGTCACATTAAGTTTCTACACTGTCTCCAGTTTAATAAATATCTACTTTAAAAATATCAAAACTTAACAAGTGAGGAATAATATGATGAAAAGTACATTAACTAAAACAATAATAAGCTTATCTCTAGGTACAGTTGCCCTTATGAGCAGCGTTGCCAATGCACAGGGTAATAGTCGTGACACAATTACTGCAGTTGGTTCGTCAACTGTTTATCCTTTTTCAACAGTAGTTGCTGAGCGTTTTGGTAAAAGCACAAGCTTTAAAACACCAAAAATAGAATCTACCGGTACGGGTGGCGGCATGAAATTATTCTGCGCTAGCAATGCTATTAATACGCCTGACTTATCAAATGCCTCACGTCGTATGAAAAAGAGTGAATTTGACATGTGCACTAAAAACGGCGTGACCAGTATTACAGAGGTACTTGTTGGTTATGATGGTATTGTCGTTGCTAACTCAAATGCTAGCATACAGATGAATATTACCCGTAGGGAGCTTTTTCTAGCATTAGCAAAAGAAGTGCCTGCAAAAGATGGCAGCGAAAAATTAGTCGCCAATCCATACAAACTATGGAGCGACATTAACCCTGCTCTTCCTGCTAATAAAATTGAAGTTTTAGGCCCACCACCAACCTCTGGTACACGTGATGCTTTTGCAGAATTAGTATTAGAAGGCGGCTGTAAAAAATTCGTTTGGATCAAAGCAATTAAAAAACAAAATAAATCTAAGTACAAAACTATTTGTCACAGTGTTCGTGAAGATCACGTTTACATTGAAGCCGGTGAAAATGACAATTTAATTGTGCAAAAGTTATCTGCTAATCCTAAAGCTTTCGGTATTTTTGGGTTTAGCTTCTTAGACCAAAATAGCGATAAATTGCAAGGCTCAATCATTGATGGTCAAGCACCTACATTTGATGCCATTGCTGACGGTTCATACCCAGTATCGCGCCCATTATATTTCTACGTAAAAAATACTCACGTTGGCAAAGTACCGGGTATTTTAGAGTTTCTAAAAGAATTTACCTCGCAAGGTGCTATGGGTGAAGAAGGTTACTTAACGGATAAAGGTTTGATTCCACTAGGTGAAGCTAAATTAGCAAGCGTTCGTCAAAATGTATTATCGCTTACACCGTTAGCTTTAAATAAATAATAACTGCCTATTTCAGGCGAGAATACTTTGCAACTTTTATAGTTAAGATATTCTCGCTTTACTCGTTAAAATAATTGCAAAACTTGGCGTTAAATATGAATTCTCCTCTACTCTTTACGGTTCTACTTTGCCTAACGTTATTTAGCTATTGGTATGGTATGAAACGCTCACTAAAAGTTGCGGGTGGCAACGAGCATAAAAAAAATTTAACTTGCTTACCCCAGCAGTTTGGCTTGCTAACCGCTATGGTTTGCGGCTTGCCCGCTTTAATGACCTTACTAATTTTCAATAGTGCTGAACAGCTTGTTATAGAACAATTGTTCACAACAACCTTATCAGCAAACATTCAATCACTTTCAAGTATTGATTTAGGCCTGTACCTTAACAATATACACTCACTAGCATCATCAGAAGCATCGAAAACACTATTAACAAACATAAATAGTAGTAATGAATTAGCGATGCAAGAACAATATAAAGCAGCATCTACCTTACAAGCGCTAAAGCAACAAGCACGTTGGTTAAAAACAGCTTTAGTGTTAGTGATAGCTTGTGTCAGCGTTATTGTTTTGATAAAAAAGTTCAGTTTAACATTTCCTGCTCGACAAAAATCTGAAACTATCATCCGCGGATTACTTGTTGCCTCTTCTGCCATCGCTATTTTAACGACCCTTGGCATAATTCTTTCTGTTTTATTTGAATCAATACATTTTTTTAAAAGCGTACCTATTAGCGATTTTATGTTTGGTACTCAATGGAGCCCGCAAGCAGCCATGCGCACAGACCAAGTTGGTGGCTCTGGCTCATTTGGTGCTATCCCATTATTTGCTGGCACACTGTTAATCACCTTCATCGCCATGTTATTAGCTGTACCTATTGGTTTAATGATTGCCATTTATTTATCCCAATATGCCAGTGCTAAATTACGTGCCTTTGCAAAACCTATGTTAGAAGTACTCGCCGGTATTCCTACGGTAGTTTATGGTTTTTTCGCGGCCTTAACCGTGGCACCTGTTATTAGAAATGTAGGGGAATCATTGGGGTTAAGTGTTGCTTCTGAAAGTGCCTTAGCCGCAGGTTTAGTCATGGGCACCATGATCATTCCCTTTGTTTCCTCATTATCTGAAGATGCTATTAGCGCTGTACCCAATGCATTAAAAGAAGCTTCGTTAGGCATGGGTGCAACACAAAGTGAAACTGTTATTAAGGTTTTATTGCCCGCTGCCTTGCCGGGCATTGTTGGTGCAATTTTATTAGCAGTATCACGCGCAATAGGTGAAACCATGATCGTAGTAATGGCGGCAGGCATGGCAGCAAACCTAACGGCTAACCCA
Organism: Colwellia sp.; assembly: GCA_029938115.1. Taxonomy (GTDB): domain Bacteria; phylum Pseudomonadota; class Gammaproteobacteria; order Enterobacterales; family Alteromonadaceae; genus Colwellia. The sequence goes on along the minus strand of JAPYOP010000005.1, from coordinate 72,545 downwards.
CTTGATTCAGTCACTACTGTTACCGTGCAAATAGTAACCTTACTTACGGGCGATCAAGAGTTTGACAGTCCAAAAACCTTAGCCGCTTTCGCCTTAGGTTTAATGTTATTTATCACTACGTTAGGACTCAATGTATTAGCGTTAAAAGTCGTTAGAAAATATCGAGAGCAATATGATTAATCTAAAAGATAATTCAAAGATAAACAAAATGTCCTCAACCGCACGTACTACTACACTATCTACTACTGAGAAAGTGACCTTAAGTCTTAAGAAACGTCATCAAAAGGAAAGGCGATTTAAAAACGTCGGGCTGTTTGCAGTACTTTTCGGCTTTATGTTGGTAGTAGTATTAATTAGTGATATTACCGCCAAAGCCCTACCTGCATTTCATCAACATTGGGTGAAAATTGATATGGATTATAAAGCGAATTGGTTAAATATTGATGGTTCATCAAAGCAAAGCATTTTAGCTAAGCAAATGAAAAAGGCTAATTATCGCTCTGCATTGAAAAAATCTCTTTATCTAATGTTTCCTACGCCATCAGGTAAAAGTCTTAGCCGTAAAGACAAACGGCAACTGTTTAAGTTATTTTCTAGCAATGCAGAATTTACGCTTAAAGATACCTTAATAACGACTCCTGAACACCTTAATAAGCAAATAAGTGTTTGGGTGAGACTTGATGATGATGTTGACAGTTATCTTAAAGAGGGCTTTGCATCAGGTGAAGCAGGATTACGGCTTAGTAAACAGCAGGCTCAATGGATCAAACAATTAGCATCCGCGCAGCGTATTGAAAGTCGCTTTAACTTTAGCTTTTTTACCGCAAGTGATTCTCGAGAGCCTGAACTTGCCGGTATTAGAGGCGCATTAACAGGTACCTTATTAACACTATTTGTTACTTTGTTGCTGTCATTTCCGTTAGGCGTTGCTGGCGCGCTTTATTTAGAAGAATTCGCGCCAAAAAACCGTTGGACTGATTTTATTGAAATAAACATTAACAACCTAGCGGCGGTTCCCTCTATTGTTTTTGGCTTACTCGGTTTGGCAATCATCATTAATATATTTGGCTTACCACGCTCAGCGCCATTGGTTGGAGGTATCGTTTTAACTTTAATGACACTACCAACCATTATTATTTCAAGTCGTGCGGCTATTAAAGCAGTACCACCATCAATAAGAGAAGCGGCACTTGGTTTAGGTGCATCAAAAATGCAAGTCACCTTTTCCCATGTTTTACCACAAGCTACGCCCGGCATCATTACTGGTGCGATTATTGGTATTGCTCAAGCGCTAGGTGAAACAGCACCATTACTGATGATAGGCATGGTCGCTTTTATTGTGGATGTGCCGACTAGCATTGTTGATTCAGCCACCGTATTACCTGTGCAAATATTTTTATGGGCCGACAGCCCTGAAAGAGCCTTTTTAGCTAAAACATCTGCCGCTATTTTAGTGTTACTAACTCTATTGCTAGTAATAAACTTAACCGCAACGGTGTTACGCAGTAAATTTGAGAAGAAATAAATGAAAAACTTAGATATAAAACAAGTAGAACTTACCGAAACAGTTGGTAATATTTATGCTGATAGTGCAAAAATGTCCATCCGCAATGCAGACGTTTATTACGGCTCAAAACAAGCCATTCATAATGTCAGTCTAGATTTAGCCAAAAACCAAGTAACCGCCCTTATTGGCCCATCAGGCTGTGGTAAATCAACCTTTTTACGTTGCTTAAACCGCATGAACGATACTATTGATATTTGCAATATAACGGGGGAATTCACCTTAGACAACCAGGATATCTACGCCAAGAACTTAGATCCTGTACTGCTTCGTGCTCGTGTTGGTATGGTATTTCAAAAACCAAACCCTTTTCCAAAATCAATTTATGACAATGTTGCTTATGGCGCTCGCATTCACGGTTTAACTAATAACAAAGCAGAGCTAGATGAAGTTGTTGAAACTAGTCTACAAAAAGCCGGTTTATTTAATGAAGTAAAAGATCGACTTAAAGATCCCGGCACCGGTTTGTCGGGTGGCCAGCAACAACGTTTATGTATCGCCAGAACAATAGCGGTTAGCCCCGAAATAATTCTAATGGATGAACCTGCATCAGCCTTAGACCCCATTGCTACCGCTATTATTGAAGAGTTAATTGATGAGTTAAAAGAAAAGTACACCATCGCCATAGTAACCCACTCGATGCAACAAGCAGCACGGGTTTCACAACACACCGCTTATTTTCATCTAGGTAAGCTAGTTGAAATGGGTAAAACGGAAGATATTTTCACTCACCCGAAGCATAAATTAACTGAAAACTATATCACAGGCCGTTTCGGTTAACTGTAGGTAAACCAAAGCGAAGCAATGATCGACATTCTCAAAGCTAAATTTTGACCTGAAAAATTAAGGAACAACAATGATAACAGATAAAATAATCAACAACTCATCTGGTTTCACAACAAAATTGTACTTAGACAAACATATCTCTCGCCGTTTTAATGAAGAGCTAGAACAAGTAAGAACCCTAGTAATGAACATGGGCGCACTAGTAGAGCAGCAAGTTAACGATGGTCTTAGCGCATTGTTGAACGCAGATTTAGACCTAGCTCAAAAGGTTATTGACCGTGACAATGATGTGAACAATATGGAGCTCGAAATAGACGAATATTGCACGAAAATTTTAGCTAGGCGCCAGCCTGCTGCCAGTGATTTAAGATTAATAGTCAGTGTCATTAAAAGCATTACAGACCTTGAACGTATGGGTGATGAAGCAGTTAAATTTGGTAAAAACGCCATCAAATTAGCCAAAGGTAATTTATCTGAAAATAGTTGCTCCGAAAATAGCTTTGCCGAAACCGAAGGTGCAAGGCCTTTAATTGAGCTAAAGCACTTAGGTAATCACGTCAGTAAAACCTTAAATAGAGCCTTAACAGCTTACGCACAAATGGATGTTCAACAAGCACTAATAATAATCAAAGATGATAAAATTATTGACGAAGAATTCGACAATAATTCTCGCTTACTAGTGACAAGAATGATGGAGAATCCACGTGAAATAAAAAATGCTTTACGCGTCACTTGGTGTGCTAGAGCGTTAGAGCGTATCGGTGATCACACCACCAACCTCTGCGAATACATTGTTTATCTAGTTGAAGGAAAAGACGTTCGACACGGTAATATGAACAGAATTAAAGTAACTCCCCCCCCCCTAGAAATTAGCGTTTAGATTTATCACAAGCAGCTATAGGATGAATTACGGCTTTAGTGATTTTTCCATATTGATGCTTGACCAGAGGTCGATTGATATACCCATCAAATTTTGGTGACTTCCATTGAGGCAACAAGATGGAATCAGTGGTTAAATTGGCAATGAGTCCTGTAGATTTATGATATTTTATCTTGTTTTGCTTTTTGGTGTCAGTAAGGTTATTACCGCTATCAGTAGATAAGTCATTGGTAAAGCTTTTCTCGCGACTCGCGGCTACAATGCAAATTCTATTTTCAGCCGCTCGAGATAATAAACTGTATTCAACCTCGCACGGCTCTTGAATATCAAACGGCACCAATAACAGGTGAATGCCATTTAACGCCACAACTTTAACTATTTCAGGTATATTAGCATCGTCTGCTGTTAACATAGCTACATTGATGTTCCCCTGTTCTAAAGGTAATTCTATAATATTTACGTCATCACCTAATGCAGTCCATTGGTATCTTTGACAAAAATGTAACTGTTGTTGCATTGCAAATAAACCATGCTCATTTATTAATACCGCCTGATGTTTTCCCTCAAGAACTAAACTCGTGCACACGTATTGAAAAGGTCGCAACACCGCACTGACTTGATTAATTAACTGTTTACTTAAATTAAATATCTGGGCTAATTGCTGTGCATTATCGGTGGTTTTTTTATCTTCTACAAAGAACAACTCGGGTAATTGAATAATATCGCTAAGGTTGTTTTCAATGTAATGACAAACATCTTCAATAGCTTGCTCGTTAGATTTATAGGTTGCAAATATCGCGACATTGGCCGTAACAGGAACCTTAGTTCTTCCTTCACTATCAGCAACGTTATGCTGAAGTATTTTATTCCTCGGTAGCGTCAGCTCTTGATAAAGTTCAGGACGAAGCTGCTTAATGAGTTCGGTGCCATCAGGGCGGGATTTATTTTTAATGCTGCACCGTGCCAAGTCGGCTAAATCAAGATCAGCAAAAACAAAACCTGCTTCATCGTCCATCATTTTTGCTAATATTTTGCCATCAGGGGAGATTATTTGGCTTCGACCAATACCAACAAGCAGCTCTTGTGAAGGATTCTCTTGTGAAAGGAGCCCTTGTGATTTTCCTTGTTGTAAAAGTGAACCAACTTTATTTGCCGATGCTAAAAAAACTTTGTTTTCGCTCGCTCGTGCGGGGCCATGTAAGTTACTTTGATCAAGTGAGAATGAGCTCATTGAATGACACAGTAATTGCGCGCCACCAGTGGCTAAATCACGAGATGCCTTATAGGTCATATCATCGCTACCGGCTAAAAGTCCAAGTTTCCCAACAGGCGTAGTTGTCACCTCTGCATTATTTACATCTAAGTTTTCAGTTAAGTTCTCACTTATGTTGTCGGTTAAGTTATCGGCGCTAATAAAGAAGTCATTTTCATATCCCACTAATGTTTTTTTATCTTCTTGGTGAATGAGTATCCCAAGCGGTGAAAATAAACATGAAGTAACACTAATATTTGATTTGGCAGATGATTTCATTTTTGGCTCAATGACCCCCGCTTGTTTATTATTCTGAAAAGCACCCGAAAGCTCTCGCCGTAAAGTTACATTGATCACAATATAGCAATTATGCTTTATCGCTTGCTCTGCTATGCGTTGTAAAAAACCCCCATCAATAGATAGGGCTTCATTCCATGCTTGATTATGATCAATGTAGGAAGAATGGGCATTGCAAAACTGGCTATTACAATACTCGGGAAGCACAATGAGGGACGGCTCGCATACTGCGGCCTCTTTTATCATACGAATACAGCTTGCTAGGTTTTCTTGAACATTTAAAGAGGTGGCAAACTGCGCAACGGCTACTCGCATAATTTATACTTTTCCTGATACTAATGAATTACTCGCATCATATTACTAATACCTATGGCAAACAATCCTCATAGAGGCTTCATTGTAGATATTATTTTTTATACACTTTAATGCTAATTTGCCGACAAAACGCAAGTGTGCTTTAACCAAAGTAACCTGATAAATATTTCGTCACAAACAATAAGTCGTAGTAATAAAACTACAAAATAGTATTCAAAATTGAATTGTACTTGCACAACCGACAAAAACAACGTAATAATACTACATTGTAGTTATTGTTAATTAGCCTAAAGAGAATAAAATGGAAGATAAAAGCGTAACTTTAAAAGAAAAGCAGTCGGTAACATTCACTGAGTTTGATTATGACAATACTGATTGGCCGCGTGACTTTGATATACGAATTGAAGTAGCTGAGCAACGTGAGATATTAGAAAACCAATAACACCCTTGATTAAATATGACTAAAATAAGCTAATTTATACGCTTTGTTCACTCTTGGATTTTTGAGCGATTGAATAAGCCTTTGCATATTTCCCCGCCAATCTATAACCAATGTAGGCAATTAATATCCAAGCGAGGTAATTATCTGTATTGAGCTTATCTGGCCAATAAGTGAACCATATTGCTGCTTTGATCATGTTAAGAATAGAGTCAATGATCATAGCGATAACGGTATCGACAGTAAATAGTGCGACAATATCTTGCCAACCCGTTATATTTAACCAAAAATTAAGCAATTGTAACAATTCAATAATTATAAATGTTAATAAGGCTATTAAACCGTAAAAGCCACCACCAAAAGTGATCCATTTAGAGTGAAAAAATACTAATTCTTTTTTATTCTTTTTTGAAAGCGTTGTCTCAATATTGTTTTTCTTTTTAAAAACTTCCTGAATTTCAAAGTCTGTTGACAAATAACCTTTTTGATAAGAGAAATAAGTCATTAAAAAACTAAAAGCACCTACAGGTATACCTACAAAAAGAATAGCTTTAATGATATCGATAAGTGTTAGCAATATTTTATACTCAAAATTAAATAAATAATTATTATTAGTGTTGTTTAACTTCTTTATTATCTAGCTTTTTCTTCACCGGATCATATTTAGCAAACCACCCCATAATATTATCTGTTTTAGCAATTAAACGACTTGGACGTGAAGCAATATAATGTGGTGCACTTGGCACTCGAATAAGTGCAGTATCCACCCCTAACATTTTAAGCGCAGTATAGAACTGTTCAGCTTCCCATGCAGGCGTTCGATAATCTTCTTCTCCCACCATCATCAAGGTTGGAGTTTTGACCTTATCCACATAACGTATGGGCGAGTACTTTAAAAAGGCTTCAGGGTTTGACCAAGGGTCTTCACGTATCCAGTGGCGTCTTACGAAAGGTGCTATATCGCCAATTAGTGCCATTGTCATCCAGTTTATCACTGGTTTTATAGAGGCCGCAGCTGCAAATCGATTAGTTTTGGTAACAATCCAAGCTGTTAAAATTCCGCCACCAGAGCCGCCCGTGACAAATAAACGCTTATCGTCTACATATTTACGCGCAACCATTTCATCGACCACACTCATTAAATCGTGATAGTCATTACCAGGGTACTCCCTGTCTATTTCCAGTGCAAAGTCTTCACCATAACCTGTAGAACCACGTGGGTTAGACCAAACAGTGACATAACCTTCAGCAGCGTAACGTTGCATCTCACTAGCAAAATAAGGACCGTACATCGCGTATGGTCCGCCATGTATCTCTAGTATCATAGGAAAACTACCGTCGGCTTTAAAATCAGGGGGGAAAGCGACCCAAGCTTCAATTTCTCGCCCATCATGACTGGATTTAATTTTGATCTCCTCAACTTTTGCCATGTCTAGATAAGGTAGTAAATCATCGTTCAACTTGGTTAATATTCGTTGTTTTTTACCTTTATAATCAGTTAGCCCAACTTCGGCTGGACGATTGGAGAACCCGGCCATATAGGCAATTTTGGGCTTCGAATGATTACTGATAGAAAAACTGCCATCCGCATAGGGACGACCTATGGACCCCCCCCCTATTCCGGTGAATATTTCAGACACTCTGCCTTTAAGATCAGTTCGATACAAGCTAATAAAACCATGGTCTTCAGACGAAAATATAATTGATTTACTATTAGACTGCCATTTAATTTGGCCAATACTGCCTGAAAAATCAGCGGCTAGTTCTCGTTGCTTAGAGCCATCGGCATTCATTATGTACAAATTGCTTTGTTGATAGGACAACACCTTGTCATCATAACCTATGTAGGCGATATATTTACCATTAGGCGAAACCGTAGCGCCTCCATCTGGACCATCACGACTGGTTAATGCCGTCATCGACAAGTCATTCATCTCAATCGCATATATTTCGCTTTCAATAAAATCCATATCGCGGTCTTTTGCGGTATTGCCCGTGACTAAAATCGCATCATTATCTAACCAAGTCGATGCATTCATATCGACATCGCCGTGGGTTAACTGGCGAGGAGAGCCCCCTTCAATTGGTAGTGTAAAGACTTGAGTGGTACCTTTAGGTAAATAACCTGCGCCATCAAATCGAAAGGTGAGATCGTCAAATACTTTCATGGCATCATTCCACTTTGCACCGTCTGGCTTGTCAACGGGTATTGCAAAGCTAGGGTTTTTACCTTTTATAAACATATTAAAGGCAATGTGCTTACCATCAGGAGACCAAACAGCGCGTGACGGAGCGCTGATAAATTGGGCTAATCCGATACTTCGGTCTGATTGAAAATAAAACAGCCTTAATTCAGGCTTTCCATCAGTTTCAGTCACGAAGAGTAAACTTTTTCCATCTGGTGACCATCGAGGTGAATGAGAAGAAGATCCGCCATCAATTAGCGGTAGGTGTATGCCATCATCAATATTAATCAACCAGACTTGCCCTTTATCTTTGTCGTTCATTCGGTCCATAGAATGACGCACATAAGCAATTTGTTTGCCATTGGGCGAGATCTGTGGATCAGTTGCATATTCCATATCAAAAACCCGCATCGCAGTAAAACGTTTTGACGGGGGGCTTTTTTCAGCCGCTAAACTGCTCGTTATTATAAGGAGTGAGGATAAAATAATTAAGACTATATGACTGTATCGCATGTTGTGAACCTAGTTATGATTATGTGACTACGTCTTGCTTTAACTTACGCAGAAGGGTTAAGAATAGCTTAGAAAAAACATTTAACCAAATAGGGGCTGATCTATACCCCGTTGGTTAAGTTCTTTCCCACTCTGCGAAAATTAAGAGGAGATCGTTCACTCTAAAAATTGTTTTTTATATTGAAAATGTTATCTCTGCACACTAATTTAAATCAAGTGCGTAGGGCTTTAATAATTCCATGGGCACAATATCGAGTGCTTTGATATGTGTTCTTTTTAAATGAACCCTTGGCGCTCTATCATCGACCAATGCTTCCATCCATCTAGCAGCACATAAACACCAAGTATCACCAACTTTAATTCCCTTAAAGCCAAATTCAGGCACAGGTGTTGACAGATCATTACCTTTAAATCGAGAATACTCTAAAAATTGTTCTGAGGCTTCAATACATACAGTATGAGAACCCGTATCTTGCTCACAGGTATTACATTTGCCATCACGATAAAAACCTGTGACTGGGTTTGAGCCACAAATTTCAAGCGCCTCTCCAAAAACATTGACTGATTTATCCATTTTCATTTCTTACCTCTCAAATTTAAAAGTGACCTTAGCTAAACCACCTATGAACATACTCAGCCAACTCGCTTGGTTTTTCAAGCGGTAACATGTGACTAGATCCTGAGCTGCAAATCATCATGCAATTAGAGTTCGCTTGTTGTAACTTATCCAACCATACCGTATTAACTAAAGAATCATGCTCACTGTAATAAAAACATAGCGGTATTTGGCTATTTGTAAGCAGTTCAAAAAGATCCTCTCGCTTAGAGGTACAACGCATTTGGCTTTTAAAGTCAGCCTCTCCTAGTTCTGCATCCATGCTAATCATTATACTTATCAGTTGTTCTAGCTGATTTTTACTCCAAATGGAGCTATCAAATAATTGGGCAGCGCGAGTCTTACTCATACCTTTGTATCCATATTGGTTAACAAACTCAACGATTTCTTGTCGTTGTTTTTCTTCTGCTGGATACAGCGCGCACGGACTATTTGCAATGATGAAAGATTTTTCCACGCGTTCGGGGAAGTGGGCAGCAAAATGAGCCGTAATATAACCACCTAAAGAAAACCCAATAAGAGTAACTTTTTTTTCTTTAAAAAAATCATTCAAAAATACCGACAACTCTGAGAAACACATATCTTTAGGTATTTTTACATGAATAAATTCAAAGCTATCACCTACAGTTTTCATTAAAAGAGGTAATAAAGCCGACCATAACTGTTCATTGCACATAGTGCCTGGAATGAGGTATATTTTTTGTTTCATAACAATATAAAACCTATTGTGCTGCTACTAACTCAAAATCTTTAGCGATGAATTCTTTACCATTAAGAATTATCGACACTTGATGCATGCCTAAATGAAAAACACGTGTACTGATAATTTTAAAACTTTGCTTTCTCTGCACTTGAAGTATTTCATTAGCTGCGAGTGTACGCTCACTTATCTTAAAAACTTTCTTAGACAATTGACCATTTTTCTTTAAGTAATAAAGGCCATATTCTAAACGTACTTTTTTGTTCTTTGTCGATTTGTTTTTTAAAACAAAGTTGAATTCAACAGCTGAGTCTATATTAACTGTGGTATTCAAAATATCGAACTGTGTAAGCGCAATATCAGTACTATCATAACCAAGCAGAGCTAAGGTTTCAGGGCAAGCCTGCTTTAACAAGGTTCGACAAGCATGTTTAATAGTGCGGTAAAGCTCTGTGCTTTCATTTTTGGGTTCGTGCTTGGTACTGTTTTTACCTAAATATTGCTTGGCGAATTCATTCACAATATTAGGATTGTCTTTAGCTACATCATTTAAATTATTAGCAACACTGCGACGAACAATTTCAGTTTCATCCTCAAGTAAACGGTGCAGTATCGGCAGTAATGGCTTGGGATCTTTTTTATAATCACTAAGCGCCATTGCCCAAGGCAAGCGAGGTCGACTACCTTCACTGGCTAAGCGCCTAACTAAATAATGAGGATGCTGACTCCACAAAATCATCTGCTTGAGCATGCGTTCGCCATATTTTATCAGGAAAGGCCGAACAGCAAATTCACCACTCGTAAATTGAGTAACTTGCTCCATGGTAGCAATCGCTATGTGAAAGTGATTTATGCCATAAGTTGAGATATATTCAGGCAAGAACATATACTCAACACTGCCCTCTTTAATATTTTCAGCCTGCAAACTAACAACTAACTTAAGCAAAATATCTGCCGCTTGTTCAAAATCAACAGGCATGAATTGATGCAATACTTCTTTGGTGTGACTCATGCGCTCTTTTAACTCTAACTGCTCAAAGTTTTCACAAAGCATCAACGTCATGAATTTTTGTTCCTTAAAATCAGGTAGGCAAGTTTTAAGGTGCTGAGCTAGAACTTCATAAAATGCTTGGTTATATAAATTTTTAAATGCTTCAGGCATTATTTTCTCTTCCGTTTTACAAAAAACAAATGTGGTAAATAATTAAGGTTTTGTTAGTTTTTGAGTTTTAGCCACTAACTAATTACCGCCAGTAACATCAATAAAGGTTCCTGTTACAAACGAAGCTTCATCTGATAATAACCAAGCAATTGAGTTAGCAACTTCTAACGCTGTACCGCCACGCTGCAATGGAACATTACCACTTAACCTGTCTACTCGGTTTGGCTCACCACCATCGGCATGCATTTCAGTATAAATCAAACCCGGTCGAACACAGTTAACGCGAATACCTTGCTTAGCGACTTCAAGTGAAAGGCCTTTCGTTAGCGTATCAATAGCTCCTTTAGATGCAGCATAATCAATGTACTCATTAGGAGAGCCCGTTCTTGCTGCACCCGATGAAACATTAACAATAGCGTCGCCATTTTTCATACGTTTAATCGCTTCTCGACAACATAAAAAACAACTACTGATATTAGTGGTTATAACTTTATTAAAGCGCTCTAAACTGATGTCGGCTAAACGCGACTGGTGAAATAAAATACCGGCATTATTTACTAAATGGGTAATGGGGCCAAACTTTTGCTCTGTCGCTGCAAATAACTCTATCACTTCAGTTTCAATAGAAACATCTGCGGCAAAAGCAAATGCTTGTCCGCCGTTAGATTGTATTTTCGCTACAACTTGTTCGGCATCGTCTTTACGGTTGCGGTAATTAACACAAACAGCGTAACCTTTTTCCCCAAGCAATAGCGAAGTTGCCGCGCCAATACCTCGACCTCCTCCTGTGACAATAACGACCTTATTCATAATACTCCTTTAATAATGACTAGCAGCTACCTTCTGCCACGATAACAGGTAAATCCATACAACCATAATCAACATCTAACTGACTCAATATGCAGGTTAATTGTCCTCTATGATGCGTTTGGTGATTAAACATATGTTGGACAACATCAGCAACTTTTTTAGTGATCATTTCATCTTCAGTCGTTTGATAAGTGATAAATTGATCGCATTGCGCATCGGTTAAATCACAACAGAATTGACTAATCAAGATATCTACTTGCTTCCTTATTGCAGTGATTTGATCGAGGTCTTCGTGGTAAATATCGAGTGGTGATTTAGCGGTGGGCAAATCGGTGAAATCAGTTAAAGTAAGTGAAGATATATTCTTTGCAGCTAAACGGCCTAATAAGATTAAATCGCCAAATAAAATATGATTCCAATAAGAGATAACACTTGGAAAAAATGAATGTGTTTGCTTAGTCAAGTCGTCGGTAGATAGTGACTTACAGCAAGAAATCAACTGTTCATTGATGCGTTCATTGTATTTAGCCATCATTTGAAAACTACGTATCAAGCTCAAACTTATTTCCTTTTATGAATTAGATGTAACAAAGCTCCTATACAAAGTTTCTCACAATTACCAATAAATAAAAGCAAAAAAGCGCCTTTCGGCGCTTTTAAATTCAATAATATACTTGTTAGTTTTTAATGATTAACTACCATGAACAATGCGCTTGGCTATTAAATCTTCAACTACACTCGGATCAGCTAATGTGGAGGTATCACCCAAACTGTCTACATCATTTTCAGCAATTTTACGTAAAATACGACGCATAATTTTACCTGAACGAGTTTTTGGTAAACCTGGAGCCCACTGTAAATAGTCAGGCTTAGCAAAACGCCCTAACTCTTTAGCAACAAACTCTTTCAACTCTTTATTAAGCTCATCAGACTCTTCTGCATTAGCCATCAAGGTTACATAACAGTATACGCCTTGACCTTTAATTTCATGCGGATAACCAACCACTGCAGCTTCTGCAACGGCAGGATGAAGTACTAAAGCACTTTCAATTTCAGCGGTACCAAGACGATGACCAGAAACATTTAATACGTCATCAACACGGCCAGTGATCCAGTAAAAACCATCTTCGTCACGTTTAGCACCATCACCGGTAAAGTAGTTGCCCGGGTACTGACCTAAATAAGTTTGATAAAAACGGTTATGATCGCCATAAACGGTACGAAGTTGCCCAGGCCAACTAGCAGTCATAACGAGTAAACCTTGGTTTTCACCTTCTAAATTATTACCATCTTTATCAAATAATGCCGGTTGTACACCAAAGAAAGGTTTGCCAGCACAGCCCGGTTTCATATCAACTGCGCCCGGTAATGAAGTGATCATGATGCCACCTGTTTCCGTTTGCCACCATGTATCAACAACGGGACAGTTACTCTTGCCAACAACTTCATAATACCAATGCCATGCTTCTGGATTAATTGGCTCGCCTACTGTGCCTAATAAACGAATTGACGAAAGATCAGCTTTATTAACAAGCTCATCACCAATACTCATTAAAGCGCGAATGGCTGTTGGAGCTGTGTAGAACACATTAACTTTATGTTTTTCGCATACTTGCCAGAAACGTCCCGCATCAGGATAAGTTGGCACACCTTCAAATACTAAAGTTGTTGCGCCATTAGCTAACGGCCCATAGAAAATATAAGAGTGACCCGTGATCCAACCAGCATCAGCAGTACACCAGTAAATTTCGCCTTCTTTATAATCGAACACGTATTTATGCGTCATTGCCGCATATAAAATATAACCACCACACGTATGAACCACACCTTTTGGTGTTCCAGTTGAACCCGAAGTATATAAAATAAATAATGGATCTTCAGCATCCATGATTTCTGGCTCACAAACGCTAGGTAAATTTGCTACGGCATCAGCATAATTAATATCTACTTTCTCATTCCAAGCAACATCACCACCAGTACGAGCAACAACAATAACAGAATGGACATTCGGACAATCTGCAACAGCAGCATCAACATTTGCTTTTAGTGGGATTCGTTTGCCGCCACGTACCGATTCATCAGCGGTGATTATTACCTGACAATCAGCATCAAGAACACGCGCTTTAATTGACTCTGTAGAAAAACCACCAAACACCACCGAGTGAATTGCACCAATGCGAGCACAGGCTAACATAGCGTAACCTACCTCAGGGATCATCGGCATATAAATACAAACACGATCGCCTTTTTTAACGCCACGCTCTTTTAGTAAGTTGGCAAAACGACAAACATGATCATGCAACTCTTGATAAGTAACTTTTAAATCATCGAGCGGATCATCACCTTCAAAAATAATAGCGGTGTCATTTGCTTTAGTGGCTAAATGACGGTCAATACAATTGTAACTAACGTTTAATTTGGCGCCTGAAAACCAATTTATTTCAGAATTTTTTAAGTCTACTTTACTAACACTATCCCAAGGTTGGTACCAATCAATAAACTCTTTCGCTTGTTCACCCCAAAATACATCCGGCTGTTCAATTGATTGCTTATACATAGCATCATAAGTAGCAGCATCAATATGAGTATGCGCCTTGGCTTTATCTGATACTGGATAACAAAGTTTCAATTCATTCATGAGAGTTTCCTTCAGGGGTGTTCATACCCAATGTAATAATTTTATTTTTGGCTTTATTTAAACAAAGTAAGATTAAGGTAATACTAATTTTTCTACGTGAATATTTATATACGCCTTTAGTCTTAAGTATAAATAAGGTTGTTAAATCGTAGGGCTATAATAATCATTTTTCTACTAACAACCAGTAATGAATGTTTATAAGCTATAGCAGCTTTATTTATTAAGCAACCATAGCACTGAAAAAGACAATTGACAACGCTGTCATTTGCTGTTCTATAAAATGACTGAATATCCGCTATTTTTAGTATTAATTTTTGACATAAAAAAAGCGCCCTTAGGCGCTTTTAATAAAAATTAAAGGAGTGAATAAAGAAGTTTTATAAATTATAACCTGACTCTTCATGCTCAACTTGATCAAGACCATTAACTTCTTGCTCTTCATCAACACGAAGTCCTTTAGTCATCAAAGAGACAAGTTTTAATATTATATAAGTCATAACAGCGGTATAAGCAAAAGTTGAAACGATACCAATAAGCTGAACACTGACTTGCTCTGACATGGTTGCAATACCCTCGGCAAAACCAAAACCGCTAAATACACCTAGGGTAGTTGCCGAGAATACGCCGGCTAATAAGGTTCCTAAAATACCACCTACACCATGCACTGGGAATACATCTAATGAATCATCAATTTTTAATTTTTGTTTTATATATACAGTCGCGTAAAAACAAACAAAGCCGGCACTAATACCAATAATTAATGCCCCACCTGGACCAACAAAACCAGAAGCCGGCGTTATTGTGCCTAAACCTGCTACCATACCAGTAACTGCACCTAAGACACTGGCTTTACCAAATTTTCTCCATTCAATTGCAGCCCAAGTTAACGTACCTGCAGCTGCTGAAATATGAGTAACGAGCATAGCCATAGAGGCATCGCCATTAGCGGCTAATGCACTGCCACCGTTAAAGCCAAACCAACCAACCCATAACATGCCTGCACCAGTAACCGACATAGTTAAATTATGTGGCAGCATAGGCGTTCTTGGAAAACCACGTCTTGGTCCCACGACCATTGCAGCAACAAGTGCTGCTGTACCTGCGGTAATATGAACAACAATACCACCGGCAAAATCATAAACCCCCATTTGACTTAACCAACCACCGCCCCATACCCAATGAGTAACTGGCGCATAAACTACAAGTAACCATAAACCACTAAATAACAATACTGCAGAGAACTTCATTCGCTCAGCAAAGCCACCAATAATGAGTGCAGGAGTAATAATCGCGAAGGTCATTTGAAATAACATAAATAAACTTTCAGGAATATCTCCTGATAATACATCTTTACCTATGCCATGCATCATCACTTTAGAAAAGTCACCAATAAAGGCATTACCCTCACTAAAAGCAAGACTATAGCCAACCACAAGCCACAAAATAGAAACAATAGAGCCGATGGAAAAACACTGCATTAAAATAGAAAGCACATTTTTTTTACGAACCAACCCGCCGTAAAAAAGGGCTAATCCCGGTAAAGTCATTAACAGTACCAATGCGGTAGAAGTTAAAATCCATGCCGTATTAGCACCATTAAGTTCTCCATTATCTGCAAAAGCAAATGTAGGCATTGATAAAAGTATAAAAGATAGCGTAAGCGAAAGTGTTCTTAACATCTTGAGTTCCAATATTGTTTTATCGTTCATTTGATACAAATTAGTGCAACCAATTCATATCAAAAATTCATTATATTTGTCCTTGCACTCTAATGCACAAAACAAGCCACTGATAATTTATTATATTTAACAAATAGATAAAAAGAATACGTACAAAATAGCGCTTTGAATTGCACTGTATTGGTGAGCAACAATATTTAACGCACAACAATGGTGCAACAAACAAGATGGGATTAAATAGCAAATACTGAAAGCATAGACATAAACATTCCCTGCTTGCTATAACGGAAATCCATAACTAATATCAGAAAGGTTAATAAAATTAATAACCTTTCTTGGAATTTAGCTATATCATTTTTTCTAGGGTTTGCTAAAATCTTGTGAAATCAAAAATATAACCTCTTCAATCACAACTTGGAATGGACATGAAACAACTTTTATTCATTTTACTGGCAATGCTGGTACCCAGTATTGCGTTTGCATCAGATGCTGCGCATCAAACTATCGATTTAACTAGCCATTGGGTTGGTTATGCTGCCATTGTTATTTTTGTCTTAGCCTATACACTGGTTATTTTAGAAGAGCAGTTGCACTTAAGAAAATCTAAACCTGTATTACTCGCAGCAGGATTAATTTGGATACTTATTGCTTGGTATTATGGCGCACATGGCATGCCACATGCCGCAGAAGTCGCTATTCGTCATAACTTCTTAGAATACACTGAGCTGTTCTTCTTCTTACTTGTAGCCATGACATATATAAATGCCATGTTAGAGCGTGATGTATTTGATGCGTTACGTGACTGGTTAGTCATGAAAGGTTTTAGTTATAAAGCACTGTTTTGGTTAACAGGTATTCTAGCGTTCTTTATTTCACCTATTGCAGATAACTTAACCACGGCATTAATTATGTGTGCGGTTGTGTTAGCGGTAGGTAAAGATGAGCCAAAATTTATCGCTATAAGTTGTATTAATATTGTTGTAGGCGCAAACGCTGGCGGTGCATTTAGCCCATTTGGTGATATTACAACGTTAATGGTTTGGCAAAAAGGAATTATTCAATTCCAAGAGTTTTTTGTTCTATTTATCCCATCTGTCGTTAACTTTGTTATACCTGCAGCCATCATGCAGTTTGCTATTCCAAAAGGAAATCCAACAGCGCAGTCAAGTGAAATGACCCCAATTAAACATGGCGGTCTAGTCATTGTAGTGTTATTTATTTTAACTATTATTACAGCGGTATCTTTCCATAACTTCTTACACTTACCACCTGTATTTGGCATGATGTTAGGTTTAGCTTATCTTAAGTTCTTTGGTTACTACATTCGCAAATCAGGTCAAGGTGAAATTGACAAATCTGATATGCCAAATGCCCATGCAATAGAAGATGAAGGGTTTGATATTTTTGATAAAATAGCTAAAGCCGAGTGGGATACTTTATTCTTCTTCTATGGTGTTATTTTAGCGGTAGGTGGTTTAGGATTTATCGGTTATTTAGGTATGACTTCTGAGTTTATGTATGGCGAGTTAGGTGCTACAAACGCAAATATTTTAGTGGGTATTCTTTCAGCTATTGTTGATAACATCCCGGTCATGTTTGCTGTGTTAACCATGAATCCAGATATGTCTCACACGCAATGGTTGTTAGTAACATTAACGGCTGGTGTTGGTGGTAGTTTATTATCTATCGGTTCAGCTGCAGGTGTTGCTTTAATGGGGCAAGCTCGTGGTTATTATACTTTCTTTAGTCACTTGAAATGGATGCCGGTAATCGCTTTAGGTTATGCTGCCAGTATTTATGTCCACCTTTTAATAAACGGCTAGAAATTGTAACAATTTCAGGTAACATAATTTATAATTAATTTGTTATTATAAAAAGCTTCTAAATGCTCTTTAGAAGCTTTTTTTATATGTGCTTAATAAATGTAATTATTAGGAAAAAAATGAAAATTTTAAGTGATTTAACGACTAACTCGAAGCCGTGGGTATTGTTAGCATTATCAGCCTTGGCTATAGAGTTATCTGCATTATTCTTTCAATATGCAATGGACCTAGCGCCCTGCATTATGTGTGTCTATCAACGCGTGGCCATTGCTGCTATTTTTTTAGCTGGCTTAACTGGCTGTCTTGGGTATCGACATTTAATAGCACGAATGTTAGCTCATGGGTTATGGGCTACGGGGGCTATATGGGGCTTTTTTATTGCTTTAGAGCACGTTGAAATACAAGAAAACTCAGGCTCTTTGTTTTTTAGTTGTGATTTTTTCCCTAACTTCCCAACATGGGCGCCACTGCATGAATGGATCCCATTCTTATTTGAAGCAACAGGCGATTGTGGCGATATAAACTGGGACTTTTTAGGTTATAGCATGCCACAGTGGATGGTTGTAGTTTATGGACTTTATACGGCAGCATTTGTTGTAATTATAGCAAGCAGATTAATACACGCTAAAAAACTTTAAATTAACAACCTTTAAAGCTTCTTAGTCAATAGGGCCGCGTTTATCTAATGATAGGCGCAGCAACACCTGCTGCAACATAAGGGATTACTTGTTTAATCACTCCTGCTATATCGACTTTACGGTCGAAGTCACTCAAAGCAATATCTATTAACGCTTCACTTGATGACATAGTAAAAACGATTGTCCCCATAGTAAAATGCAACCGCCAAAACATTTCTTCTGCGCTTAATTCAGGATAAGCTTTATGAACAGCGTCAGTGAAGTTAGCAATAACCTCTGGATATTGAGTGGTTAAAAACCAACGTAAAAAGCCTTGGCTATCAGTATAACCTCGACCTAATAACTGTAAAAAAATACTTGTTCCATTTTCTTTAAAATTATTTAAATGAAGTAAAGGATCAATAAAAGCAGAAAAAACATCAACTAGGTTTGGCTTAATTTCTTCACTACAAAGCGCCCCTAAAGCTGACTCTAAACGAGGTCCAAGCTCATTCATATATCGTGACATCACCGCTTTAATGAGCTCTTTTTTAGAGCCAAAATGATAATTTACCGCAGCTAAGTTCACTTCTGCTTGACTAGTTATTTCTCTTAACGATGTACCATTAAAGCCTTTATCAGCAAAAAGAACTTCTGCGGCATCTAAAATTTTGTTTTTTGTACTCATACTTTCTATTACCAATAACGCTTACAAAGTGTAAATTCAAACAGGCGTTTAAAATAGCCCATTTGTTGCTATAAGGTCAAGTGCTATAAATAGTTAATACCAATTGAATTAATTTATTGTAGAAAAAATAAACTATTATCAATAGTAGCTTTCAAACTTATGAATATACATTTTTACTTCCTGACTCAGTGGCCTGATCTGTCAATCTGCTCTGAGTCTTTTTTTTGTATTACTTTCCTAAATCAAAGCACTCCATTCTCTTGAATACGCCAAAGTAAATTACAAACTGTTACGCATTCTATACAGTAAAAAACACTTAGGCGAGATAAGATATCTTCACTTTCAAAGCTTAATAGCTCCTAGCAATCAAGCCTGCATAGTGATTTTTACTCCGTTGTTTATATGTTTTTATGTTGTAGTTTTGGCTCACTCTTCACTGAATGAGCCTTTTTTTTGTCTTTCATTTTCATTTATCAGATCCTTTGCATTACAGTCAGCTTTCAATATACTGAATTCACCTAATAAATAATAAAGCACACTTAATTTATAATGAAAAATATAACAAAAACATTTAAGTTCACAGCTATAGCTATAGTTGTTGCTACTGCATTAGTTGGCTGCACTCAAGATAAAAAAAATTCAGATGAAGCAACCCAAGCTAAACAAATTGCACCAAAAACGTTAACAAGCAAAAATGCACAAATATTTCTAGATGAAGTTGCCACAGAAAAAGTACAACTTAGCTTAGATAGTAATCGCGCTGAGTGGATTTATAATAACTTCATTACCGAAGATACCGCTTCGTTATATGCAGAGGCCAGTCAAAAATTTACTGAAGCGGGTGTTCGATTTGCAATGCACGCAGCTAAATTTGACAAGGTAGACGTAAATTCTACTCAGCGTCGACAATTAAACATATTGAAGCAATCTTTAGTATTGCCAGCACCACAAGATCCAGCTAAATCTGCTGAATTGGCCCAAATTGGTGCTGAATTAGGCAGTATATATAGTAAAGGTAGTTACACCACCAAAGAAGGTAAAAAACTAAGTCTTGGTGATATGACCTCAACGATGGCCACTTCTCGTGATTACGACGAGCTATTAGAGATGTGGTCAGGTTGGCGCGAAATTAGCCCATCGATGAAGCCTTTATATATTCGCCAAGCTGAGTTAGCAAATGAAGGCGCTAATGGTTTAGGTTATAAAGATTTAGGCGCTATGTGGCGTTCAAACTACGACATGCCTGCTGATGACTTTGCTAAAGAATTAGACCGATTGTGGGGACAAGTAAAACCTTTATATGACGATTTGCATTGTTATGTTCGTAGTGAGCTTGGTAAAAAATACGGTGAAGATAAAGTACCACAAGACAAACCAATTCCGGCACATCTTTTAGGTAATATGTGGGCACAATCTTGGGGCAATATCTATGATGTTGTTGCACCAGATAATGCTGATCCTGGTTATGATGTTACTAAGCAGTTGGCTGCTCATGATTATGATGAAATAAAAATGGTTAAAGGCGCTGAGAAGTTTTTCACTTCTCTTGGTTTTGATGCCTTACCCGAAACATTTTGGACACGCTCATTATTTACGAAACCTGCAGATAGAGACGTGGTTTGTCACGCATCGGCATGGGATTTAGATGATAAAGATGATATACGCATTAAAATGTGTATTCAAAAAACGGGCGAGGAATTCTCAGTTATTCATCACGAGTTAGGGCATAACTTCTACCAACGTGCTTATAAAGAGCAACCAGTTTACTTTCAAAATAGTGCTAACGATGGTTTTCATGAAGCCATTGGTGACACTATCGCCCTTTCTGTTACGCCAAAATACTTAAAAGAGATTGGCTTAATTGACACGATTCCTGATGAATCAAAAGACATTGGTTTATTAATGAAAATGGCATTAGATAAGGTAGCCTTTATTCCATTTGGTTTATTAGTTGATCAATGGCGTTGGAAAGTTTACTCAGGCGAAGTAACTCATGAAAACTACAACACCGCTTGGTGGGAATTACGTGAGAAATACCAAGGTGTTGCCGCACCAATTGATCGCGATGCTGACGCATTTGATCCCGGTGCAAAGTACCACGTACCTGGTGGCGTTCCGTATAGCCGTTATTTCTTAGCACACATTCAGCAATTTGAATTCCATCGCGCTTTATGTGAAATTTCAGGTAATACTGACCCTATTCACCGTTGTTCTATTTACAACAACAAAGATGCCGGTAAAGCGCTTAATACTATGTTAGAAATGGGCTCTAGCCAACCTTGGCAACAAGCTTACAAAGTACTAACAGGTAATGAGCAAATGGACGCTACCGCTATTTTAGATTACTTTGCTCCGTTGCATACATGGTTAAAAGATAAAAACCAAGGTAAGCAATGTGGTTTCTAAAAAGCTGTCAAATTAAATTTTTAGTTTAAAAATATAATAAAGCCCTAATATCAATAATATTAGGGCTTTTTAATTTAGCATGTCATTAATAGGAACTTTAATGTCAGATTTGAAATTTTCATTACTATGGGCATTAACAGGTTTGTTTTTAGCTTTATTTGCCTTTGTGTTTAACTATAATTTGCATCCTGTAAGCATACCTTTCTATGAGGTTTTAGCTGGGCCGGCAATGTTAGCTATAATGCCTTTTAGTGAAGAAACACCATTTTGGCCTAAATTGGGAATATTCTTGCTTGGTCAATATTTATTCTATTTCGCCGTGATTTTTGCATTTAAAAAATTTAAAAAATAATAGGAGTGATGAGATGAAGACGATTGGTCTTTTAGGTGGCATGAGTTGGCAAAGTACTGTTGGTTATTATCAAGCTATTAATTATGGCATCAAGAGTTCTCTGGGAGGTTTACACTCAGCGAAAATTGCTATATATAGTGTTGATTTCGATCCAATTGAAAAGTTACAGCATAACGGCGATTGGAACGGTACAGCAGAAATACTTATCGATGCAGCTAAAAATGTGCAGGCAGCCGGAGCTGATTTTTTACTTATTTGTACCAATACGATGCATAAAGTAGCGCCTCAAATTGAAGCGGCTATTGATATCCCTATACTCCATATAGCAGATGCCACAGCAGAAGTTCTTGTGAAAAAAGGCGTAAAAACCGTGGGTTTATTAGGCACAGCTTTTACTATGGAGCAAGATTTTTATAAAGGGCGATTAAGCGAAAGCTATGGTTTAACCGTTCTAGTTCCTGATAAAGCCGATAGAGCAATTGTTCACAATGTTATCTATCAAGAGCTTTGCTTGGGGAAGGTTTTGAGCGAATCAAAACTTGAATATATAAGAATTATAGAGTCTTTAGCTAGCCAAGGAGCTGAAGCGGTAATTCTTGGCTGTACTGAAATAGGCATGCTAGTCACTCAAGCCGATACTAAAGTAATGCTTTTAGATACAACCTCTATTCATGCTCAAAAAGCAGTTGAGTATGCAATTAAATAAGAATGATAAAGGACAGAGCAAGAATGCTCCGCCCTCTTGTTAATAAAGTATCTTTAATAAGTACTAAAGATTATTTTTTCTCAAATAACAAGACAAAACGCTCTGTTTTACGGCGCATTTCTTTGCTAAAAGGTGAACCCATACGATCATCATTTGGGTTCGCTAAAATATTGCTTTCTTTAACGAGTTTAAAGCCTTTGCTTGCAAGTTCTTTTTTTACATAATCTACATCAATACGATGTAATTTTTGCGAGTGTTTAGTACCTGAGCCCGCAATGGCACTGTGGTCAACAATTAATAGTTTACCGCCAACTTTTAACGACTCATCAAGTTGTTTAAGAAAATTATCCTTGTTAATACTCCACCCCTCAGCGGTGTGATACATGTCGTGATAACCTAACACAAAAAATATAGCGTCAAAGCTTTGTTTTTGAAGTGATAAATTGTCAGCTTCTTTGTCCCAACGAATCACATTTTCCAAACGTTCACCGCTAAGGCGAGCGGTTAACTCTTTTTCAACATAAGGCATATAAGCCTGGTTATTGTGCAAGTAAACTTTACCGCCCTGACCTACCGCCTCACTTATAATTTCTGAATAATAACCACCACCACCAAAAACATCTAAAATTTTCATGTTTGCTTTAACGCCAACAAGGTTAACTATTTCAGGGCCTTTACTTTTGGCATCTCGCAAAATATCTTGCTGGGCTCTTTGCCCTTTCTCAAAGTTATATTTATTTTCAGCTGAGCTTGTTGTGGCACTAAGCGTTAATACAGCGCTTAACAATACTAATTTTATTGCTTTCATTTACCTTCCTTTATCTTTGTTTTATCAATGTCCAAAACTTTTATATCACACCTAATAAATTAGCGTTAAAAGCAACAGTAACAAAATGTTTACCCAAAATAGATTTAAAACATAAGCAATCATTATGGTAGCTTAATACCATACTTGCGTAATTTCATGGCAACTTTGTTATGAGAGACTTGCAAGCGCTCAGCCAATTTACGCGTTGTTGGAAATAAAGGATAAAGCTGAGACAGTAACTTTTCTTCGAATTCTTCTTGAGCGCTTGACCAATCGATAACCGCCTGTGGCGCGTTTACATCAATAGAAGTTTCATCCCGTGGATGATGAGAGAATTTGGTTAACGCTTGCTCAACAGCTTTAGCCTCAATAACTGGCGTAGTATTAAGGGCAACTACTGAAAATAAAATATTTTGTAACTGCCTGATATTTCCCGGCCAGTGATAAGCTTGCAGTAATCGTAAAGCTTGCTCACTTAATTTAGGTGTCTCCCCTCCCTGCTCAGCTTGCATTACTTGCTTTGCTGCATTCTTAATAAAGTGTGTTGCCAATAAAAGAATATCGTCCGTTCGCTCTCTTAGCGGTGATAAATCTAAACTAAGTACGTTTAAGCGATAATAAAGATCTTCTCTGAACAGCTTCTGAGATATTAATTTGGCCAAGTTTTGATGACTAGCACTGATAATTCTAACATTCGCGTGTAATTCTTTGGTACCTCCAACACGGCGATAGGAAAAGTCTTGTAAAAATCGCAATAACTTAGCTTGTAAATAGGTGGTCATTTCTGCAATTTCATCAAGAAAAATACTTCCCCCCTCTGCTAATTCTATTAGCCCGGGTTTACCTGACTTTTTAGCCCCCGTAAAAGCGCCCGCACTGTAGCCAAAAAGCTCACTCTCTAACAATTGTTCAGGTAAAGCGGCACAGTTAATAGCTAAAAAAGGGGCTTTAGACCGGTTACTGCTTTGATGTAGTGCCCGAGCAATTAATTCTTTACCTGTACCGGTTTCGCCACCAATTAGAACAGGTAAATCTAATTTTGCAAAACGTTCACTTTGCTCTTTTATCAACAAAACACTTGCTGACTTGCCTATAATATTATCAAAACTTTGTTCATGATGTGTTTGCATTAAAGCAAGCTGCCTGCCAATTGCCGTCATCGATCTCAAAGTGATCATTGCACCGGTAATTTGATCCAGTCCACTTGCATACGTACTAACCACAGGGGTTATTTCGGCTAAATAGGTTTTGCCATTAAAAGCTAAAGAAAGCGTGTTTGCTTTATCTGTTAATAGATTTTGATATTTTTGTTCAATAAAATGCTCTATCGACAAGCCAATGATGGCTTTTGCCTTGCTATCTTTTCGGGTTAGCTTATGTGTAGCAGAATTTACCGCTAAAATAATGCCCTTATTGTCAATATCAATAATAGGGTCGGGCATTCTGTCTAATAACGTCTGTAAATGATTTTCTCGCTGCTCAATTGGTAATAAAGCAACTTCTTTAATACTGATGACTCCCTTTACTTTTACTAGGCAATGATTGATATCATCTAGAGACAAAGGTGAATGCTCAATGTGCACAAAAGTAAACTCAGTACTCACTTCTACCGCTTTTAAATTCCATGCTTGCAGAGCAAAAGCTGCCAGTATTTCCTGACTAATACCGATTCTATCTGTTGACTGAATTTTAACTCGCACATTTCCCTCTCTACAAGTGTAATAAATATAGTACACGTAATAATACTATTACATTAACATAAAGTAGCCTTATAACACGACAAATAAGCTTTTCATGGCTGATAAAGTTTGAAATCAGCACAGTCTCTCCCTTTATTTGTAATAAAAAAATTACAAACAATTATAGCGACGTACCAACAACAGCCTAAATTATTGATATAAAAGGAAAATAAAACAATGGCAACTAAATTGCTATAAAGAATATTAAGTTCATGTAAATTCATTAAGTCACTTGAGAGAAGTATGACCAAAAATAACAAAAGCCACTTCAATAGCCAGTCGATAGAAACACAAGCCATTCATGCAGGACGTATTAACGATGAGCAGTTTGGCTCGTTAGCAACACCACTTTATCAAACATCAACATTCATTTTCGACAGTGCTCAACAGGGTGCTGAGCGTTTTTCGGGTGAAAGTGAAGGCTTTATTTATACACGTTTAGGTAATCCAACCACTCGCCAACTAGAAATGCGGGTTGCGGCAATGGAAGGCATGGAAGATGCTGCGGCAACCGCTACTGGTATGGCTGCTGTTTCAGCCGCTTTATTAACTAATTTGCAAGCTGGCGATCACATGATATCTTCTAAGGCTGTTTATGGTTGTTCATTTGCTTTAATGAATCATATGCTGAAAAAATTTGGCATCGACGTAACTTTTGTTGATATGACAGAGCCTGAGAATATTAACGCTGCCGTTCAAGAAAACACCAAGCTGGTTTTTTTAGAAACACCAATCAATCCGAACTTAGTTGTACTTGATCTAGAAAAAATTTGTGCGATAGCTAAAAAGCATCAATTACTGTCTATTGTTGATAACACTTTCTTGACGCCTGTTTTACAACAACCTGCAAAATTTGGCGCTGACATTGTCATTCATAGTGCGACTAAATACTTAAATGGTCATGGTGATGTTGTTGCTGGCATCGTTTGCGGCACTAATGAAATGATAACTGACATTAAGCTAACTACCTTAAAAGATATTGGCGCAACCATGAGTCCACACGATGCTTGGTTAATTATGCGCGGTATAAAAACACTGCCAATTAGAATGGAACGCCATTGTAATAATGCACAAAGCGTTGCTGAATTTTTAGAGCAACACCAGGCCGTTGGCCAAGTTTATTATCCCGGTTTAAAATCTCATCCTGGTAACAAGTTTATCGGTAAACAAATGAAAGCTGCTGGTGGTGTGATCGCATTTGAATTAAACACTGATTTAGCAGGCGGCGCTGATTTTATTAATAATATGCAATTATTTTCTATTGCTGTGAGCTTAGGCGATGCTGAGTCATTAATTCAGCATCCTGCATCAATGACACATTCTCCTTATGAGCCAGAAGAGCGAGCAGAAGCAGGCATTACTGATTCACTAATCAGGATATCGGTAGGTTTGGAAAATGTTGATGATATTATTGCCGATTTACGTCAAGCGCTTGCAAAAATATCAATACATGAAGTAAAAAATACCGCTAGTGCCGCCTAAACATTAGCGATAATGATAATAAAGTGAATTTATAGAGAGGTTAAAATAGTTGAGAGTTTCGGCAATAATTTTTCTTTTAAATTCACTAATTCATCATCAGAGTATGGGGTTAACGGTTGTTGCCCCCAAATAGGCTTAGGCCAACAAACATCACTTTTATAGCGCACAACATGGTGCACATGTAATTGTTCGACCACATTACCCAGAGCCGCTACATTCATTTTATCACCCTCGAATATTTGCATAAGCAATTCACTTAACAAGCTTGATTCATTTTGTAATTGTTGCTGTTGTTGCCAGTCTAATTGGTATATCTCGGCAATATCATTTACTTTAGGCACGAGAATAAACCACGGATAAGCCGTGTCGTTGCATAGTAATAATTTGCACAAAGGTAATTCAGCTAACTCAAAACAGTCATTGGCTAGTTGTGGGTGCAAACTAAATTGCGCTGATATAGTTATTTTGTCAGACATGAGACTTCCCTATTATCTTTTATTCTTTCTGCCACGGCCACGCGCTAACTTCTTAGCTTCACGAGCGGCGACTTTCTTCGCTTCTTCTTCGACGAAATAAGCATTCTCTTCATCAATGATATCAGGCATTTCAAAAGTGATAGCGCCTAAAGTTTTATCTCTGATCTCATTAATTAATATTACCGAAGCTTTATGCATATCAATGCGGCCACCACTTCGGACACAACTACGTTTTCGGCCTATCGCTTCAATTAAGTCTTCTTCATGTGCAGGTATTTCGTCTAGTTTGTAACGTTCAACGACTCGCTCTGGATAATTTTTAAGTAAGTATTCAGCAGCAAAATAAGCAATGTCATCATGGTCAAATGCGGTATCTTTTACGGCTCCCGAAACAGCTAAGCGATAACCACTATTTTGATTAGCTATTTTTGGCCATAACATGCCCGGCGTATCAAAAAGGTACACCCCCTCTTCTAGACGAATTCTCTGCTGACCTTTAGTTACCGCAGGCTCGTTACCTACTTTAGCTTTAGCTTTCCCCACTAAGGTATTTATCAATGTTGACTTCCCTACATTGGGGATCCCCATGATCATGGCATTAATTTGTTTACCCTCTTCATCTTTATTGGGCACTAGTTTTTTAATCAAAGCAGGAAGTGTTTTCGCCGTTGCTGAATTTTCTGTGGTTAAGGCGATGGCTTTTACGTTGTGCTGTGACTCTAAATAATCGAGCCACACTTTCGTTTTACTCGCATCAGCTAAATCACTTTTATTCAAAATTTTAATAAGCGGTTTGTCACCTCTTATTTCGGTGATCATCGGGTTCTCACTACTAAATGGTAAACGGGCGTCACACACTTCTATTACCACATCAATTTGTGGCAAAATTTCTTTTATTTCTTTTTGTGCTTTGTGCATATGACCGGGAAACCAGTTAATTGCCATGAAAAGTCCTAGGGGGTTAACAAAATTGAGAGGTGAATTTTAGCAAGCTTTATCTTGGGTAAAAAGGGTATTAACAAACTAAAACCAACTATTTTGTATAAAAATTAAACTTTTCGAACTCTGTGCCGATTAATTAACCAACTATAAAAAAAATAAGGAAAAATATACCCAAGCTTATAACGTTATGCCTAATGTGGTATTACTGACTTGTGTATTTATGTAAATCCATGAAGTATATAAATGAATTATCCTATGCCACTCATATCGCACAAGCAAAGCATTTGGCTAAAGATAAAAACCAAAAAAACAAATACCGACAAACAATGTTGTTGGATAGTGACCAAAATTCAGATCTAGTATCTGAAGAATTGCGAGACACTTTTAACACAACAAATGAAGAAGATGATCGTCGAGACGGTAGTGATCGTCGTTTAAGTCAACAGGAACGTGGACGCTATATTGAATCTCGCCTGAAAAAAAACCGTCGCTACCAAGCGGAATTATCCTTAAAAATTTAGTTAACTAAATGCCTTAACTTATATTGCCGGGGTGTTAAGCCATAGAATTGCTTAAAGCATCGACTAAAATGACTGGCATTATTAAATCCTAAATCAAAACAAGTCAAAGTGATTTGTTGACCCTGAGCTATCAATAATGCCGCTTTCTTTAAGCGTAATTGCTGTTGAAACGCAACAGGACTACAGCCAAAATTAATACGAAACTCATTAAAAAACTTAGTTCTTCCCATACAGGCAATACGCGCTAAGCTATCAATATCCAAGCTGTCAGCTAAATTCTCTTCAATATAAGTCACAGCAGCAGTTAAACCATTATTATCAGGTTGTTCCTGACAAAATGACAACATAAAGTCGCGAGTTTGGTGGCGTAATAACCGAATAGTTAATTCGGAAACAGCTAAAGATATCATCGCACTTCTGTCTTGATGATTTTCGCCATACATTTGTACTATTCTATTTAACAAGCCCTGAGTTTGGCTATTATGATGGGTATGAACTAATTGACTATTGTAGTGCCAATGTCCAAAGGTTTGATCTATCGGGGAGTTTTCATTCAAACTTGCCGCGACTTGATTAATCCTGTCCGTTGAAATTTCGATTGCCAAACAAGTTGTTGGTTTTACTAACTGTGCTGTTGGAAAATCAATTTCTACCACACTATTTGGCGCCATAACGAAGGATTCATGCGGTAAAAACTCACTATTAAAATGATCGTCATTGCTATGCATCACTTTTTTACCTGTAACCATAGCGCAAAACAATAGTTGATCAGATTTTAGCTGCACCCGCTCTGCCTGCTCATAGGTATCATAAATACTAAGCTCAGAATCAGGCCCCGTAAAAGTAACCTTGTTTTCAACAAGCACCTTAGGTGAGCTTCTTTTATTGTCTATGTGCTGTGAAATCATAGCTACAGGTTATTATTTTTCTCAATATGTTTTCGACAATTCATTTTTCTAAGCATTTTTTATCACTTTTAATTAGATATATGAACTGTCAGATAAGTTTTTTGAATTTTTAGCATAGTTAAACTACACCTTAATAACTAAAGTAAATCTAGTAGATAAATAAAACAACTAAAATATTTTTTAAGAGAAGGAATTATTATGATTTATGCAGCGCCAGGCACAGAAAATTCGGTTATGAGCTTTAAACCTCGCTATCAAAACTTTATTGGTGGCCAATGGGTTGAGCCTACAAATGGTAACTACTTCGACAATATTAGCCCCGTAAATGGCAAAGTATTTTGCCAAATACCCCGCTCAGATTCTGCTGATATAGAGCTAGCCCTTGATGCGGCGCACAAGGCAAAAGATGCTTGGGGTACAACGTCAGTCACTGATCGCTCAAATACGTTATTAAAAATTGCCGACAAAATTGAACAAAATATTGAAATGCTCGCCATTGCTGAAACATGGGATAATGGTAAAGCCGTACGTGAAACTTTAGCCGCAGATATTCCATTAGCCGTTGATCATTTCCGTTACTTCGCTGGTTGTTTACGTGCCCAAGAAGGCTCTATTGGTGAAATAGACGACAACACAGTGTCTTATCACTTTCATGAACCACTTGGCGTGGTGGGACAAATCATTCCATGGAATTTTCCTATTCTAATGGCCGCTTGGAAATTAGCGCCAGCATTAGCCGCAGGTAATTGTGTTATTTTAAAACCTGCTGAACAAACGCCTGCCTCAATTTTAGTATTGATGGAATTAATTGAAGACTTGTTACCGGTCGGTGTTCTAAATATTGTTAATGGCTATGGTAAGGAAGCGGGTCAAGCATTAGCAAGCAGCAAACGTATTGCCAAAATTGCCTTTACTGGTTCAACCCCTGTCGGCTCGCAGATCCTCAAATGTGCGGCTGTAAATATTATTCCATCAACTGTCGAGTTAGGGGGAAAATCACCAAATATTTTCTTTAATGATGTCATTGATCACGAAGATGCCTATTTAAGTAAATGTATAGAAGGTGCGGTGTTAGCTTATTTCAACCAAGGAGAGGTCTGTACTTGTCCTTCAAGGTTATTAGTGCAAGAAAATGCCTACCCTAAATTTATAGAAATGGTGATAGAGCGCACAAAAGCGATTAAACGAGGTGATCCGCTAGATACTGAAACTATGGTCGGCGCACAGGCATCTCAAGAACAATACGACAAAATTTTATCCTACATTGATATAGGCAAAAAAGAAGGCGCTGAAGTATTAATGGGCGGCGGAGTTGAGCAAGTGTCTGGTGATATTAGCGAGGGCTATTATATCCAACCTACATTGTTAAAAGGCACTAATGATATGCGTATCTTCCAAGAAGAAATTTTTGGTCCGGTAATATCATTAACGACCTTTAAAGACGAAGCGGAAGCGCTTGCCATTGCTAATGACTCTGAATTTGGTTTAGGTGCTGGTGTATGGACACGAGATACAAATCTTGCTTATAGAATGGGTCGAAAAATCCAAGCGGGTCGAGTATGGACAAATTGCTATCACATGTACCCTGCTCATGCTGCATTTGGCGGTTATAAGAAATCAGGCGTTGGCCGTGAAACTCATAAAATGGCGTTAGAACATTATCAACAAACCAAAAACTTATTAGTCAGTTATGATGTTAATCCATTAGGATTCTTCTAATTTATTCAGCTTGTCGCTATTTATTGCAAGGTCATTGTTAAAAAATACTCAAGTATGCTTATATGTTCCGTTTTTTACCTCGATCTTACTTCAAATAGCTTAAATCTAAAAAAATAAGTTTCAATCAAAAAAAGAGCTACTGTAATAGCTCTTTTTTTCTGGCTAAAACAGAATTTTTTATTGATAATAGTAATCATTACTACCAATAAAAATAAAGAAAATTATATATATGAGTAAAAAATTCTACGTGGTTTGGAAAGGCGCTAAAACGGGCGTATTTTCGACTTGGGCCGAAGTTCAATGCAATACTCATGGTCGCTCTGATGCCCAATTTATGGGCTTCCCTTCAAAAGCAGAGGCTGAAGCCGCTTTTGCATCAACTTATACCAAAGCTTTGATGAAGCGCTCTTTATCAAATACCGGCAGTTCTACTACTGCTGCCACTAAAAAATCACCAAAAAGTAGCGAAAGCAAAACTCCCCATAAAGTCACCGCTGAAATTCAAATATATTGTGATGGTGCTTGCTCGCCAAACCCAGGTAAATCAGGTACGGGCTTAGCGCTTTATCACCAAGGTAAAATCACTTCACTGTATTATGGTTTATATCAATCCAACGGAACCAACAATACTGCTGAGTTGAATGGCTTATTGTATGCATTCAAACTTGCTAAACAATACTTACCTAAAGTTGAACAAGTTCAAATTCTATCTGATTCAAAATATTCAATAGATTGCATTACAAAATGGGCAAAAGGATGGCAAGCAAAAGGTTGGACACGCGGTAAAGGTGAAGAAATAAAAAACTTAAACTTGATCAAAGAGTGCTTTACTCTTTATCAAGAAATTAAAAAGCAGTTAGTGATCAGCCATGTAAAAGGTCACGCAAATATTGAAGGTAATGAGTTATCGGATCGCATGGCAGTATTAGCAAGAATGCAACAACAAGTAGCGTTAGTTAAGTATCAGGGAGAGCTTGATATTAAAGCTATTTTGGCAATGGCGTCGGGATAATTATGACCATTATTTTAATCATCATGGGACTCATTGTACTTTCAACAATTTTTCTAACAAAAAAATTTAGTTTGCCACGAAACATTAGTCTGCTGTTTATGGCACAACCTTTAGTTATGTGCTCGGCACCTATTATTGTTTTTATTGGCGGTTTGTTAGCCAGTGAATTAGCCACTAACGCATCCCTAGCTACCTTACCTATTAGCTTGATGATTTTAGGCGTGGCTGCGGGCTCTATACCTGCGGCAATTATTGCAAAGTCTAAGGGTAGAAAGTTTGCGGTATTTGCAGGTTTTACTATCTTATTAGTTGCAGCACTACTAGCTGTTGTAGCCATTCAACTATCATCATTTGAGCTATTTACTTTCGCAAGTTTTTTATTTGGACTAGGCGGTGCTTTCATACAACAACTTAGATTTGCCGCCATAGAAAGTACAAATAATGAAGATGACATCCCTAAAACTTTAGCTATTTTAATGTTAAGTGGTGTATTCGCGGCCTTCTTAGGGCCTGAAATTGCCGTAGTAGCTAAAGACTGGCTCTATTCACCCCATGGTTATGCTGGATCATTTATTTTATTAGCCTTTTTCATTGGCTTAGCTGCAGTTATTATGGTGTTTTTTGAAGAGCCCGAAATCAGAGTATTATCGAGCGAGGGTGACGCAAGACCACTATCGACAATAGTAAAACAACCTATTTTTATTATCGCTATTAGCACAGCAACTATAGGTTTTGCTTTAATGAGTTATTTAATGACAGCAACCCCACTTAGCATGCATCATATGCAAGGTCATAGTTTAGTTGAAACTAAATGGGTGATACAGAGCCATATTGCTGCTATGTACATTCCTTCATTATTAACCCCTTGGTTAGTGAAAAAAATAGCACTAAAAGGTTTGTTAATACTTGGCAGCATTATTTATATTGCCGTAGCTTTAATCGCTTTTTCTGGACAAGAGGTAATGCATTATTGGTGGGCTTTAATTTTGTTGGGCATTGGTTGGAACTTTTTATTTTTAACAGGTACATCACTATTACCCCGAAGCTATAAAGCTTGCGAACGACATAAAGTACAAGCCACTAATGACTTTGTTTTATTTGGCTTCCAAGCCTTTGCTTCTTTAATGGCTGGCTGGATACTCTTTAACGGCGGATGGAACTGGGTAGTGCTGACCAGTATTCCATTTATAGTCGCCTTGTTCATTATAAATGTAATATACTTTCGCTATGAAAATAAACAGCAAGTGCAAAATAATTAATATAACTTTAACAGGAGTAAAGTAATGAGCGGTACTACTATGGTTGTTGTCATCGTCTGTGTTGTTTTTGGCATCATGTACGAAATGTATAAAAGACATTTGGAATTCAAGGCAAAAACCTTAAACCACAATCAAACATCAGATCAACAAACTGAACAGTTAAAGCTGCAAGTTGAAAAATTAAACGAACGAGTTCAAGTGCTTGAAAAAATAGTGACTGACGAAGGCTATCAGGTTCAAAAAGATATTAGCAACCTATAGTGCGGTAACTAAATGAAGCTCATTATGAAGTCTGAGTTTGACAACCTCAGAAACAATAACAACCACTGCTACAACACTGATTCTAATGGTGAAAAGCAGATAGTTAAAATATATTGTGATGAGCTATTAATTGCCAAAAAAATCACGCTAAAAAAATCAGTTAGGTTCTTTGGTATTAATGACTATCAGACTTATTTATCAGCGGCTATATAACTAAGCACTATATGCACTTTTTCTGATTCGGTTGTTCTACCTGCTTCAACAATTTATCTAATGAGAAATCATAAGAGGATTCTTTGGTATAAGCTTTGCTAAAACAGCTAAAATCAATTTCAGCTAATTTATCTACATCGATTAATTTTTCATACTTAGCTAAGTTATTTTGATCGATTATCGTATAATCCGTAGCAACTTTAGCTGCACTTTTAGAAAATGAAGACTGGTTATTAAAATGATCGTATACCCTTACTAGTAACCAAGCAATATTATAAAACTGTCCTCCTGCTGAAGCACTAAGCTTTTGCTGTTCTATATTTTTTATGGCCTCTTTATCCCAGTCAAAACCACCGATAAATATATCTTTGTTTGGAGTTAAACCTAACTCTGTAGCTCCCTTTAATACACCTAAAGCCATAAGATCTGAGCTAGCCCATACTACATCAATACCTTCATGCCTATAATACAAAGCCTTAAACTTATTCTTAGCATTCTCAAACGCCCAATTAGCATTAATATCTTGCACTAAAATTACGTTATCATTTTGTTTCGCACTTTTTAAAACACCTTTACTGCGTTCAACTGACTCATGAATAAAGTCTCCACTTAGTGCTAACATTTTAAGTTTAGGTTTATTAACTAAATTATTTTGATCAATGAGCTTTTCTTCTGCTTGTCTAATAAGGTTTTTAGCTAACAAATAAGCGCCATGGTTATCATCAATAGCATGCTCAGCCAGCCAGAATTTAAATTTTACTTGGGGCTTATCAACTTGCCTATCAATAGGGAGTGTCGTGTTATTTTCAAAATCTGAAATAGTTACAAAAGGAATTTTGGCGTCTTCTAATACAGTAAAAGTTCTTAGGGAAGTTAACGGATATGCATGAAAAATGATTAAATCCGGCTTTTTTTCCATTTTACTAAGATCAATGATAAGGTCCATTTGATAAATTCTATGGCCCAGTCCCTCGGTTATTGTTAAATTTATACCTAAGCTTTTAGCTGCCATTTCTGTTATAGAATAAACCTTGTGCCAGTAGGGTGTTACATTAATTGTTTGGCTTAGATAAATAACATTAAGTGCATATGACTTTGCTGAAAACATAATGAAAATAGTTAGCAGTAGTGCTTTTTTCATATAGAGAGTCCCCCTTAACATTTGATAACTTTGATTGATTCGCTTTTTATACAAACAGTTACTTTTTCAACAGTGACTTGAGATCGGCAAAAGGATTATAAGTTGCGCTATCTTGATTGGTATCACCGGCTTTTACTTCTGTTTGATAGTTCGCATGATCAGTATATTTAGCGTGTTCGTTATCATGACAATAAATACAGAGTAACTCCCAGTTACTGCCATCATTAGGATTATTTGTATGATCATGATCCATATGGTGAACTGTCAATTCTTTAATATTTGAATAAACAAATTCACGGGCACAGCGACCACAAACCCACGGGAATAACTTTAACGCACGATCACGATATCCCTGCTCTTTTTGTTTATAGTTGGCACTTGAACCCATTTTATTTGCTGAGCTGAAATCTGAAGACATAATAACAATCTGAAAAGGTAAATTATTAATACATTGTAATGCCAAGTTTTCTCCTTAGCAATAATACCAATTTAATTAAGTTCTTTCCCACTCAGCGAGAATTAAAAGGCTTAGAGGCAAGGCATTGATTGAAGATAATGGTTATTCCCTTATCAAAATCAATAACGCAGCATATAAGCCTTTTAAACTCGCCCTTCGGGAGCTTGCTCGAGTTGGGAAGAAATTTAATCAAATGGGTATAATATATGTACACCACGTTATACAAAGAAAAAAGCCCTATAACTCTTATGAGCACAGGGCTTAAATTTCCATTATTGATAATAAGACTAAAACTTAGCCCTAATCAATTATTATTCTGATTGTACTGTTTCTACTTCCATGTCATCAGCTACTGAGGTATTACTCAATATTGCTGAAACGGTCATAACAAATACTGCAAAAATAACCGTAGTCAGCTTCAATCCTCTGGGGGATGACCTACGCATTTTATCTACCTAATTTTTATTTGATTGCATTTTTATTTTCATAAATATTATTTAATTACAAAATAATACCTGACTTTAGGCAACCTGATTAAAAAGTAAACTATTTGGTTCAATAATTCAAGATAAAAATTAACTACTTAACTTTTATTTAAGTTTTCATCAAACATTTCTGCTTGATAGGTTTGCTGTTGTTTACTTGAAGTGACGCTCACTTTTAGAGAAACAGTCAATATTCTTTCCCCTGAAGCTGAAATAGCCAAATTAGCATCGCCTCCCATTAATTGACAAACCTCTTTAGCTATAGCCATTTCTGTACTATATGATGCCACATCTTTTGCAATAAAATGTTGAAACTTTTCAGTCAAATCACTCGTTTCAATATCATGGCTAGTGAAAACAAATAATAGTGTGGCGATACTATTTTGATGATGGTGAGCTTTTATTGATAACTTCATATTATTTACAGCAAATAATTGATGAACACCACCACAAAAAGCGATCAAAAGCTGTTGGATTTTAAGTTCATCACTGTTTATAAAATGCGGCACATTAGGGGCAATTAAGAAGGCTATATTTTTATCAGTATTTGATTCACTTGCTTTTAACATAGCGTCTACTCGCTCTATAAATCCATAAAAATCCAGTGTCTCACTATTTACGGTTAACTCTCCTAACTCAAGTTTAGATAAATCTTCAACCATATTAAGTAGCTTTTGCATATTATCCTGTGTTAACTCCATGTTTTGAACAATACTTTTTTGTTCATGTGGTTCAATTTTATTTAACTGAGCAGTAAAGTGAATTAGAGCTTCTAGTGGTGTTTTTAACTCATTCGTAAGGGTATGTAAAAAACCTGTTTTAGCGGTGTTTTCGTGCTCTGATTTCTCCTTGGCTAAAATTAATTCTCTAGTTTTTTGAGTAACTTGATCACTTAACTCATTCGAATACACCGCCATCATTAATATAAGAACTTGAAATAAAATGCCACCTAATGTTGCCCCAAATAACATTCCCCAAACTTGCCAGTTTTTCTCTTGCATTTGCCAAGGAGTATTTTCACCTAAGCTAATACGCCATATTCTTGAGCCCACATTTATATCCGTCATTTCAACATGACGATAACTTTCATTTAGTTGCTTACCAAATAATATATAAGGCTCTTGCATGGTTATGTCTTCAATAAATAAAGTGATCTCATCCGATTTTAAAGGTGAAATTTTCTTAAAAAAACGTTCAAACTGAACTACAGCAATAACAAAACCTAATAAATGATCTTGCCTGTTTTGTTCTTGAACATCCTTTTCAGAAAAAACAGCTGAGACAA
This sequence comes from Colwellia sp., assembly GCA_029938115.1. Lineage (GTDB taxonomy): Bacteria > Pseudomonadota > Gammaproteobacteria > Enterobacterales > Alteromonadaceae > Colwellia. The sequence continues at coordinate 35,408 of JAPYOP010000005.1, read as the reverse complement.
AGAGTATTGCCAAATTAGCATGTTCATCTTGAATCAAACTAACTGGAGCACTTGCAACAACATCACCATGGCTAATGACTTTATCCATATCAATAGTCGTTTTAGTGTTATTAAACACATTAAAACCTAAAACTTGGCCATTATTTAACGACGGATAAATATACTGAATCGGAGCATAACGACTTCTTTTTGTCGCATTTTTCAATTTACCCTCTAAAGTTTTCTCATTAATATTGCCGAAATATCTTTCAAACTCAATTCTATTTTCATGATTAACGACAGGAGCCCATTCGAATACTCTTACACTCGATTTATTTTGAAAAACATGCTGCAAAAACAAGTCAAACTCATTTTTATTTACTTGTTCACTCGCTTTGAAAAATGCAGATAAACTATTTACTTGTTCTATAGTTAAAGCTATTTCTTGCTTAATACTCTGTAATACTTCTCGCTGAACGTTATTGAATGTGTCTTGTCGTTGGTGTTGTTGAACATTTTGAGAAATGTTAAACAATAAACCAATAGTAACAATCGCTAATAATGATGCTAGGGTAATAAAAAACCGTTTAGATGAACTTAGTTGGTGCCTACCTTGATAAAGTAAAAAAATAGGAGTAAAGAATATAGAAAACAAAATACTATTCGACCAACAGTTAGCAAAAGTAAAAAGTAAATTTTCACCCAGTGACTGATTATCTATCACCGTAAGAATAACAACTGTAAAAGCTGAAACAAGACTAATTAAAGGGCCTATTTTCAATAAAAAGGAAAATAAATCCCTTCTAGATTTAAGCCAATTCTGCTTATTAACTTCAGAAAGAATTAGCTGTTTAGCCCAAAAACCCTGCAGTGTAAGCGCCAACAAAGTGATAATAATCATAGATAATTCGATTGGTAATTCTAACCAGAAATATAAGAACAAACAAAAGAGCACGGTTGCTACAGCAGTGGCTAATAATATGTTAACACCTAAAAAGATCACCAAAGCAGTTGTTATACCTGCCGCAGGTCCAACAAAGCTGGTAAAAGAATATGGTGCGATGAAAAAAAATGTGTATGCACACACACTGAGATAAATAAAAATTGCTAAGAAAAAGCGCTGAGGAGTATTTTGCATTATTTTATAATTAATCAATTAATTAGTGATTTTACTGTAGTGAATATAGCACTATTTTTTGTTCTTACTCAAACTTATCCCAGTAGTTGGGCTATCAATAGTTTGTTTTCATAGTGATATTCAACTTCTTGGCATATCTCTAATAAAAAATATAAAAAATAGTGCGATTTAATTTGCGCTATGCGTTGTGGTAGTGGAAAATACGCGCAATTTATTTAAGTACAAATATCTTTTAATTTAAAGTAGATCTGGAGCCAATATGTCGTCGCGTCAAGAACTAGCCAATGCCATTCGTGTGTTAAGCATGGATGCCGTTCAAAAAGCAAAATCAGGACACCCTGGTGCCCCTATGGGTATGGCGGATATCGCCGAAGTTTTATGGCGTGATTTCTTAAAACACAACCCAAGTGATCCTAATTGGGCTGATCGTGATCGATTTATACTTTCTAACGGCCATGGCTCAATGCTAATTTACTCGCTATTGCATTTAACTGGTTATGATTTGTCTATTGATGACTTAAAAAACTTCCGTCAATTACACTCTAAAACGCCAGGCCATCCTGAATATGGTTATACACCCGGTGTTGAAACAACAACAGGCCCATTAGGCGCTGGTCTTTCAAATGCGGTCGGTATGGCTATTGCTGAAAAAACCTTAGCTGCACAGTTTAACCGTGAAGGCCATGACATTGTGGATCATTACACATACTGTTTCTTAGGCGATGGTTGTTTAATGGAAGGTATTTCTCACGAAGTTAGCTCGCTTGCCGGCACGTTAGGTTTGGGGAAATTAATTTCTTTTTGGGATGATAATGGCATTTCTATCGACGGTCATGTTGAAGGCTGGTTTACCGATAATACCCCTGCCCGTTTTGAAGCTTATGGCTGGCATGTAATTAGTGTTGACGGACATGATAGCGCTGCAATTGCTGCAGCTATTGTTGAAGCTAAGTCAGTTACCGACAAACCATCAATGATTTGTTGTAAAACAATCATAGGTTTCGGTTCACCAAACAAACAAGGTACGCATAACTGCCATGGCGCACCATTAGGTGATGACGAAATAGCAGCAACCCGTAAAGCGTTAAACTGGGAACATCCTGCTTTTGAAATTCCTGCTGATGTTTATGGACAATGGGATCAAAACGAAAAAGGCGCTGCGAACCAAGTTAGCTGGAATGAAAAATTTAGCGCATACCAAGCCGCACATCCAGCGCTTGCTAGTGAATATGAACGTCGTGTTATTAAAGGTGACTTACCAAGCGACTTCGAAGCTACAGCCAATGCTTTTATCCAAGAATGTCATGAAAAAGGCGATAACATAGCCTCTCGTAAAGCATCACAAAATGCCATTGAAGCTTTTGGTCCAGTATTACCTGAAATGTTAGGTGGCTCTGCCGATTTAGCAGGCTCAAACTTAACACTTTGGTCAGGCTCAAAAGGCATTCAAACCGATGCGGCTGGTAACTACATTTTTTACGGTGTACGAGAATTTGGTATGAGCGGTATCATGAATGGTGTATCACTTCATGGCGGTTTCATCAATTATGGTGCAACGTTTATGATGTTCATGGAATATGCGCGTAATGCCGTACGAATGTCTGCATTGATGGGTATTCAAAATATTTTTGTATACACCCATGACTCAATTGGTCAGGGTGAAGATGGTCCAACTCATCAGCCAATAGAGCAACTAACGAGTTTACGCACCACACCAAACTTAACAACTTGGCGCCCATGTGATGCAACTGAATCAGCCGTCGCTTGGAAAGCGGCAGTACAAAACCAAAAAGCACCTTCTGCGTTGATTTTCTCGCGTCAAGGTTTACCCGCAATGTCACGTAGCCAAGCACAAGTATCTGATATTGCCAAGGGTGGTTACATTTTACAAGATTGCGATGGTACTCCAGAAGTAATATTAATTGCTACAGGCTCTGAAGTTGGTTTAGCAATGGATTCAGCCAAAGCATTAACTGAACAAGGTAAAAAAATTCGCGTTGTTTCCATGCCATCAACTAATATTTTTGATGCACAAACAAGTGACTATAAAGAATCTGTATTACCTGCCAGTGTTACCAACCGTGTAGCTATTGAAGCTGCGCATGTTGATTTTTGGGCTAAATATGTTGGTTTAAACGGAGCTGTTGTCGGTATGACAACTTTTGGTGAATCAGCACCAGGTAACGTATTACTTGAGCATTTTGGTTTTACTGCTGATAATGTTATCAAAACAGTTAATGCACTTTAAGCGTACATAACTATAAAATGGTGGGCTAATTAAGATGCCCACCTTACTCACCTAAACTTCGCGAGTAATTCGCACATACAGACATATGATAAACATTGCTATAAATGGTTTTGGCCGTATCGGTCGCAGCATTGTAAGAGCACTTTATGAAAGCGGTAAAACAGAGCTTTTTAACATTGTAGCGATTAACGATCTCGCGCCTGCAACAGGTATTGCCCACCTATTAAAATACGATACCACCCATGGGCGTTTTGCTTTCAACGTTGAGCAAGAAGATGAAAAATTATTCATTTCAGATAATAACTCTAAAAATAACTGTGCAGGTCAAGATGAAATAGCTTTGTATCATTATGAAACTATAGAACAACTGCCTTGGCAAACACATAACGTAGACATTGTGCTTGACTGTACTGGCATGTTTGGTAGCCAAGCTGATGGTTTGGCTCATATTAAACAAGGCGCTAAAAAAGTTCTGTTCTCCCATCCTTGCACCCACGATATTGATGCGACGATTATCTACGGCATAAATCACCTAGAGCTTAATGCCGATGATAAGGTCGTCTCTAATGGTTCATGTACTACTAATTGTATTGTGCCTGTAATTAAAGTGTTAGATGATGCCTTTGGTATTGAAAGCGGTACTATAACCACTATTCACTCCTCAATGCATGATCAACAAGTTATTGATGCTTATCATCCTGATCTTCGTCGTGCTCGGGCAGCAAGTCAGTCTATTATTCCAGTTGACACAAAACTTGCTATTGGCATAGAAAGAATTTTGCCTAAATTTAAAGGTCGCTTCGAAGCTATTGCTGTTCGTGTGCCTACACTAAATGTGACCGCAATGGATTTAAGCATAACCGTTAATGAAGATGTGACTATTGATGACATTAATCAAATCATTAAGGATGCCCAATCAAAACAGTTAACAGATAACGGCTTAGAAGGCATATTGGCTTACACTGAGGAGCCATTAGTTTCAGCTGATTTTAACCATGATGCGCATTCATGTATTGTTGACGGAAATCAAACCCGTGTTAGCCATAAGCGCTTAGTAAAAATGTTAGTTTGGAGTGACAATGAATGGGGTTTTGCCAATAGAATGTTAGATACTGCACAACATATGGCTTAGCTGTATTTATTATAACTATTGTTTTATTTAAAAATAAAAACTAAAAAAGCAGTCACTAATGTTAGTGACTGCTTTTTTATTAGAAGTTATTTATTTGAAAATAAACTACTTAGCTTCTTGATAAAATCTCATCAAACTTGCCGTTGAACAATCATGCTGTTCAGAAATACTATTATTTTCTAGCTCCTCTTGAATCTCAGCGGCTAAGCCTTTACCAAGCTCTACGCCCCATTGATCAAAAGAACATATTTGTAGAATAATACCTTGAACAAATATTTTGTGCTCATAAGCGGCAATCAAGCTACCCAATGTTTTAGGATCGATACGCTTTAGCAAAATAGTATTGGTTGGTCTATTACCTTTATGTACTTTATGTGGTGCAACTTTATCAATATAATCAGGAGTGCGCCCTTTCGCTTTAAGATCTGCCCTAACCTGCTCTTCATTAACACCTGCCATTAACGCTTGGGTTTGAGCAAAAAAGTTTGCCATGAGTGTTTCATGGTGCCCTTTTACAGGGGTAACACTTTCTACTGAGCCAATAAAGTCAGCCGGTACTACATTATTACTTTGATGCAAATATTGATAAAAAGCATGTTGCCCATTAATACCTAGCTCACCCCAAATTGATGGTACGGTAGCATAATCAACTTCATCACCATCCCAAGTGACCGATTTACCATTACTTTCCATTTCTGCTTGTTGTAAATAAGCTGAGAGCATGTGCAAAGTTTGATCATAAGGTAAAATAGCTTGTGAACGTGCACCTAAAAAGGTGGTATTCCAGACACTAATAAGCGCCATTATTGCAGGCATATTATCTCTCAACGGGGCATTAATAAAATGTTGATCCATTGCATGCGCGCCATCAAGTAACTCTTTAAATTTATCGAAACCTAAATCCAGAGCGATAGCTAAGCCGATTGCTGACCATAAAGAAAAGCGTCCACCGACCCAATCCCACATATCAAATATATTTTCTTCTTCAATGCCAAGGCTCATGGCGTTTTCTTTATTAGCCGTTACAGCAACAAAGTGTTTGGCCACTGATTTTTCATCAAACGAGGAGCTTGTTAGCCATTTCATTGCTGTTTTAGCGTTTGTCATTGTTTCTGTTGTTGTAAAGGTTTTACTAGAAACTATAAACAATACTTTTTGAGGATCTAATGGGCGCAGTACTTCAACAATTTGAGCGCCATCAACATTAGAAACATAATGAACATTAACACCACCGTCACTATAATGCTTCAGTGCCTCAGTAACCATTTGCGGACCAAGGTTTGAGCCACCGACGCCAATGTTTACAATGTCGGTAATACGCTTACCTGAATATCCTAACCAGTGACCTTGACGCACTTTATTTACAAAACCTTCCATTTTTTCCAATTGGCTTTGTACGTGATCAGTCACATTCTCACCATCTAATATAAGCGGCTCATCACTTTGACGTCTCAACGCCGTATGCAATACAGCGCGGTCTTCTGTTTTATTTATCTTCGCACCAGTAAACATTTTAGTGCGCCATTGACAAACTTCTGTTTCTTCAGCTAAATCTAATAAACTGTCTAAGGTTTCACAATCAATTAAGTTTTTTGAGTAATCAAGTAGTAAGTTTGGTAGCTCAATAGAAAACTTTTCAAAGCGTTCACTATCATTGGCAAACAAAGTATTCATGTGCTGAGATTTTTTATCTAGCGCTAATTGTTGCAATTTTCTCCAACTAGCTAACGTTTGACGATCTGACATAGTGATTCCTGTATACCTAACTGATGAGTATAGTGTCAATCCGCTAAAGGATACATTCAAGCTATGACACTATTATGATTTCTAATTTATTTATGTTACCCTATTAAAAAATGACAGCGCTGTCAATCGTTAATTGTTGACTTATGCGTGATTACTGCTCGATTAATTAGATAAAAATAGTATTAGTTATTGCTGCAAAGCAAAAGAAGCTCTACTCTAGCGGTGATTAGACTTAATAAAAAGAACTAAAAGGTTAAGTAAATTAATGAAAGCAACAATTAATGATGTCGCCAAACTCTCAGGCGTATCAATTAAAACCGTTTCACGCGTGATGAATAATGAACCGTCGGTTCGCCAACTTACCCGTGAAAAAGTACAAGCTGCAGTAAAAGAGCTTAACTATCAGCCAAACCTTGCCGCTCGAAATTTAGCGGGTACAAAGTCTTTTACTATTGCCTATGTATACGATAACCCAAACGCCTATTATATAATTGACATGCAAGAAGGTATTTTATCAGCTTGTCGTCAACAAGGTTTTGAATTATTGATCAACCCTTGTGATTCACAACAAGAAAACATTACCGAAGAAATAATAAACACCATTAAACATGCTCGTGTAGCAGGTTTGGTTTTAACTCCACCGTTTTCAGAGCGTCCTGAATTTGTAAAACGTATTCTTGAGCTTGATATCAAAGTAGTTCGCATTATGTCTGGAGATGTTGCTCCTGACGAATTAAGCCCATGCGTTATGGTAAATGATAGAAATGCAGCACAAACGATAACGCAGCATTTAATTGATTTAGGACATAAGAAAATTAGTTTTATTGCCGGTGGTGCTGAGCATATGTCAACAATTGAACGTTATAAAGGATATAGACGTGCATTAAAAGCAAACGACATTGAGTTTAATAAAAGCTGGGTTATTGAAGGTGAGTATTCTTTTGAATCAGGCGTAAATGGCGCTAAGCAATTATTAGCCCAAGAGCTAACTTATGAAGAGCGACCTACAGCCATATTCTCATGTAATGATGAAATTGCCGCGGGGGCATTATTTGCCGCGCGTTTAATGAATATAAAAATACCTGAGCAATTATCTATTGCCGGTTTCGAAAACAGTCCATTCTCACGTCAAACATGGCCTAAATTAACCACAGCTAACCAACCTAATAAACAAATAGCAAATGATGCTACTAGCTTATTAATCAGCCAAATTCGTAAGCAAAAAGGCAACAACGAAATAAGCCAGTATGTGCCACAATTAGTTGTGAGAGATTCAACAGGGCAACAGGCTTAAGTTACTAACAAAAAAAGTAATGAGTGACGAAGTACACAATGCTCGCTACTCGCTACTCGCTACTTTATTAGCATAGCCGCGAATAAAAAATGCCACGCTATCAAGTAAGTATTCATCCACTTCTGTTGGTGATACACGCTCTTTAGTATTGAACTCTATTTGCACCCACAACTCTCCCTTAATCATATTTAAAAATTGCAAAGCAGCATGCCTTGGATTTTCAATATAAAGCACTTTTTGTTGATGTAGCTTTTCCATCAACTGAGTAATTTCATTAGTGACTCTAAGAGGGCCGGCTTGGTAGAAAATATCCGATACTTGCGGGTAAGCATTCGACTCAAAAGCACATATTTTATGGACTGCACAAGCTTGCTTTGAGGCAATAACATCGATTAAACGTTGTGCTAACTGTAATAATATCGTTTGCGGATCAGATAAATCATGCATAGATAAATCTAAAATATGCAATGATTCACATTTTTGTTCTATTGAGGCAGAGAATAAATCATCTTTATTGCCAAAGTGACTATAAACAGTTTGCTTTGAAACATCGGCATTTTTAGCAATCAGATCCATACTCGTCGCAGCATAACCTTGTTCCATAAACAGGTTGATTGCGGCATCTAATATCTGCTGGCGTTTAGCTTCATTTTTACTGCGTTTCTTGACCATTGGCTCTCTTCACTTCAACTGTGCTTCATTTTCCATTTTAACAAAATAAACTAGACAGTCCAGTCTAATCTATTTAGACTACACTTAAATGGACTGTACAGTCTAGTCTTGATATGTATGAGTTTGTTTAATTTTGTTATTAATCTCTCTAATAGGCACAGTAAAAATGCTCTCATTTATGAATCACTTATCTTCTTTAGTAAAAACTATCAACATTAAGAAAGTTACTTTTTTATTTCTAACTTTTGCGATTCTTTCTGCTTGCTCTAAACATGTAGATGAAAGTAAAAACGCTGAAAAATACTATCAAAGTGCTGCTCTTATGAACATTTCTCCTAAAAAAAGTTATAGTATTGCAAGAGATTACCTAGGCCAAGTTACAGCAAAACAGCAAACTAATTTGAGCTTTGAGTACTCTGGCCGAATCAGTGAAATATTAGTAGATAATGGCGATATAGTAAAAAAAGGGCAACTTTTAGCACAACAAGACACCCAACTACTTAGCTATAAAAGATCTGAATTGCAAGCACAAATAACTCAATTACAAGCACAAATAGCATTAAATAAAACCAATTTAACTCGCATAAAAACACTCATTGCCGATGGGTACAGCTCTAAACAACGCCTTGACGAATTGAATACCGAAAATAAAATTCTTAAAGCACAAATTAATGGGTTAAATGCGCGTATTCAAACCTTGGAATACCAAGAAGAAAAATCAGCATTAACCGCTCCTTTTGATGGTGTGATCACTCATCGCCTAATATCAAATGGCGAAGTAATCATTCCAAGCAAAACAAGCTTTCGCATTATAGAAAGTGCTAACAACGAAATTAGTGTTGGTATTCCAAGTAAAGTTGCCAGTACATTGTCATTAGGGCAACTAATACAAATAAAAATAAACAATCAAAACAAACAAGCAAAACTTATCGCTATAGGTCATCAAATTGATGCAATCAATAGAACCGTGCAGCTAAGATTGAAAATGCTTGAGCAGATAGATAAAAACAAAAGCTTTAATGGCCAACTCGTGAGGATAACGATAGAGCAAAAAATTAACAAAGCAGGCTTTTGGTTACCAATAAATGCTATAACCGACGGAGTTAGGGGTCAATGGCAGGTTTTCATCGCCTCTCCTTCGTTAGATGCAAAAAGCAGCTTTCAATTGCAAGCTGCTACTGTGAACATACTACATGCCAATGAACACTCTGTTTACGTTAATGGTATAGCAATAAAACAGTACAAAATTGTTGCACAAGGTGTTCATCGTTATGTTGCGGGTCAAGTAGTGCTTTCCTCATCGCAAGCACTCGCTAGTACCGAGGGTAGTCACTAATGATCCGCTCATTTGTTAAAAATGGTCGACTAATGTCTCTGGCCATTATTCTATTGATTGTTTCTGGTCTTGGCGCATTATCAACCATGCCTAGAATGGAAGATCCTCGCATGCAAAACCGACATGCCAGTGTATTAACACGTTTACCCGGCGCTAGTGCCGAACGAATTGAAGTGCTTATTACTGAAAAAATAGAACAAAAACTGCGTAAAATTTCTGAAATTAAAAATATCACCTCCGTTTCACGTCCTGGTATTTCAGCAGTAAAGATTGAATTGATTGATGAAGTGACTGACTCTTTACCTATTTGGTCTAGAGTGAGAGATTTAATCAATGACGTTGCTCCACAGTTCCCTGCCAATACCTTAGCGCCAACATTAGAAGATGATAGAAGTTATGCGTTCACGCAACTTATTGCTTTAAATTGGCAAGGTGATGGTCCGAGTGATATTGCTAGTTTAGGCCGTTATGCGAATGATCTTCAAAACCGTTTACGTATTGTTAACGGTACTGATCTGGTGACTATTTTCGGTCAAGGACAGGAAGAAGTTCTTGTGGAGATTGATCAAGGCCTTAGCAGCAAGCTAAATCTTTCGAGCAAATTAATAGCACAGAAAATACAGCAATCAGATGCAAAGGTTTCTGCCGGACAATTAGTGAACCAGCAAAACCAAATGCAAGTAGAACTAATTGGCGCTTTTGATAGCATAACTCGCATTGAGAACATCCCTATTAGAGAAAGCAACTCAGGCACTATACTTCGCTTAGGTGATATAGCAAAAGTCAGTAAAAGTTTGGCTTGGCCTGCGCGAGAAATAACTATTGTTAATGATAAGCCCGCTTTAGTGGTTGCAGCTCGCATGTTACCGAACTTACGTATTGATAAATGGAGTGCCAATATAAAAACAGAGTTAGCGGCCTATGCTAAACAACTGCCACAAAATATTAAACTCGAAATACTATTTGATCAAAACATTTACACTGAAAAACGCCTTGGCGATTTAATGGAAAACATCGCATTAGGCTTTGTTCTAATTTCCGTTGTATTGTTAATAACACTTGGCTGGCGTAGTGCTGCTATTGTTGCTGCATCTTTACCCTTAACTGTACTGTTCACTCTTTCAGTGATGAATATTTACGGTATTCCAATTCATCAAATGTCAGTAACTGGGTTAGTTGTTGCATTAGGAATTATGGTCGATAATGCCATTGTCATGACCGATACTATCCAAACTAAACGCCAAGAAGGCATGAGACGTCTTGATAGTGTTGGCTATGCCGTTAAGCATTTATGGTTACCGTTACTTGGCTCAACCATCACTACTATTTTAGCTTTTATGCCGCTTATTTTAATGCCTGGGGCAGCCGGTGAGTTTGTTGGCGGTATTGCCTATAGCGTGATATTTTCCTTAATTGGATCTTATATTATTTCTCATACTATTGTTGCGGGCTTAGCTGGACGCTTCCTTCCTAAAGGTGTAGTACCTAAAAGTGAAACGCTTAGAAGTTCTACGTCTAAAGAGAAGTCGAATAACCGATGGTATCAAGTTGGCATTCACTTACCTAAGCTCAATAGTTTATTTGAAAGAACACTACACTGGGCACTAACTTACAAAAAAACGACAGTAATTGCAGTATTCTGCCTACCTTTACTTGGCTTTGTATTAGCGAAGCAACTAAGCGAGCAATTTTTTCCACCGTCTGATCGTGACATGTTTCAAATTGAACTATTCATGCCAGCACATAGCAGTATTATCAATACACAGAAAATCAGCCAACAAGTAAGCGACTACCTTTATCAACAGCAGGGAATAGAGAAGGTCCATTGGTTTATTGGTAAAAATGCCCCCTCTTTTTACTATAACTTAATGCCAAACAAAGATGGTTTCCAAAACTATGGACAGGCGATGATTACAGCTTCGGACTTTGAAGCTGCAAACACCTTAATTCCTCAACTACAAATAGCATTAGATAAGCTAATACCTGAAGCACAAATTTTAGTACGAAAATTGGAGCAAGGTCCTCCTTTTAATGCACCTGTAGAACTACGTGTGTTCGGCCCTAACTTAGACACTTTAAAAGTGATTGGCGATGATCTTAGAAAGATTATGACCCAAACCACTGATATCATTCATACCCGCGTATCACTACAACCGGGCACGCCAAAAGTATGGATTAAAGCTGATGAAGAAGCTGCTGCTTTACTTGGTTTATCGTTAGTCGATATTGCTAAGCAATTGCAAGGCAGCTTAAGTGGTCAAGTGAGCGGCTCTATTATTGAGGCAACAGAATCAATTCCCGTTCGAGTGCGCATTGCGAATGAAGCTCGAACTAATATAGATGATTTGGCCAGTATTAATTTACTCAGTCGTAATCAAGCCAATAATGCAACCGGTGCAGCTCAACCAATTCCGTTAACTGCCATCGCTGATTTTTCATTAAAGCCAAGTAGAGGTGCTATCCCACACCGCAATGGTTCGAGGATTAATATAGTTGAAGGTTATATTCGTTCAGGTGTTTTACCCAGTGAAGTGTTAACTAGTGTTAAAGCTAATATTACTGCTGAAAACTATCAGCTACCTTCAGGTTATTACTTAGAAATTGGCGGTGAATCTTCTAAGCGAGATGATGCTGTAGGACAACTTTTAGCAAGCGTTGGTGTTATATTTACTTTATTAATAACGGTCGTGGTGTTGTCGTTTAATTCTTTTAGACTAGGCGGCATTATTTTCTTCAGCGCTTTTCAATCAGTAGGTTTAGGTTTATTAACGGTATATATTTTTGGTTACCCCTTTGGTTTTACCGTCATCATCGCTTTACTTGGTTTAATGGGGTTAGCTATAAATGCCGCTATCGTTATTATTGCAGAGTTAAAAAGTGATGCGCTAGCAGTTCAAGGGGATTCCAGTGCGATAATTAAAGGAGTACAGAGTTGTACTCGGCATATTACGTCAACAACAATCACAACTGTTGGTGGTTTTCTACCGTTGATTTTGGCTGGCGGGGGATTTTGGCCGCCTTTTGCTATTGCGATAGCTGGCGGCACAGTATTAACAACGTTATTGTCTTTCTTATTCGTACCTGCTGCTTTTTCTTGGTTTAGTAAACGTTGTGCTTTTGAATTAAATGAGCAAGGTTAATACATACTTAATTATAATCCATAATTCATTTCCTGATTAATAAGCTCATATGCTCAAACCACCATTAACGGTGAATTTGAGCATATTAATTAGAGCTTGTTAATCTCTCTAGCAACAGTAAATTCAGAAGAAGTTACATATTGCTCAATTCCTTGTAATTGTCTTTCTAACGAACCAAACTTTCTGCGAATATCATGAAAAGCTTGCTTAGGTGGCTCCCCTGATTGCCATACCCTCGCTTTTACTTTAATCGACTCATTAGCTTGAACATATTGATAATCTCGCTCTTCTTGAGTTCTATTACTTTGATAGTGACTTGATGTCTCAGCTCTGTGGTACTTAGCATGTGCTTTTTTACTTGGAATCTTAGGGTTTTTATCTAGAATAAACCATGCGGCAATATAGCCTAAGATTAAAAATGGCATGCCAAATAGTACACCCGAGACAACTAAAATTCTTACTAGCCAAGTTTCCCAACCAAAGTAGTCTGCAATACCAGCACAAACACCTGCTATTTTTCCTTGCGCTGGGTTTCGGTATAGCTCGCCTCGTCTGGTTTTCATAATTTGCTTCTCCAATCAGGGGTTTCAGCATCTAAAATAGCTTCAAGAGTTTTTATGCGATCTGCCATTTTGTCTGCCATTTCTGATAAATCAGATAACTGAATATACTCTTCTTCACTCAAACCTTGGCTAACTTGTCTTTTACTTCGGTAATGTAATACCAGCCATATTGGTGCTACGATAATCATAAAAATAATTACAGGTGCTACAATGATCTCTTCCACGGTACTTCTCCTTAACTCATTCTGTTAGATAATAACCTAACCTACAGATGTAAAATCTCGTCACACTTAGTTTATGACAATTAACTCAAGACTATTTATTTTTCTTTTTCATTTTAGCTTTTAATGAAGCTAATTCGTCATCAACTTTCTCATCTGACTCAAGATCAGCAATTTCATCTGCTAAAGATTTACCACCCAAATCGTACGATTCAACTTGCGCTTCAATATCATCAATTTTACGTTCGTAGCGATCAAAGCGACTCAGTGCATCATTTACTTTATTACTATCGATATTCTGTTTCACCTTTAAACGTGAACTAACCGTTTTCTCTCGCATAACAATAGCTTTTTGACGAGATTTTGCATCCGCTAATTTATCTTGCAGCTGTGAAATTTCACTTTGAAGCTTGCTAATATGCTCTTCAACATTCGCCAACTCTTCGACTAAAGCTTGAGAGTTTTCAGTACTCTTTTTCTTTTCTATTAAAGCAGAACGAGCTAAATCATCACGACCTTTACTCAATGCCAATTCGGCTTTTTCTTGCCATTGCTGTGATTCACTTTCAAATCGCGTTACTTGACGGCTTAGTTCTTTTTTATCAGCTAAGGTTTTAGCTGAGCTAGAACGAACCTCTACTAAGGTATCTTCCATTTCTTGAATAATTAATCTTACCATCTTGGCAGGATCTTCGGCTTTATCTAATAAATTATTGATATTAGAGTTAACAATATCAGTAAACCTTGAAAAAATACCCATAACAACTTCCTCTTCTTTAATTAACGCCTTATTTTATCACTTAAACATTATGCTTTTGTTCACGTTTAATGAAATCGGCTATAAATTTGGATTTAAATTTATACTTTCTACTATTCATGTTTCACGCCAAAATGCCAACCACATATAATCCTTTGTTTTAAAAGAGTTTATTAAAAAACAAAAAAACACTTTTAACTCATCGTTTAATAAAATACACTATTTGTTAGTGAAATTAACTAATACCAAGTCTATTAGGTTATTTCCTACTCAGCGAGAATTAAAATGCTTAAAGGCAAGGCATTGATTGAAAAGAATGGTTATTCCCTTGTCAAAATCAATAACGAAGCATGTAGGCCTTTTAAACTCGCCCTTCAGGGACTTGTCTGAGTTGGGAGTAAACTTAATAGAATTGGTATCAATATTAGGTCAAACCATGGCGCGCTTTAGTAAACAAGACAACCTTCTTGGACAATCAAACAGTTTTTTAGAAGTATTAGAGCAAATATCTCAAATTGCACCACTAAGTAAGCCTGTTCTAATTATTGGTGAACGTGGCACAGGTAAAGAACTAGTTGCTGCTCGTTTACATTATTTATCAAAGCGTTGGGATCAAAGCTATTTAAAGCTTAACTGCGCGGCCTTAAATGAAAATTTACTTGAAACTGAGTTATTTGGTTATGACTCTGGCGCTTTTACTGGAGCAACTAAACGTCATGAAGGTCGTTTTGAACGTGCCGATAATGGTACATTATTTTTAGATGAAATTGCTAATACCTCTGGTTTAATACAAGAAAAGCTTTTACGTGTTGTTGAATACGGAGAATTTGAACGTGTGGGTGGCTCTCGCACTATCACAACCGATGTTCGCCTTGTAGCGGCAACTAATGAAGACTTGCCTACTTTAGCCGCATCGGGGCAATTTAGAGCTGATTTGCTCGACCGTTTAGCATTTGATGTTATAACGCTACCGCCACTGCGAGAGCGTCTTGATGATATATTAATGTTGTCAGAGCATTTTGCAATAAATATGGCCCGAGAATTAGAATTTGAACTTTTTAGTGGTTTTACTGAGAAAGCTAAACGCGCCATGCTTGAATATTCTTGGCCTGGTAATATTCGTGAATTAAAAAATGTTGTTGAGCGCAGTGTGTACCGTTGTAACAACCCTCACCTACCAGTACATGATTTAATTATTGACCCTTTTGACTCTCCGTTTAGACCAAATCAGAGCATTAAAACCCATGATAGAGTGCATGTTTCACAACATAACGCTAAAATAGAGCAACCTGAAGATATCATCAATAGCAATACTTCAAAAATTGATACTGTTGACACAGCGTTTTCAACTACTTCAGTTTCAGCAACATTAGCCAACACTGATTTTCCTCAGTCATTAAAATCTTTATCTCAAAATTATGAAATTGATCTCATAAAATCGGCTCTTGCACACTGCCAATTTAATCAGAAGAAAACCGCAATCGCACTTGAGTTAACTTACCATCAATTGAGGGGATATCTAAAGAAGTACAATTTACTTGATGGTAACGACACTGATGAATAAGTTTAAATGTTTTTTCATATTATCCCTAAGTGTGTGGTCATTATGGGGTTGTAATAACGAAAGTATTACTTCATTAAGTGAGCGCAGTGTTATTTATTGTGCTGAAGGCTCTCCTGAAACTTTTAATCCTCAATTAGTAACCTCAGGAACAACAATTGATGCAACGTCAAATCAACTATACAATAGATTGATTACTTATCAAGGAAAAGACAACACCTTAACTCCAGCGCTGGCAAAGTCATGGCATGTAACGCGGGATGGCAGAAAGGTTACTTTTTATTTACGTAAGGATGTTCCTTTTCATCAAACAGATTATTTCACACCTACTCGGTTATTAAATGCTGATGATGTGATTTTTAGTTTTAATCGAATGTTAAAACCTGAACATCCATTTCATTTAGTCTCTGGTGGTAACTATCCATTCTTTCAAGACATAGCTTTACATCTATTGGTTGAAGAAGTTGAAAAGATAAACGATTACACCATTCGCTTTCATTTAACTCATTCTGACAGTTCTTTTCTTGCAAATTTAGCGACTGATTTTGCCATTATTTTATCTGCTGAATATGCACAGCAACTTACTCAACAAAAAATGAAGGCAAGTATAGATACTCATCCAGTAGGAACCGGCCCGTTCAAATTAAAGGAATACCGTGTTGGCTCACTAATTCGCTTTTACCGTAATGACGAGTACTGGCAAGAGCCGACTAAAATTGAACAGCTAGTTTTTGATATAACACCAAGTAATACAGGAAGGCTAACTAAGTTATTAGCAAAAGAATGTGATATAACAGCCTACCCTATAGCCCATGAAAAAATAATTCAGCACAATGACTTAACCTTAGAAGCTGTTACAGCATTAAATGTTGGTTATTTTGGCTTTAATGTCAACAAACCACCTTTTGATAATAAATTGGTTAGACAAGCAATCAGCTATGCTATTAATAAGAAAGTGTTACTTGAGGCGGTTTATCAAGGAAAAGCCGAACTTGCTAATTCTTTATTGCCTAATACTTCTTGGGCATTTGATAAGAGTATCCCAGAACAGGAGTTTAACCCTGTATTGGCAAAAAGTTTGTTAGAAGTTGCGGGATTTCCTCAAGGTTTCACTATGGATTTATGGGCAATGCCAGTGCAAAGGCCATACAACCCTAATGCAATAACCATGGCTAAGCTTATTCAAACTGATTTAAAAAATATTGGGATCAAGGTTAAAATTGTAAGCTATGAGTGGAATACCTTTTTACACCGTTTAAAACTGGGCGAGCATCAAAGCTTTTTATTAGGTTGGTCAGCCGACCATCCTGATCCTGATAACTTTTTTTCACCGATGTTAAGTTGTTCTGCAACACATACGGGGAGTAATACAACCTTTTGGTGCAATCAAGAGTATGATGATATTATTCAACAAGCATTGCAAACAACCAATATTGGTCTGAGAAAAAAATACTACAGCCAAGCTATGAACATAATATCTAAAGAAGTTCCATTAATTCCTATTGCGCACTCCAAACGTTACCAAGCACGTGGTAACAATGTAACCGGCGATGTATTAGCACCATTTGGCGGCATTAGCTTTTATCAAGTAGCAAAAAACAATTCGTTAAATGCGAATAATAAAACACAAAATGATGGTGAAAATTAATCATGCTAATTTTTACTTTTCGTCGCTTAAATTTATTTATTTTTACTATGTTACTTTTAACGCTACTGTCATTTAGTTTGAGTTTTTTGTTTCCTGGTGATGCCATTATCAATATTTCAGGCGCGATAAATGCCACACCAAGCCAACTTATTGAAATACAAAATGCTTATAAAACTGACAGTAATATTTTTTGGCAATATATCGCTTACCTTAGCCATATAGCGAATGGCGATCTTGGTTTATCAATGGCAAGCCAATCAAAAATTAGTACCGAAGTATTAAACTTACTCCCTGCTACCATAGAGCTCAGCTTAGTAGCATTATTTATTGCCATGTTTATTGGTATTCCACTTGGCTTTATCGCCGCGATAAAGCATAACAAAACAGCAGATAATGTCATTTTATCCATTTCAATGTTGGGTTATTCTATTCCCGTTTTTTGGCTTGGATTATTAGCAATTTTAACTTTTTCCATCAGCTTAGGTTGGTTTCCTTCTGCAGGACAAATTAGTTTACTCTTTGAAATAGAGCTAGTAACAGGTATTCAATTTATTGATATTCTTATAAGCGATAGTCCATACAAATGGCAAGCCTTTGCAGATGCCTCTGCCCATGTAATATTGCCCGCATCGGTTATTGCGGTAGCTCCTGCAACAATTTTTATTCGCTTAGCCAGAACATCAATGATTGAGGTTTTAGAAACAAGTTATATTCGGGCGGCGAGTGCAAAAGGTTTAACCTTTCAACAAATTATTTTTCGTCATGCTATTAGAAATGCCTTAATAAAAATCATCCGCCATGTCGGCTTACAGTTTGCTAACTTGGTGACTATAGCTATGGTGACTGAAGTGATTTTCAGTTGGCCAGGTATAGGACGTTGGCTGATAGAGAGTATTTATCAACGAGATTATACTGCCATACAAAGTGGTTTATTAGTTTTGTCATGCTTTATTTTTGTTGTGCATATTTTAACTGATTTTATTTATGCGGCGCTAAACCCACTAGCTAGAGGTAATAAGTATGGCTCGTGATAAAATATATTTAGAGGAAGTTTTTCCTTCACCTTTTATGCAATTATGGCAAATCTTTCGTAAAACGCCTGTTGCTATGGTCGGTTTTAGCTGTTTTATATTCTTAATTATTCTTGCTGTTTTTGGCCCGATACTAGCTCCACACTCACCAATTGAAGGGCAATTAGATATGCTGCTATTGCCCCCAGCTTGGCATGTTGACGGTAATGTAAGCTATTTACTTGGCACAGATGAGTTAGGTCGAGATATGCTTTCTCGTTTGATGTACGGTACCTCATTAACTTTTGGTCTGAGCTTTATTGTTGTGGTCATATCGCTTGTTATTGGTGTAGTTATTGGCTCATTATCAGCGTTGACTTCAGGAATAAAATCCAGCTTTCTTAACCATTTTCTTGATGTAATTTTATCTATCCCTTCGCTGTTACTTGCTATCATCATTGTTGCAATTTTAGGCCCCGGCATTAGCAATACCGTATGGGCTGTTGTAATGGTACTTATTCCACAGTTCATACATATTACTCGTTATGCTGTAAAAGAAGAGTCTAAAAAGGACTATGTACTTGCTTCTAAACTTGATGGGGCAAATCCATTTAGAATTTTGTACTACTCTATTTTTCCTAACATTGTCGATAGAATTATGAGTCAGGCAACTTTAGCGCAATCTGCTGCTATTCTAGATATAGCTACTTTAGGATTTTTAGGCTTAGGCGCTCAAATTCCACTGCCTGAATGGGGTGCAATACTTGCTAACGGTTTAGATTTATTCTACATAGCACCATGGACAGTCTACTTACCCGGCTTAGCTATTTTATTCGCTGTTGTTGCTACAAATCTTGTTGGTGAAGGTATTCGTCATGCGCTTAAGCTGCGTAAGGAAAGGTAATGAACTTACTCGACATTAGAAATTTATCCATTGAATTGATCAATGGTGATAAAAATATCTTAGCCGTTGATAAAGTAAGTTTATCAATGAAAGAAGGTGAAGTAAGAGGGTTAGTTGGTGAGTCTGGCTCAGGGAAATCATTGTTAGCTCAGGCGATTGTTGGTGTGTTAGATGATAAGTGGCATGTGCATGCAGACAGGTTTCATTGGCGAGGCATTGATTTACTACGCTTATCCATTGAAGAACGTAAAGCGCTAATTTCACGCGATATTGCAATGATATTTCAAGAGCCTATGGCTTGCTTAGATCCTACAACCACTATTGGTGAACAAATAGCAGAAGCAATTGATACCGATTCACTCTCTGGTTTTTTTTGGCAAAAGCAAAAACAACGTCATTCCGGTGCAATTAAACTATTACACAAAGTTGGTATAAAAAATCACAGTGCCTGCCTTAGTAGTTATCCCCACCAATTAACAGAAGCAATATGCCAACGTGTTATGATAGCTATAGCCTTAGCTAGAAGACCCATTTTGTTAATTGCCGATGAGCCGACAGCGGCTATGGAAAACACTAATCAAGGTCAAATATTTAGACTCTTGGCTAGTTTGAATCAGTTAAAAAACATGTCGATTCTATTAATCAGTCATGACTTAGAAAACATAACCCATTGGACCAATACCATCACAGTTATGTATAGCGGACAGTTTGTTGAGGCAGGAACGACAACACAAATATTCAATAAACCATTGCACCCTTATACCCGAGCCTTAGTTGATAGTAGCCCAAGTGCAAACTTTCACTTACCCGCAAAATCAAGGTTAATGACATTACCGGGTAGTATTCCTATTTTGCAGCATTTGCCCATAGGTTGCCGATTAGGGCCTCGTTGTCCAAGAGCACAGCAAGCTTGTGTAAAAGCGCCTTCAGTTACTAATTTTCATGGCCATAAGGTAAGTTGCCATTTTCCTTTAATTCCGATTAAAACTCCACGTAAAGCCACTAACCAGAAAACAGTAAAGGGAGTTTGTTAGCATGACAGCATTGCTTAAAGTTAAAGAGCTAAGTAAGTCATATCAACAAAAAGGCTTTGGATTGAAAAAAAAGTCAACTACCGTTTTAGAGCCTATTTCCTTTAGTATTGAAGCCCATAAAACCCTAGCCATTATCGGTGAAGCTGGCTCAGGAAAATCAACACTTGCAAAACTTTTGGTTGGCGCTGAATCAACTAGCAGCGGAACTATTTACTTGAATGGGCAAGCATTGCAAGAAGGAAGCTACAAACAGCGATGTCAGCATATTCGCATGATATTTCAGGACTCGGGTACTACGCTCAACCCTAGTTTGACTATTTTACAGTTATTAGATGAGCCGTTAAAACTTAATACCCCTTTTAATGAAAAGAAACGTAAAGCGCTTATTCGCACTACACTGCAAAAAGTCGGCTTGTTAGGCGATCATATGAATTTTTATCCTCATATGTTCTCTGGTGGTCAAAAACAACGTATATCTCTTGCTAGAGCCATAATATTGCAGCCACAAGTTATAATATTAGATGAAGCTTTAGCGGCCTTAGATCCTTCCCTGCGATCGCAAATGATTAATTTATTATTAGATCTACAGCAACAAATGGGCTTGGCTTATATTCTAATCTCTCACAACTTAGGGATTATTCGCCATTTTAGTGATGATATTATGGTGCTATCGCAGGGAAAGGTAGTTGAAGCAGGAAAGACGTTAGAAGTGATGAGTAATCCTCAACATAAAGTGACGCAAAAATTATTAATGAATCAAAATTTTCAATTAAAACCTAAAAATATATAAAAAGAAAGGCAAATGAGTTACGAATAAGGAGTTTAAAAACTCAATATACGCAACTCGTTATTCGTTATTCGTTATTCGTTATTCGTTATTAATAGTTTGTTGGTGCAGCTATTGCCTTACTGGTAATTTTCGCATCAGCTTTTAATGAATCAACATAACTTTTATATGCTGACTGAGCTAGTTGAGATGTTTGCTGTTGAGCAAGCTGTGGATCAACCTCAGCCTCACTTTCATTAACCGCCTGAACTTCGACAATAGCCAAATCACCATTACTTAATGCAACCGTTGAAGCTGAAACAACACCTTCAACCGGGTGAGGTAATACAAAAGCTTCTCGCGTAATACTTTGATCTAAGTCTGCACTATATCGCGCTACATTTTCTTTTACAGTAAAGCTAGCGTAATTCTGAGTTAATTGTTCGGTAATATCATTACCCGCTTTAAACTGCGCTAACAATTCGTCAATAGTTACTTTTGCTTTTTCAGTTGCTTTTTGCGCCACTAAAATAGTTTTTATTTGCGCTTCTACTTCAGCTATTGGCTTTACGTTAGCTTCTTGGTATGTATTCAAACGCAAGACTAAAGCAACCGTATCGCTTACTTCAATAACATCTGAATTCATATTATCTTGTAAAACTAAAGCAGAAAAAGCCGCATCAATAACTTTAACATTATCAAAAGGCGCTGCATTGCCAACACGAGATAACCATGAAGACATTTCTACTTTGCCATTAACTTCATTTGCAGCATCGTCTAAGCTATCAGGAAACTCAAAGCTTACACGTGCCATTTCTTGAGTTTGCTCATAAAACTTATCCTGAGCTTTTTCACTACTCACCTTTGTGCGTAACTCTTCTTTCACGTCAGCTAAACTTTGTACAATTTCAGCTTTAAGCTCAGTCAATTTAATCACATGATAACCAAAACTAGTTTTAACTAGGCCTGTCGTATCTCCAACAGTAGTTAATGCAAAAGCGGCTTCATCAAAGCTTTCTTCCATAACACCTAGCTCTAAATAGTCTAAATCACCACCATTTTCACCACTAAAAGTATCATTAGATAACTCTTTAGCAAGTGCAGCAAAATCTTCGCCTTGAGAAAGACGAGCTAATACAGACTCAGCTTGAGTTTTTGCTGACGATTCACTATCGCTATCACCTTCACTAAATTCAATTAAAACATGAGAAACTCGGCGCTGCTCAGTCTGGGTATAGCTGGCAATATTATTTTGATAATATGTTGCGATATCGTCATCAGAAACAATAATGTCTTTGGCAATATCATCAACACTCAAACGAATAAAGTTCACTTTCACTTTTTCTTTATTTTCAAAACGAACTTGATTAGCTAGGTAGTACGTTTTAACTTCATCTTCACTAACGTCAACATCGGCTTCAAATTTTTTCGATGATACTGTTGCAAAGCGGATATTACGAGTTTGACTCTGCAATTTTTGCTGCAATGCTTCTTGATAAGGTAAGCTAAATTCTGTTGCAACTAATGCTTGTGATAACTGACGACGAGACATTTCTACCCGTAAATAATCACGAAAGCCTGATGACTGAAAAAAACCAGCTTGGTTGATAATAGCTAAATAACGATTGTTATCAAAAGCGCCATCGACCTGAAACTCTGGCATACTTCTAATGGTTTCCTTAATACGCTCATCTGATACTCGAATTGCAAGGTTTTGAGCACTTTGATCTATTAACTTTTCATTAATTAAGTTTTCCAAAACACCTTGACGGAAGTTAGCCATGTAATTACTGTCATTTGATAAGGTATCAAACATTTCACCAAACTGCTGCGCCATTTGATTGCGTCTCGCTTGGTAAGCCTTGTTGAACTCTTGTTGGCTAATTTTTTCGCCATTGACAGTCGCAACAGACGTATCCACCGAATTAGTGTAACTACCAATGCCTGCAACAGCGAAGGTCAATATAATAAGGCCAAGGATAATTTTGGCGGTCAAACCTTGCGAGCTTTCTCTAATATCTTCTAACATCTTTATCTCATTTATTTAAGGTATAGCTATAACTGATAAAGCCCGTTTCTATTAATCGATAAATAATATCGATAGTTTAGGCTATAGTTTTTGTTGCTCGCGATTTTAGCAGATGCAGACCATCGCTTGAAGTGCAAGATTGACTAAATATGAATTAATTTAACTTAAGTTATATTTAAAATGCAAAAGACCACCTTTAGGTGGTCTTTAAATAGTTAATGTATTGCTAAAGCAATAAATTAAATATTAGCCATTACAAGCATCTTTTAATGCTTTACCGGCTTTAAAAGCTGGTATTTTAGCCGCTGCGATTTGGATAGTAGCGCCAGTTTGTGGGTTACGGCCAGTGCGTGCTGCACGATCACGTACAGAAAAAGTACCAAAACCAACTAAAGCTACTTGCTCACCATTTTGTAATTCTTCAGTTACAGCGCCAATAAATGAATCTAATGCACGACCCGCTGCAGCTTTTGAAATGTCAGCGCCTTCAGAAATTTTCTCTATAAGTTGAGATTTATTCACAGTGTATACCCCTTCAATTGTTATTATTACAACGCTATTTTTACTGCTCTTTATATAAGAGTGTTTGTAAAAGTTCGTCCTACAGAAACTGTATTTACATTATGTAATTTTGTTTCTTTTGAACATCAAGCGTCGAGTTTAGAAAAATACTATTATGACTTAGACCCAACTAATACGGGGTCTAGCGACATAAGCGTAGTTAACTTACCATAGTTTCAGCGTTTGAAAAGCCTTTATTTCATTTTTTTACACTTTTTTTTGCTTTTTTTACTTTTTTTACTGATTTCTATCAAAAAAACACCTTTTTTCGAATGAAAATCACTCTGCCTTCCACTGTTCTACTGGGTGTTCAAGCGCGATAGCAAGTACTTCATCAATCCACTTTACTGGATGAATAGTTAAATCTGCTTTAACGTTCTTAGGTATTTCTTTCAAATCACGTTCATTCTCGTGAGGAATAATAACTGTTTTAATACCACCGCGATGTGCTGCTAATAACTTTTCTTTTAATCCACCAATGGCTAAAACTTCGCCACGTAAAGTTATTTCACCGGTCATGGCAACATCGGCTTTAACTGGATTACCAGTTAAGCTTGAAACAAGTGCGGTGCACATTCCAATACCTGCACTTGGGCCATCTTTTGGTGTAGCACCTTCTGGCACGTGCACATGAATGTCACGCTTTTCATAGAAATTTTCGTTAATACGTAATTTTTCTGTTCTGCTACGAACCACAGTCATGGCAGCTTGAATAGACTCTTGCATTACATCACCTAAAGAGCCGGTATAAGTCAATTTACCTTTACCTGGCACTGAAGCTGTTTCTATTGTCAGTAATTCACCACCAACTTGTGTCCACGCTAAGCCGGTAACTAAGCCAACGCGATTTTTATCATCAGCTTTGCCATAATCAAAACGCTGTACACCTAGAAAATCATCTAAATTAGCTTGGTTAATGGTTACTTTTTTCAAACTTTTATCGAGTAAAATAGCCTTTACTGCTTTACGGCATAATTTAGATATTTCACGCTCTAAATTTCGAACACCCGCTTCACGAGTGTAATAACGAATAATGCCAACAATGGCACTATCATCGATTGAAATTTCTTTTGCTTTAAGACCGTTACGCTTAATTTGTTTATCAAGTAAATGACTGCGCGCAATATTTAGTTTTTCATCTTCGGTATAACCGGATAAGCGAATAACTTCCATACGATCAAGTAGCGGTCCTGGAATATCCATACTATTTGATGTCGCAACAAACATTACATCAGACAAGTCATAATCAACTTCTAAGTAATGATCATTAAAGTTTGAGTTTTGTTCTGGATCTAAGACTTCCAATAATGCTGAGGCAGGATCACCTCGCATATCTGAAGCCATTTTGTCTATTTCGTCTAATAAAAACAGCGGATTTTTAACACCAACTTTAGACATTTTCTGAATCAACTTACCCGGAAGCGAACCAATGTAAGTACGTCGATGACCACGAATTTCAGCTTCATCACGTACGCCGCCTAACGCCATACGAATATATTTTCGACCTGTTGATCTGGCTATAGACTGCCCTAATGAGGTTTTACCAACCCCAGGAGGTCCTACTAAGCAAAGAATTGGACCTTTAAGCTGACTAACCCGCTGTTGAACGGCTAGATACTCTAAAATGCGCTCTTTAACTTTATCTAAACCATAGTGGTCTTTGTCTAGTACTTCTTGTGCCAAGGTTAAATTACGCTTCAGTTTACTGCGTTTTTTCCATGGCACGTTTATCATGCATTCAATATAACTGCGTACTACGGTTGCCTCTGCCGACATTGGCGACATCATTTTAAGCTTTTGCAATTCAGCTAAGGTTTTATCTTTTGCCTCGGCAGGCATTTGTGCTTCATTAATGCGCTTAGTCATTTGCTCAAGTTCATCTGGTGTTTCATCACCATCATTAAGCTCTTTTTGAATCGCTTTCATTTGCTCATTCAAATAATACTCACGTTGACTTTTTTCCATTTGCTTTTTAACGCGAGTACGAATTTTTTTCTCTATTTGGAGTAAATCAATTTCGCCTTCCATTAATGCCATCAAGTGCTCTAGCCGCTTAACAACATCAATTATTTCTAAAACCTTTTGTTTGTCCGCTAACTTTAATGGCATATGAGCAGCCATAGTATCGGCAAGCTGTTCGGCATCATCAATTCCCGAAACAGAGGTGAGCACTTCTGGCGGGATTTTTTTATTTAACTTTACGTAACCTTCAAACTGAGAAATAGCAGAACGAATCAATACTTCAATATCATCTGTTACATTATTTTCAATGGCTAAGTATTCGATATTAGCGCTAAAATATGCTTCTGTTTCTATAAAGCCTGTCACACGAGCACGTTGCACGCCTTCAACCAATACTTTTACAGTACCATCAGGAAGTTTTAACATTTGTAAAATAGTGGCGACGGTGCCTACTTCATAAACATCGTCAGCTTGAGGATCATCAACAGCCGCATCTTTTTGTGCGACTAAAAACACTTGTTTGTCATTTTCCATGGCGAGATCTAAACAACGGATAGATTTTTCTCTACCGACAAACAAAGGGATAACCATTTGTGGATAAACGACAACATCTCTTAGGGCAAGCACGGGTATTTCAACTACACTAGATAATTCTTCAGTCATGTGTGTCTCTTTGGAAATTATTATAAATTGCTGATTAGAAACTATATGGGGATACGACCAACACTTTCAATGTCGAAAGCAAAAAAAAAGAGCCATGAGGCTCTTTTATATAATGTTAACAGCTCTTAAGAGGCAGTTTCTACTCTGAAGCGGCTTGTTCTTGTTGACTATCATAGATAACTAAAGGTTTAGACTCACCTTTAATGGCTGTTTCATCAACAACAATTTTACTAACATTAGCCATTGAAGGTAACTCATACATAGTATCAAGTAATACAGCTTCGACAATTGAGCGTAAACCACGCGCGCCAGTTTTTCTGTTCATCGCTTTCTTAGCAATAGCATTGAGCGCATCTTCTCTAAATTCTAGTTCAACATTTTCCATATCAAACAATGCGATAAACTGTTTAGTTAATGCATTTTTAGGTTCTTGAAGAATTTGAATTAACGCCGCTTCATCTAATTCACGTAATGTTGCAACAACAGGTAAACGACCAATAAACTCAGGTATTAAACCGTACTTAACTAAATCTTCTGGTTCAACTTCTTCCAAACGCTCTGTTAAAGTAATTTCTTGGTCTTTACCACGAATTTCTGCGCCAAAACCTATGCCGGTGCCAGTTTGACAACGTTGCTCAATTACTTTATCAAGGCCAGCAAAAGCACCACCACAAATAAATAAAATTTTAGATGTGTCTACTTGCAAAAACTCTTGTTGAGGATGTTTACGACCACCTTGAGGAGGTACTGAGGCAATGGTACCTTCAATAAGCTTTAATAATGCTTGCTGAACACCTTCACCAGAAACATCACGCGTAATTGACGGATTATCAGATTTTCTTGAAATCTTATCTATCTCATCAATATAAACAATACCACGCTGAGCCTTTTCAACATCATAATCACATTTTTGTAAAAGCTTTTGAATGATATTTTCAACATCTTCACCAACATAACCGGCTTCAGTTAATGTCGTTGCATCAGCCATAGTAAATGGCACATCTAACAATCTAGCTAAAGTTTGAGCAAGTAGTGTTTTACCTGAGCCTGTTGGGCCAATAAGTAAGATATTACTTTTACCTAATTCAACACCATTGTGCGAATCACCGTTACGCAAACGTTTATAATGATTATAAACAGCTACCGCGAGTACTTTCTTGGCGTGATCTTGACCAATAACATAATCATCTAAACTTTCACGTATTTCAATTGGCGAAGGCAGTGCTTCTTTTTCTTCTTTTGGAGATATTTCTTTTATTTCTTCTCGAATAATGTCATTACATAGCTCAACACATTCATCACATACAAACACTGATGGGCCAGCAATTAATTTACGCACTTCATGTTGGCTTTTGCCACAAAATGAGCAGTAAAGTAATTTACCATTGTCACCGTCACCACTTTTAATATCGGTCATGCCCTACCTCTAAATCTTTAATTCCGTTAATTATACCAATACAAATAAATACCTGTTCACTCTAAATGGACTAAATATCTGTTCACTAACTTACTGGCATTGGTATTACTACTATTTCTGACAGTACAATTTCTATAGTCAAATTATAGCATAGTAGTAATATAATCGTTCTTTAGCTTTTGCTAAAATAAAACTAACTGTTTCTTTGTTCTAATATGGAGTCAACTAAACCATATTCAACCGCACTTTCTGCACTTAAGAAATTATCGCGATCGGTATCTTGAGAAACTTTCTCAAGCGGTTGGCCTGTATGCT
Source organism: Colwellia sp. (assembly GCA_029938115.1). Taxonomy (GTDB): domain Bacteria; phylum Pseudomonadota; class Gammaproteobacteria; order Enterobacterales; family Alteromonadaceae; genus Colwellia. The sequence continues at coordinate 7,312 of JAPYOP010000005.1, read as the reverse complement.
CAGCCATCAAGCGGTTTAACTTATCTTTAATATATAAAATCTCTTTAGCATGAATTTCAAAGTCAGATGCTTGACCTTGGAAGCCACCCAATGGTTGATGAATCATCACACGAGCATTAGGTAAACAATAGCGCTTACCTTTTTCGCCACCTGAAAGCAAAAAGGCTCCCATACTCGCGGCTTGTCCAATACATACAGTAGATATATCAGGCTTGATGAATTTCATTGTATCGTATATCGCCATACCCGCAGTTACTGAGCCACCAGGAGAGTTGATATAAAGAAAAATATCTTTGTCTGGGCTTTCAGACTCTAAAAACAATAACTGAGCAATAATTAAATTCGCCATGTGATCTTCAACTTGACCACATAAAAATATTACACGCTCTTTAAGTAACCTTGAGTAAATATCGTAAGAACGTTCACCTTTAGCTGTTTGTTCTACCACCATAGGCACTAAAGCACTTTCTGGGCTAGTAGCTGAATTTTGCGGATTTGTCTGTGAATTGAATTGAGAATTAAACAAGTGTGTTCCGTCCCTTAAATATAAAAATACATATTATGTACAATAATTAATCAAATAAAAATGGCTTGCATGAATTTATTCATACAAGCCATTAAATTTAAGCGATTGCTTAGCTTTTTGTCAATAAAAAAACGTTATTACTTACCTTCTGGGTTCATAATATCTTTAAAGTTGGCTTTTTTATTTTTTACATTCGCTTTTTCAACTAAAAGTTCAACAGCTTGCTCTTCTAAAGCTACATTTTGCATTTGCTGCATTAACTCTTTGTTGTTAGCGTAGTATTCAATAACTTCTTTTGGATCTTCGTAAGCAGAAGCAGCCGTTGCAATTAACTCATCAACTTTAGCATTATCAACTTTTAATTCGTTGATTTTAATTACTTCACCTAATAACAAACCGATTTTAACGCGACGTTCAGCTTGCTCTTTAAACATCTCACTTGGTAATTCAGGTAAGTTTTTAGGATCCATTTGACCTTGGAAGCGTTGCATAGCCTGCTGACGTAAAACATCAACTTCTTGTGCAACTAAAGCAGATGGTAAACCAACTTCATGCCCAGCTAATAAACCTTCAAGTACTTGCTCTTTAACTTTTCCTTTAACAGCTTGCGTTAATTCACGAGTCATATTTTTGCTAACTTCTTTACGTAAAGCGTCAACACCACCTTCTTCAACACCGAAAAGTTTTGCAAATTCTTCATCTACTTTAGGTAAAACAGGTCCTTCAGTTTTGTGAATAACAACATCAAACTCTGCTTCTTTACCTTTTAAGTTTTCAGCATGGTAATCATCAGGAAAAGTTACTTGAATCGTTTTTTCTTCACCAGATTTCATGCCTGTGATTTCTTTTTCAAAACCTGGGATCATGCGGCCAGCACCAAGCTCAAGTTCAAAAGCTTCAGCTTTGCCACCTTCAAACTCTTCACCGTCAACACGGCCAGTGAAATCAAGTGTTAACTTGTCACCTTTCTTCGTTTTACGCTTATTTTCTTTCCATGTTTGATGCTGCTTTTGCAACGTTTCAAACATTTCTTCTAAATCTCTATCTGTTACTTCAACGTCTGGACGTTCTACAGTAATTTTCTCTAAGTCTTTTAATTCAACTTCAGGATAAATTTCAAAAGTTGCTTCAAATTCTAATGCTTTACCATCTTCATTGCTTTTAGCAACAAATGATGGACGACCTGCAGGGTTAATTTTTTCTGCAACGATTGCGTCAACAAAGCTGCGTTGCATAATTTCACCAGCAACTTCTTGACGTACAGATTTACCGTAACGTTTTTGAATAACAGACGGTGGCACTTTACCCGGACGGAAACCGTTAATACGTTGGGTTTTACTTACTTGACGAAGACGACTCTTAACTTCAACATCTACTGTTTCGGCTGGAACAGAAATAGTCAAACGACGTTCCAAACCTTGTGTAGTCTCAACTGAAACTTGCATTTATATACCTCAAAACTTAGCGTGTTACGCTTTCTTATAATGCACAGAATTTTTACTTACTAAATTTACAAAAAGTAGTAAAAAAGTGCCTTGCTCATACGAACGGTTAAAATTTATGACGCGGAATTATAGCGAGGCATAATATAAGTTGCAAGGATAAAGTTAAACCACTTCAATTGTGATTTACAGACAATCCTGAACACACGATAATGAAAGGTGATTTTAGTGCGAAAGGTATAGAAAAATAAGGTAGATATGGTTGCTGATGCAAGATTACTTCGTACACCCTGTACTACCCCTTCGGGCCGCACTGCGTACGTTCAAAATAGTTACCGAAGGTTTTATCGAATGCTTCGCAAGCTATTGAGTTCAATTGAATTTTTGAGAATTTTCTTCGATATTTTAGAAATAAAAAGAAAGTGGTCGGTGATGCAAGATTCGAACTTGCGACCCCTTGGACCCAAACCAAGTGCGCTACCAAGCTGCGCTAATCACCGATTTTCTAGATTCTTTGTTGTAATTACTTACAACAAAGTAAAAGATGGGGTAGCTAAAGGGATTTGAACCTTCGCTTACCCTGAAATAGCGGAATCACCTGTGATTATCATCACTTAGTTAAACTACGCTAAATCTAAATATGGGGTGGCTAAAGGGATTTAAACCCTCGCTTACCCTGAAATAGCGGAATCACCTGTGATTATCATCACTTAGTTAAACTA
>JAPYOP010000005.1:0-4522 GCA_029938115.1 Colwellia sp. | reverse complement strand
CACTAAATCTAAATATGGGGTGGCTAAAGGGATTTGAACCCTCGACAACCGGAATCACAATCCGGGGCTCTACCAACTGAGCTATAGCCACCAAAGTATACTTTTCATACTTATTGTAAAGTATGGCACGCCCTGTAGGATTCGAACCTACGACCCTCGCCTTAGAAGGGCGATGCTCTATCCAGCTGAGCTAAGGGCGCACATTACCTACAAGTGCACTACTCTTTCCTATTAGAACCAAGTGAACAATTGTTCATACAGTAAAACTAAAAAGAAAAAGTGGTCGGTGATGCAAGATTCGAACTTGCGACCCCTTGGACCCAAACCAAGTGCGCTACCAAGCTGCGCTAATCACCGACATTCGCTAAAAACAAACTAAAAATTCGCTGCTTTCAACGGGTGCGGATATTACCGAGTTGCGCGGCTTCAGTCAAACCTTTTTTATAAAAAAAAATGTGTTCGTTCACTTTTAGTGCAACTTGCTTAATTAGTATCAAAAACGAATAAAATATATAGGCGAAAACATTTACTTTAACTATATCTCTACCGGATACAGTTATTTAGCTTTTTCATAGCGATTTAATCAAACTCTTAACTATAACTAGCTTAGTGTTTATGGCAAAATAACGCCGTTTTATTAATCCTATATTCAAAAAATTATTCAAGGTCACATTTAAGTATTATGACGGCATCATTGATTGACGGCAAAGCTATTGCCAAACAACTTCGCGACTCAGTAAAGGAAAAGGTTAGCCTGCGTGTTAGTAAGGGCCAAAGAGCTCCTGGGCTAGCTGTGATATTAGTCGGTTGCGATGCAGCCTCTCAAGTATATGTAGGTAGTAAACGTAAAGCCTGTGAAGAGGTTGGTTTTGTTTCTCGCTCATACGACTTAGCGGCAACAACATCTCAAGACGAATTATATCAATTAATTGAAGAGCTCAATAATGATGACGCTATTGATGGCATTCTAGTACAGCTTCCTTTACCACAAGGGCTAGATGCTAATTTAATCATTGAGCATATCCAACCAGAAAAAGACGTTGATGGTTTTCACCCTTTTAATGTCGGTAAACTTGTTTTACGTCAACCGGGTTTACGCCCTTGTACGCCAAAAGGTATTATGGAGCTAATAGCGTCTACCGGTGTTCAGCCCCACGGTTTGGAAGCGTTAGTTGTTGGTGCATCAAATATTGTTGGTCGTCCAATGACGTTAGAGTTATTACTAGCTGGTTGCACTGTTACTACGACTCATCGATTTACCAAAGATCTTGAAGGAAAAGTTAGAAACGCTGATTTAATTGTAGTAGCTGTCGGTAAACCTGCTTTTATTCCTGGTGAATGGATAAAAGACGGCGCTATTGTTATTGATGTTGGCATTAACCGTTTAGAGTCAGGGAAACTTGTTGGTGATATCGATTTTGATGTGGCTAAAGAGAAAGCCGCTTTTATTACACCAGTGCCGGGTGGTGTTGGTCCAATGACGGTCGCTAGCTTAATTGAAAATACTTTGATTGCTTGTGAGCAATTTGGTAAATAGGACTTTAGTTTCGGGCGAGAAAAGTATCGAGTGACGAAAACACTAAACTTTATTTTAGCTGTCTTCGTAACTCGTGACTATAAACTCAATACTCGCCCTTTATCTACGCTTTCCGCCACGTAGTTTTACCTGCGCCATCTTCTAGCACTATTTTCATTGCATTTAATTTATCTCTTGCTTCATCCGCAAGCGCCCAATTTTTATCTACACGCGCTTGATTTCGCTGTACAATTAAAGCCTCAATAATTGCGACTTCATCATCATCATTTTGTCCTTGTAAAAAGCTTTTTGAATCAAGTTGCAATAAACCAATCACTCCACCTAATGTTTTTAAAGTTGCGGCAAGATTTTCAGCTTGTTCATTTCCTTGTGAACTGAGGTCTTGATCTTTAACTACATTTAGCTCTTTAGCAATTTCAAATAACACCGCAATGGCTTGCGGTGTATTAAAGTCATCATCCATCGCTTGGCAGAATTGTTGCACAAAAGCTGATGACTTATCTAAAACAAAATCATCACTCACATTTATATCCCTTAAAGCAGTATAAATGCGCTCTAATGATGCCCTTGCCTGACTTAAGTTATCTAATGAGTAGTTTAACTGACTTCTGTATTGACCTGTGGTTAAGAAGAAGCGTACAGTTTCTGCATCATATTGGGCAAGCACATCACGAATGGTGAAAAAATTGCCAAGAGATTTAGACATCTTCTCTTGATCAACTTGCACCATACCAGTGTGAACCCAGTAATTCACATAAGGCGTATCAAGCGCACAACAACTTTGCGCTACTTCATTTTCATGATGAGGAAACTGCAGATCTGAGCCACCACCATGAATATCAAAATGATGACCTAACTCTTTAGCATTCATAGCTGAACATTCAATATGCCAACCGGGGCGCCCTTCTCCCCATGGCGATGACCAGCTTGGCTCGCCAGGTTTGGCTGACTTCCATAAAACAAAATCTAACGGATTATTTTTTGACTGATCAACATCAACTCTTGAACCTGCTTGCAGTTGATCTAAATTCTGACCACTTAATTTGCCATAATCAGCGTAGCTTGAAACATCAAACAAGACATCTCCTTTAGCGGCATTTCCGGCTATATAAGCGTGTTTCTTTGCCACCAAAATTTCAATCATAGCAATGATCTCATTCATATGGGTTGTCACACGAGGCTCAAGATTAGGACGCTCCATATTCAATGCATCAAAATCTTCATGCATGTAACCAATAGTGCGTTCAGTCAGTTCATCAGGGCTTTCATTATTTTGTGCAGCACGATTGATGATTTTATCTTCAACATCGGTAATGTTACGTACATAGTTAACGTCATAACCCGAAAACCTCAAATAGCGGGCAATATTATCAAAACTGATATAAGTACGCGCGTGGCCTATGTGGCATAAATCATAAACGGTGCAACCACAAACATACAATCCCACTTTACCAGGGTTAATCGGGGTAAAAACTTCCTTTTTACGGGTTAAGGTATTGTATATCTGTAACATGAGGGTAACGACTCCAGTCAAACTATAAGTAAGCGGCAATTGTACCTGAACAAAAGGTTAGGATCATCATGACTAATGCACTTTCTATCGAGTTAATGTACAATTTGGCTAAATTTTTTCTGTATACGAGAACCCTATGATTATTTTTAAAACAACTCTTGGCGATATTAAAATTGAATTAGACTTTGATAAAGCCCCAAACACAGCTAAAAACTTTCAGCAATATGTTGAAGAAGGTCACTATAACGGCACAATTTTCCACCGTGTAATCAAAGGTTTTATGGCACAAGGTGGCGGTTTCGCTCCTGGCTTAGAAGAGAAAGAAACCCGCGCTAGCATTGAAAATGAAGCAAGTAATGGTTTAGGTAATAAACGTGGCACGTTAGCAATGGCACGTACTCAAGAGCCTCATTCTGCTTCAGCACAATTTTTTATTAACCTATCTGACAATGACTTTTTAGACTTTAAAAATGAATCTGTACAAGGTTGGGGCTACTGTGTATTTGGTGAAGTAGTTGATGGCATGGACGTGATAGACAAAATGGCTTTAGTTGAAACGGGCAATATGTACGGCCATGGCGATGTTCCAAAAGATGATATTTTAATTGAGTCTGCTATTGTTGAATAATTGTTCATGAATCATCAGCAGCAAGTCACATATTTTATTGCTGATTTACATTTAGCGCAAAACAGGCCTGATATTACCGCCTGTTTTTTGCGTTTCTTAAAACATGAGGCCATAAAAGCCCAGTCTCTTTATATTCTTGGGGATTTATTTGAAGCTTGGATTGGTGATGACGATGACAGTGCATACTTAGTTACCATTGCTAAAGCCCTATCTACTTTAGCTAGTTTTGGTACTGACATATATTACATTCATGGTAATCGAGATTTTTTGCTCGGTAAAAAGTATGCAAAAAAATCAGCCATGGTCTTATTGCCTGAAATTGACTTGATTGATTTGTACGGTCAAGAAATTGTTATTATGCATGGTGATACCTTATGTACCCGTGATATTGCTTATCAAAAATTTCGTTTGAAATCTCGTTCATGGTGGTGGCAAGCTTTAGTAAAAAATTTACCATTGTTTGTGCGCAAAAAAATTGCCGCTGATTACCGTAAAAAAAGTGCGGCGGCTACAGCAATTAAATCTCAAGACATTATGGACGTAACGTCTGATGAAGTTGTTAGCTGTCTTGAAAATTATCAAAGCCAACTATTAATCCATGGTCATACTCACAGACCTGCAACACATAATTTAATAGCGAATAACAAACAAGCTAAACGAATTGTTCTGGGTGATTGGTATGAGCAAGGTGCATGGTTAAAAGTAACACCAACCAGCATGGAACTATTGTCTAGCCCGCTAAAATAACAATGAAAATATTACTCTAATTTATTTAATCAAATTGGTATTATACCAAGTTGATTAAGTTCTTTCCCACTCAGCGAGAATTAAAAGGCTTAGAGGC
>JAPYOP010000095.1 GCA_029938115.1 Colwellia sp. | reverse complement strand
AGTCGCTTAATAAAATTAGGGTAAACAGTGCCAACTATCTTGAAAAACACCGCAGAGGTGGCCTTGGGTGGGACAGTGGAGGGCAAAATTGTTAAGTTAGCCCTGTGTGTTTTCTGGGGGGGAGCAGGGGTCTTAGGTTGATTTTTATTGATTACGTGATAGTTTGAAAAGCTGGCTTACTGTAATCATCACTTTTTATGTCATCCAATATGACAAACTGAAGATTAACTACAAAATAGGTGAAGCGAAGAATAAATTATTACTATATAAAGAACCACTTAAATCATGGTAACCCCACACACCACGCCAACTCATCGCAATATTTCCATTGAAGTCAATGGCTATTTTGTCATCATAGGGGTTTCCTATTGTTAACACTATATTAAAAGGGTTATCATGAGGTGTATAACCTAATTTTGATGATAACAACCAGTTACCTTCCGATTTTGTAACTATGGCATTTGCGTAACTAAGGAATGTTTTCCAACCATCTTGAGTATATTGTGGAGCATGCTCAATAAACGGAGTAGCTGCACCTACTGCTTTGATAGATATTTTTTCACTCCAGCCTGAATTTGGAGTGTATTCTTTTGTCACCATTTCTCCTTGCGTTGTATCAGCCCACATTAATAACATGCCGCCATTATCATTAATCCCAACTCTTGCTGTATCTCTAATTATGGTGAGATTATGTGCAGCTTCTTCTTCAAAATGCTTTTCAATTCTCCATCCATTAAGAATAGAATAATCAATAGTATATAAACTTTGATGCTGAGTATTAATGTTTTCAATGAAGTAGCAGGCCATTTCTCCAATATTAGAAGTTTCCATATGAGGACAGATTTGATCTATTTCTTTAAGCTCATTACTTTCAAAAACCACATTATCTGAAATAGTTTCAATTCTTGAATCTGTAATTTTTAATCTTTTTCCTTTTATAACTGTACTCATCTCATTTGTTGACTCTAATGTGACAACAAAGAATTCATTATTTTCTGTCAAAGGGATCTGCTGCTGAAAAAATGGAAGATGATTCATTTGAAAGGGCAATAATTGAGTTTCACTCCAACCTGTCCCATTATTTTCAATTTTACAACTCGTTTGGTTATTAACACCCCAACAAGCCATAATTCTATTATTACTGTCTATAGCAATAGAATCTATGGAACTAGAGCCTGAAATTTCCACAATATCGTAATTTTTTGTGTTTTTATCGATGATTGCTAAATAACCTATTTCCTTTGAAGGCCAAGTTATAATTATTCTTTCTTCGCCAACGATTAGCTTAGCTCTAGAAGCTATAGTTTCTGTTTGTGGGATTGATATATCCAAATCAGGCATCCACTTTTCCTGTGCTTTTGAATAATGCGAAAGTTTTAATGATTGAGAAAACTGCATACTTCCGGTCAAGAAAAAACTATCTGAATTCTCGTCAATTGCCGTATCAAAATTCAAATAATCAATCAAGCCATCTACTTTTTCTTCTTCTGTTTTAACGGTTGTTATTAGCTTATACGGAGCCACTTCAACTTCTATATTCTTTGTGACATTCAGATAAGAAAAAGATAAATCAACCTTACCTGGAACAAGTGTATTAATATGGCCATATGCTAAGTTACGGCTAGGATTAATAATAATATTATCAATTTTAGGTGAAAAATCAGCAATGTTCGTATTGTGAGATTGATAACTTACAACTTCGAATATGTCATAATTAGGCTCGTTTGGTTTTGAAGAAGTATAATGTATAGCATTTTTCAATATAGGAAATTGACTCCCTAAGGGGATGATTAACGTTTCTTCCGAGAGTTGAATCATATCGTCAATAACCTTTAGTGTTATTTGAGCACTGAATCCAATATAGTTTGCAATAATGGTTGTCGATCCCAATGACTCTGGAGTAAATAATATTGTGTCATTTTCAATTGTTATAACCCCTAATTCAGGTGCAGATAAAGAAAATGAAACTTCACTTGATAATTTTTTTTCTGAGTTGTCATCAAATTGAGCGTAAACTTCTATTGTTGCAGGACCGCCCAGCCTTATTAGTTCATAGAAATTAGATTTTATGCTTATGTTGAATACTTCAGGAGGTGACTCTACTTCAACCTTAGTCTCTTCATTACTTCCACCACCACAACCAGTAATATAAAATAAAATTAAAAAAACACTCAACCTTTTGTAATTAAACATCAAAAACCTTATTATTAAATATTTATTATCGTGCACTAAGATAAGAGAACAATTCCTGTCCTTTATTCTAATAGGTACGATAATACAGGTCAACTTTGGTAACCACCGTGCACTATGTTTTCATGTGCTTACGTCAACATAAACATAAACATAAACATAAAGAGAGATAAAATAGACAAACTATTTCAATTCATATAAATCAATCTCAAACAGCCCCAAAGCCTATAAATCAGTGGGTCTGATTCATAAACCCATCATAAATCTCCAACGAGTCTAATCTATAACTCCTCAACCTCAATGCCAAACCGCCCATTCTCAATGCCTTCTGACCATTTTTGACGTACACAAAAAAGGCCTCAATATTTCTGCTGAAGCCTTGAATGAATGGTGCTGACTGCCGGAGTCGAACTGGCGACCTACTGATTACAAGAACCACGGAACCATTGAGATTTACCAACTAACCTCAAGTAAGTTAGCCGTTTTTTAAAGTCACGATGTGTAATTTAGACTTGACCGAACTGCTACCGAACTTTTTTAGGTTCGGATATGAGCTAAAGTGGTGTAAGTTGAAGAAAAGTAACAGACTAACTTTGCCGCAATGGGCTTTCTTTAGGATATTGATATTCATTGTGTTTCCTCTTTAGGTTAATTGATATCCATATAAGATACCGAGATAACCGCAGAGGGGCTTTAGGTGGGGCAGTGGAGGGCAAAATTGTTAAGTTAACCCTGTATTGCAATTGCACCTAACGTTCCCTTTGAACTCAAGTACTAAAGCGGACGTTTCGGTGTTTTTCAAGACAGTTGTAGCCTAAATTTTTAAGATTAATTTTAAAAAGCGTTTCCAATTAATTCATTGTTTATTGTCGTTGGTGCACTTAATTAAATTAGCCTCGACTTCTATGTGGAATCATTTTGTATCTATATTATATGCATTATGCAACTATTATATTACTCAGGTAGTCCTTTCTAATAAATAATAATTAGGTATGAACCAATGAAGAGTGTGAAAAATACAATAAAAAAGACGACCGTTTTATTAGCCATTTTATCTGTCTGTGCATGCAGTACAACCAGTACCACGTCTAAAATGAACATTGTACAAGTAGGGGATTCAATATCGATTGTTAAAGATCTAAATAAAAATAGTACGGTATTAGTTGAACTCAGTAAAGGTCAAGCAACGATTGAAGATGCAACATCTGGTGCATCTACAGGAGCTGTAGCTGGTGCAGCATATGGGTTGCTTTGTGGGCCAATGTTTTGGTTATGCTCTCCTGCATTCGCATTAGCAGGAGCTGCGGGTGGCGGTGTCGTCGGAGCTTCGGTCAGTTCTTTAAGAGAAAGTGACCTAGAAAGTAACACTTTATTATTAACTAAAATTAACTCTTATTTACAAATAAATGATCCACAAGAAGAATTATTGATACAAGTTATTAAATCCGCTAAACAAACATATCAAGTAAGCGCATCATCAAAATCAGAGATCGCTATTCTCATTAATAGAATAGGACTAGATGCAACAAGTGATGGTAAAATTTTGTTAGAAGTTAACGCCAAAATTACCCTTAAATATTATGATAAATCGGGAAAGCAAAAAAAAATAAGCAGAGATTATGAATACATTAGCAATTCCCATGTCTTCAATACTTGGCTAGAAGGAGGTGATGATTTCTATGAATTAAAACTTAAGAATGCCTACTATACGCTAAGTGATAACATTGTGAGAGCATTATAACGCGTATTTATAGTTGCAGACTGGGTTTGGTCACCTAATTAAGAAAGTATTGGTTAAAAACAGTAGAACGACAAAAATAAGATTGTATAATTAAAACAGCGTATTACGCTACTTATTAATTATTTTGGTCGTTAATTTATTTTCTCTCACGCTTGGGAGGTATAAAGTACGATATAAATATGCGTATAACCTCCGCTATTCTTGAAGATAGTGAACAAAAACGTGGGTCTGTTGCTCTAATGTTTGGACTGCTTATAGCGTTCAGAATTTGCCCCACAAATGCGCACTAAATGAGCCTGTTCTGCAACGGTGGCGCGGCTTTTGAACGCTCATTAGAGACAATAATATTTTCAATCTCTTACGTCACCTTTGGCAATCTCCTGACATAAGTAATCTTGAACTAACTGCGGTGTCAGGATTCTAGCTTTTCATAAATTCACATCTAACTTTGACAAAAAAATTAAATTCCACACATACGAAAAACCCGAATTCGGAATTACTCCAGAGTCGCCCAGCCTGAGGCCGTGGCCAAGTTGCAGTGGGGTAGCCATGCTGGGGTCGGGAACTTGGCAGGTACGTGCAGCGTGGCAGACTCAGGGGGGAGTGGGTTGACGACATGAAGTGGTCTTTGACTCAGCAGCGTTTGGCGAGGTAGTGAAAACCTGAGAATCTGAATTTCTGAATTTTTAGCTACTACACAACAAAGCGGGCGTAAAGTCGTAATGAAAATCCTCTATTTTGGCTGTTGTGTTGGTTCGGGTTAGATTTTGTATCGATTTTAATTAGTATACTATACTGAGGTAAGTGCTAAATTTTATAGTGACTCTCCTCCTTTATTATGTTTTCCAAAACCATGTTCAGTAAGTTAACCTTAAGCTGTGCCGGCTCGCTGCTTGGTATCTCTGTTATGGCGTCTGCTGCTATTCCAATAATTGTGAAAGTTGCAGTCAATAAAGAAGCAGCAGCGTATTACCAATCAGTACTCAAGCAGACACAAAAACAAGCCGTAGAGCTTTCTCCTAACGATATAAAAAATACCCGCAGAGGGTTTATCAGTCTGGTGATGTTTATTCAAGCACTTGACAAAGTAGGGCTAGCAGCAAAATTCGAATTTGTTATCAGCCCTAACGCAAAAAGAAGTGTAGCATTGGTGCAAAGTGGTGCTGCGCTATTTACCACAAGAACACTTGTGCACGGTTACACGCCAAAAAACACATTAAAAAGTTCTGCACTGATTGGCTCTGGTGGGCTTTTAAGAGGGATATTCGGCTTAAAATCAAATCATGCCTTGATGAAGGTAAAAACTTTAGACGAATTAAAAAGATTTAGCGCTGTAACCAATGTATCTTGGCAGACAGAGATTAAATTTCTAAATGATATTGGAATTAAAAAGATACAGCTTTCACACAGTAGACAGAGTATATTTAAGCACATTGCTTATAACAACATTGATTTCGTATTATTGGCTATCACAAGAAATAATAGATACAAATTACAATACGCGGGAATAACACTGCTACCGATAACAGGTCTGGTCATTCAGCCAAAATCTTCTTATCACTATCTCATTTCTAAAAAACACCCCGATAGTCAAAGGGTTTATCAGGCTCTTGAAAAAGGTCTTAGTATCATGCGTGAGCAAGGGTTAATTAAAGAGCATTATAGGCGGATAATCTTTTTTCTCGATGACTTCCCACAGTGGAAAATACTTAATCAAGCTGATGCTGACGAGAATGAAGGCTGATAAAGCCAGATATGCTAGCGGTGGGTTAATTAGTCATAGACATATTAAACAAAACAGCTTGCAAAATTCTTTAACCAAATAGTTATTAATGTATCCAAAGAAGTCAAAGCTCTCCATGTTCATTTTAAACGTTCAGCTTTCACCAATGAGCCCCAAAACGTATAAATCAGTAGGTCTAATGTATAAACTCAGCAACGAAGCCAACTTCAAACTTGCCAATGTAGATGTCAGAGTGACCATTCTCAGTACGTTCTGGCGGTTTTTGACGCACACAAAAAAGCCCCGACATTTCTGCTGAGGCTTGAATGAATGGTGCCGACTGCCGGAGTCGAGCTGGCGACTTACTGATTACAAGGTCTCGGTTTGCAGTAGGAACAGTCACTACTTATGCAAATTAACTATATGAATAATATCTTGAATTGCAAAAGTAGCCCTATCAATTTACAAGTCGATTTGAACGAGTATGGCAGTTGGGTCGGAAGACTCAAACACCACCAATATTGAGCAACGTATGTAAGTAGGGTACAGGACTCCAGCGGAAAAAAATTATTAGTTTTATGCCGACAATCCAAGCAGACTTACCTAAAGGCTTGTTGTTTGATAATTTTGAGTGTGTGTCTATAAAATATTGACCAGATTAATCTAAGGGTAAAGAAACGGTGAAAACTGTGCCTTTATTTAGTTCACTTTCTACTGATATGGTACCGCCATGTTTTTCAATAATACTTTGAGAAATAGATAGTCCTAGACCTGTGCCTTTGCCAATTTCTTTAGAGGTATAAAAAGGGTCGAAAATCTTCAATATATATTCTTCAGCAATGCCTAAGCCTGTATCCGCAACACTTATGTTAATTGCCATATCGGTCGCTTCACTGGTTAAAGTCACTTCACCTTTAACGCTAATAGCGTCACTAGCATTAAGCAGAAGGTTCATGATAACTTGCCCTAATTCACCAGGACGACACTTATACTTTGGCAATGGAGCCAATGATTTGTTCAACTTACATTTGTACTTTAACTCATTCCAAACTATACGAAGTGCAGTTTCTATCACTTCTTCATTCAAATCGGCCCATTTTAATCCCGTATCATCAATTCGGGAAAATTGTTTAAGATCCTTCACTATTTTTTGAATTCGGACGGTGCCACTAATAGAGTCATCTAGCAACATGGGTATATCCGATAATATATAATCCAACTGCTGTTGTTGCTTTATTTCCAGAACATTATTTAATAATTCACCTATCTTAGACTCATTTAGTATTTCGGGATGTAGCATAAGTGCTTGTTCTAACTCGGAGTACCCTTGAAAAACGTCGATAATGCTTTTTTTGTAATCGGCTAATGTTTCTAAATTACTTTTAACAAATCCGGTCGGGTTATTAATTTCATGTGCTACACCTGCGGCTAACAGACCAACAGAAGCTAATTTTTCAGAATGCATCAGTTGCTTTTGCTTGTCTTTTAATGCTTGATGAGCTTTGAGTAAGTCTGCTTCATTGTTTTTACGCTCGGTCACATCCTCAACAATGGTAATAATTCTCTGCCAAGCTCCCTCATCGCCACTGACAAGACGGGTGATCAGGCGCACCTCAAATGTAGAACCATCCATGCGAGTTTCTTTGAGTTCTTGATAGTTGATTTTTTTAGTACTGGCGAGAGCCGAAATTTCAGTTGCGTAAAGACTGGCCCATTCTTCATCCCACCAATCTTCAGCACTTTCCTCCACCTCAAGAAATTCGGTCATGGAATTCGCACCGTATATTTTTAGAAGACTATCATTAACATAGTTAATTTTGATTGAATCTACTATATTGCGTAAAAATGGTGGGTGATTTTTAAAATACAGAGGCAAATTCTCAACCTCTTCAGGCTGTAATTTATCAATTTCCTTTTTAATAACTGACCAATCTTGCTCAATAATGCCAAGCGGTAATTCAGAAAATAGAGAATGGTCACGTTGTACCCTTTTACTGATTGATGTTCCTGACTCATTATCACTCATATCATGGTTCCCCTATAGACAGTGATGGTAACGCCATCTTTAATGGAAAATGTCACTCGTTTATCACACCCATGAAAACCTCTAGTGGCAGCATAATATTCAATACCTATAGCTAAATATAGCACACAAAAATATAATACTTATGTTCTCAAAAAATGAAAACCAAACAATTTCAATGGTGTACAGCTAGCTTATACAATACGTGTGCTAGCAGAACAGTGCAAAATGGTATGAAGGTTCAGGAATACGCATTTATTCTAGGACTGGACTTTGTTAACAGAAAGCTTTTGTTTTTGGTGTATTTACTTAATATATCTTTAGCTGACTGTACAAGAGGGATGATTCTTTCTGAAGTTTTACTCCTCTCATCTGATAAGGTAAAAGTAGAGCATGGTAAGGACCGTTCGCTTCTTTGCATCAATCTAAGTTCGTTTTTACGGCAGCCAGTTAGTAGATAGAGCTTAATTGAGTCTTTGGTAAGCTCACTTATTTGAGCGGATGAATTAATTTGATGTAAGAAAGATCTTAACTCTTGTAGAGCATCTAATGATCGTTTGCGAGGTTTCTCTGGGTACTTTTTCATCCTGTGGCTAACGTTATAAGCTAGTAAATCAGCATCAACGAGGAAGTTAATTAGTTTACTAATGGCGGCTTTGGTACGATTTGCTGTGGCGGGTTTATCACAAGCTATTTCATCGAGGTAGTTCTTTAGATTCGCTCTTTTAGATAATGATTGGATATCCCTAAACTTAGGGGTAATAGCTAGTTTATCTATATGCCTGCTGTATTCAACTTTTGATTTAATCCCTAGCAGGCTCCAATCATAAGAGCTGTAAAGCTTGTTGATTTGGTAAATCATTGTCTCTTTAGAATCGATATATAATATTTCATCAACACTCTTAACTTGTAATACTGTCCCTAATTCAAGCGCTTTATATCTAGCATCGTTTATTGAAATACTTCCAACTCTGGCAATAGCTACCTTATTACTTACATTATTGGTTCTGTTTCGATAGATAAAGGTTTTGATACCAGATGGGAACACTCTCACTGAAAAGCCTTTGCAGGCAGCCTCAGATACTATGTATTCCTTTTCTTTTGGTTCAAGTTCAAGAAGGTACTGATTTGTGAAAACATCTACAGATAAAGTCATATTGCTTCCTTTTATTGAGGCTTATTGATAAGCCAGATTTAAGCAATACGAATTGAAATAGGCCCGGAGCCGTAGAAATTATATTTTGTTCCCGTATGAGATTATAAACCTCCAGAAACAAGAAAACCCCTATGTATCTCATAACAAGCTACATAGGGGGCTCAATGAATGGTGCCGACTGCCGGAGTCGAACTGGCGACCTACTGATTACAAGTCAGTTGCTCGGTGGTCAATATGAGTTGAATACACTGCTCTGTAATGATGTTGATGTGATTAGTTACATATAATTAGCACCAGTAAGTTTAATCAATTACACTACTGAAATCGTTATTTAAAAATGGCAAAGATTTGGGCTTCCGTGAATCGTTTATTTTTCATTGTTGTTCTCCGTTACAGTTAATGTAAGTGGAAAACTCTAAAAAAGCGATTCTGATTTTATGGGCGGGTTACAGTGTGAATTCAATGAATGGCAGCAATATCATTGTTATCAATATAATTATTAAGTGTCACGAGTACTAGCAAGATTGAGTTAGGGCTAATCCACACTAAGCAGATCAAATCTATTGTTGAGGAATTTGTCTAGATAAATAGAAGGCACGTTTGTGGCATTTATTAGCAATAATGAATCAAACTTAAAGTTAGCTATTTACTTATGCGTAATAAATCTTAAACTTTATCTGTAGGAAATGACTGTTTTTAATGCATGGTTAAAGTTGCTTACTAATATCACATAGAGGTAATTAATATGATTGATTTTAGAAAAACTCGGATTGATATGCAGTTTTTTGATTTATTGATCCATCCTTATCAATGAATTAAGTACTATAAGTAAATAGAGAGGGACTCTTAATTGTAAATACTTTGTTTTCGTTAAAGAGCATTGCAAATGGATATTACCATTAAGGTTTAGCGGGAGTTCTCCCTCCAAAACTAAATATACGTGAACTTGCTGTATGCATTTGTAATTAATGTATATATACCGCTTGTTATGCAATAGGAGCCTATATGAGTTTTTCGACAATTTAACGAACTTTTTTTGTCCATTATTAGGTCGTTAGATTAAATGTTGAATAAAAAAAGAATTTTAATTCTCTATAAACTAATAATAATTGGAGATAAATGTATGGATACTGAAGGTATACAAATAAAAGCAGTCGTACGGTTAAATGAAGAGCGTTATCAAGGTTTGCTAAATAACCTTGAAGCCGGCATTGTTGTGCATGCACCGGATACTTCTATTGTTATGAATAATATCAGAGCATCAGAACTACTTGGTCTAAATAACGGACATATGATAGGCAGAGAGGCCGTCGATCCTGTATGGGAATTTGTAGATATAGATAATAATACTTTATCCACCGAAGACTTCCCTGTAAATAGAGTGTTAACTAGTAAGAAATCAATTAAAAATCAAGTGTTAGGCATTTATAGGAAAGAGTCCAATGATATGGTTTGGGTATCAGTCAATGGGTTTCCTATATTCAGTAGTACAGGTGACTTTTATGAAATAGTAATCAGTTTCGTCGACATCACCGCTCGCAAACTGGCCGAAATTGAGTTGAATAGCCACAGAGACATTCTTGAGGAAATGGTCCAGGTACGCACAATTGAACTCATTGAACGCAATAATGCTAAGCATTACGACAATGCTTTTATCAATAAAGTGCGGAGTTGTGTTCTAGAAAATATAAGTGTTAATGGATTTTGTATAAACACGCTAGCAGCAAAATTATTTATGAGTCGCTCTACCATACAACGTAAAATTGAACGAGAAAGCGGATTAACGGCAGCACAATTTGTTATCAAAATACGTCTTGAAAAAGCACATTATTATATTCAAAGTAAAACTCATCGTACTATAGCGGAAACAGCCTATGCGGTCGGCTTTAAACATGCTGGTTATTTTTCCAAGGTATATAAGAAATATTGTGCAGAGCAATAGTACCCCCCCGTGTCAGAATAATTGTCACCCCTAAAATTTAAATTTTTTTAGATCGGGGAGTGGTAATTGAACAATA
>JAPYOP010000035.1:10499-48669 GCA_029938115.1 Colwellia sp. | reverse complement strand
ATTGGATGTTTAGGCCACTTGAAAATGATCACTTAGTTAGTGCAATTGGTATTAGGTCTATTTACCGCCCCCTAAACAATTAGGTGATAATGGCGTATTATCAGCGTAGTAATCATGCCACTCTTTTTCTGTATATGTGTGTAAGGCTAATGCATGAATTTTTTCTGCTAACTCTTCAGATAACACAGAATTCACTGCACGGTGACGTTTTATCAAGCGCTCATCTTTAAAGTTATTTGAAACAATAGTTACCTTAAAATGAGACTCACTGCCCGGTGGCACATTATGATTACTACTCTCATTGATAACATCTAGGTGTAAAGGTGAAAAGGCAGATAGCAATTTCTCTTCAATTGCAGCAGCTATAGTCATTATTTATTCTCGATAAAGGAGGAATCATTGATAATTTTAGTCTATTTAACTTTATATTACATACGATAAAATCTAAAGAAAGGCGATTATCAGTTAACTTAATGGTGTTATTAAGGTTTTATTTTAATAAATTTTCTAAGGTAGAATCAAGATATAAGCATATAAATATGTCACAATAACTTATTCTTATTTATTATCAGTACATTCCTTTGTTATGTTAAGCCCTTTCTTTATTGATGAAAAACAATTGACACTTGCCCGTTTTCCGCTTGCACAAGTAAACCGCAGTTTACAAGCGTGGGATTCTGCCGATGAATATTTACTTAATCATATTAAAGATCAGCAATTAATTGCTAATAATAACCGAGTCGCTATTTTTAATGATGCTTTCGGAGCACTTACTACACATTTTTGTAGTGAAGAAGCGTTACAAAAAAAACTTAATGTTTATTGCATTAATGATTCCTACATCAGCAAGCAAGGCATTACTTACAACATTGAACAAAACCAGGTTAACGATGAAAATATCACGCAATTAAACTGTTTAGAGCCATTGCCTGCAAATATTGATGTTATTTTATTTAAAATTCCAAAAACCAAATCATTACTTATTGAGCAGTTAATTCAGATAAAAAATAGCGTTGGGGAAAATACTATCTTCATTGCAGCTGATCGCGCCAAAGAGATCCATAGCTCAACATTGAAGTTATTTGAAAAATACTTAGGTACAACTAAAACGTCACTGGCGGTTAAAAAAGCTCGTTTAGTTTTCTGTCAATTAGATCAACAGCAAAAACACACATCGCCTTTTCCAACAGTTTGGTCATTGCCTAATAAAGCTTTAAACCGTGATTTTTATGTTAGTAATCATGCCAATGTTTATTCTAGAGAAAAGCTGGATATTGGCGCTCGTTATTTTATAGAAAACTTGCCTAATGTTAATGCAAATAGTCAGGTTATTGATTTAGGCTGTGGCAATGGTGTTATTGGTTTAACGATATTATCCAGACAGCCAACCGCTCAAATACAGTTTTTTGATGAATCTCATATGGCGCTTAGTTCTGCCGAAATTAATATTAAAAATAACCTGCCTGATTTAGCTGAGCAATGTCAGTTTCATTTAAATGACTGCTTAACGAATGTTGAAAGTAATAGTGTTGATTTGATTTTATGTAACCCGCCTTTTCATCAACATACAGCAACCACTGATCACATTGCATGGCAAATGTTCAAAGACAGTCACCGGGTGTTGAAAAAAGGTGGTGAACTGCGCATTATTGGTAACCGTCAATTGGCTTACCACATCAAATTAAAACGACTTTTTGGCAATGAAAAGCTTATTGCCAGTAATGATAAGTTTGTTACCCAAGCAGCAATTAAATAACTTATTTCAATCCATTTTAAATAGAAAACTAAAGCGACTATTACAATGAAACTAAATTCACTCTACGCCAAAATTATCACCTTAATGTTCATCTTTGGTTTAAGCGCTTGCGCTAGCCTTCCAAGCCATCTAATCATTGCACCTGATATTATGGTCACCCCTGGTATTGCTCATAACAATAAACAAACACAACTTAATGTGATTGATATGCGCACTTCTAATCATATTGTACAAATATTACGTGAAGACGAAGCGGCAACCTTACTTTCAGCGCAAGAAAGACTTGAAGACACCATCAAAAGTAATTTATCTAAGCATTGGAAAAAACAAGGCTTAGTTATTCAAGACAGCGCTGCAAACACCATTAGCATCACAATAGAAAAAGCTATCATTAGTGTTAACCAAGAAACCATAGAATATAAAGTACAAACTGAAATAGTACTTAAAGTAACTGTCAATAATGGCGCGAAAACACTGACAAGTACCTTTAGCAATCGCGGCAATAGTGATGGCCCATTACGAGCAGATATAGCGGTATTAGAGCGAAATTTCAATCAGCGTTTAAGCAAGTTATTAGAACGAATTTTAGCGAATGAAGAAATTAGCCGCTTCTTAAAATGACAGGCTATTCAATCGAGACTAATCCAATGAAAAATTTAATGAAGGTAATTATTACTTGCACCATGTTCTTAGGTATGGGATTTTTTTCCACCTCTATTTACGCTAAAAACATTGCCATTGACCCAACTAATATTTACCCGAAAGTAAAATTAGAAACCTCTATGGGCATTATCATTGTTGAGCTTGACCGAGTTAAAGCGCCTATTACCGTGGACAATTTTTTAACTTATGTGATTACTGGTGAATATAACAACACCATTTTTCATCGCATAGTAGAAGATTTTATTGTGCAAGGAGGAGGTTACGATGCCGATTTTGTCTCTAGAAAGTTAAATGAAAATATCGTCAATGAATCAGGTAATGGTTTAAAAAACGAAACAGGCACAATTGCCATGGCTAAAGAAAATAGACCTCATACAGCCAACAGACAATTCTTTTTTAATATCAACGACAATACCAATTTAGATCCTGGTAGACGTTGGGGATATACAGTTTTTGGCGCTATTGTAGAAGGTGAGGAAGTGCTTGAAGCAATAGCAAAAGTTAAAACTGATTATGATGAAGCTATGGGGTGGAATGATGTACCGGTAGAGCCCGTGACATTAATTAAGGCAACCCTTTTACCTGCAGAGTAATTTAACAGATTACCATTAAAATATTTACATTTTTTACTTACGAAATCAATCGTAATGAATTCAGTGGTTTGAAGTAATCTTTTTAGCCCTTACAATTTTTTTACAAAAAAAGTAGTCTTATTTTTTGACAAAAGTGAAATGATCGCTAATAAATATAGTACTACCTTTGTGGTATTGTATTAATTGTTGTAACTAGTATTTTATAGTTTTATTTTTGTTAAACCGTCAAAACAAATAGAATAAAAATATCTATCATCGCTATCGGTTTATTATATTTATCTGAAATTATAGAAAGCTTTCAACGCTGTCTAGGGAATGTTTGTGATAATTGAGCAGTTTATCAGTAATAAAGTTGTACAAATGTGCTCCTATGTTAGTGCTGTGATTGATAAAAAATTACATTACACTGAGTTGGATCAGTTTATTGTCGATACCATGGAAGAGTGGGCTTTATTAAATGTTACCGACGAAACCCCAAGCAATGCCCAAGAGCGTGTCTTCTGGCACTTAATCCATGAAGTGAGTTTGCATGGAGGACAAGCTTTACAACAAGATTTATTTTTCAAAAGTGAGATGAATACCTGCCTTGACTTCTTCAATGGTCTTGGTAGTTACCCTATTGACTGCATTGGTTGGCGCCCTATTGCGTAAAGTTCTTTAATTTTCTTCTGCTCAGTCCAACTCTCTGATAAGCTTAAAATTATAAAGTCATTATTTAATGCAGTAATTTGTTAATGTCCAAAACCTCGTTTAAGCAAGCTATTCTAAACAAACGAATGCTGATCTGTATCTTTACAGGCTTCAGTTCTGGTTTACCCTTGTTTGTCCTCTATCAATTAATACCCGGCTGGCTGCGTGATCAAGGGGTTAGTTTAGCTGAAATAGGTTTATTCTCCTTAATTGGTATTCCCTATGTATGGAAATTTCTTTGGTCGCCATTAATGGATAGATATTCATTAGGAGGCTTGGGAAGAAGACGCAGTTGGATGCTAGCCACCCAAATACTATTACTGTTATCAATAGCCGCTTTTGGCTTTGTCAGCCCAACCGCTAACATATGGTCGGTTGCTTATTTAGCAGCCGCCGTCGCCTTCTTTAGCGCCAGTCAAGACATTGTGCTTGATGCTTATCGACGTGAATTATTGCCCGACAATGAATTAGGACTTGGAAATTCTATTCATGTGCAAGCTTACCGTTTATCTGGTTTAGTACCAGGTTCATTAGCCTTTATTCTTGCAGATCATATTAGTTGGCAATCTGTTTTTATGATTGTTGCCGCTTTTATGGTAACCGGTATTTTACTCACTTTATTTATTAAAGAATTAGACACTGAACACAGCGCACCAAAATCATTACGGGAAGCGGTCGTTTTACCTTTTAAAGATTTTATTCAAAGCAACGGCTTAAAGTCCGCCGCTTATACTTTAGCTTTTTTAGTACTGTATAAGCTGGGTGACAACATGGCTACTGCACTGCAAACGCCCTTCTTCCTCGATATGGGTTTTAGTAAAACTGAAATTGGCGTTATTGCTAAAACATCATCCATGATTGCTATGACCATAGGTATAGTGGTTGGTGGTATAGTGATGATAAAGCTTAGTATTAATCGGGCTTTGTGGTTGTTCGGCTTTGTACAAATAGCCAGTATTCTTGGTTTTGCGGCACTTGCTGAAATTGGCCACAATAACTATGCTTTAGCGATAGCAATGGGTTTTGAATATTTAGGCGTTGGTTTAGGTACTGCCGCTTTTACTGCTTTTATTGCCAGAACAACTAATCCAGCTTTTGCCGCGACTCAAATAGCACTTTTTACCGCATTAGCTGTATTACCGAGAACTTTTGCCAATGCTACAACAGGGTTTATTGTGGAACAAATTGGCTGGACTCAATTTTATTTTTTATGTACCGCGTTAGCTATTCCGGGCATGTTAATGTTGTTTAAAATAGCGCCTTGGCATGAACCGATTAAGCAAACAAACAAGTAAACAGCTGAACTAAGTGAACAATCCGTTAAATTAATTGAACAAGCGCGAATACTTTTTATAAATAAGTCGCTTACTGAGGAAATGAATATGATTAAACTGTTCTTTTTACTACCCATTATTATGTGCGCCATTTGGTGGTGGTATCTTAATAATCATGGCTACAGTTTAAAAGAGGGCCGAAAAGGTTTTATTTACATTTTGTCATTTAATGCGGTTATAGTACTTTTTTTCGTCATGATGATTTATATAACCCACTGATACTATCTATTTGTTTCTATGCGCTCTATACGCTTTACAAAAGCATTAGCAAAGTGACCTGCTGCGCTATCATCCATATTAAAATATAGTGATGGCTCTATTAATTCAGCTTCCATTAGAGCAAATGGTTCACTAGCTGAACTATCCCCCACTCGAACGAAATCAACTCGAGCATATAAAGGCACTTCCCCAGTCAATTTAGTTATGGCAGCTAACGTTTTCTCTGCTTGGGCTAATAACGCCTTTTCAGGTGTGATCGCTTGCAAACGCCCGCCATGCTCTTCTTGCACTCTAAAATCATCAGCTTTTGGTGTTTTTAAAATAGCATGGCTATATTTACCATTAAAATAAAAAAGTGAAAACTCGCCTTCTTCAATAACACTGGTAAGAAAAGGTTGCACCATAAAATTACTATCAGAAAAAACAGCTTCAAGCTCGGCAATGGAATGATTTGCTGTTGCTTTTTTTAACCAAAATGTATCATCAGCATTAGCGCTAATTCTGGGCTTAATAACTAATTGGTGACAATTAAAATGATTAAAAAATTGCGGTAAATCCTCGGCAACAAAATTTGACTGCCAAAGTGTTGGAACAATGCTAACGTTATGATCAGCCAAAGATTTTAAATAAATTTTATCAATATTCCAGCGCACTGTTGCTAAAGAATTTAATAGAACAGTACTTGAGCTATCTATCGTTGCTAATACCGAAAGAAAAGCGCTTGCATCATCTTGATAATCCCAAGGGCTACGAATAATCACCGCATCAAATTGCTGCCATTTTACATTTTCACAACGCCATGATACCAACTGAGTTTGCCAGCCGAGTTTTGCCAACGGTTTATCGAGTAAATAATCATAACATTCATAACTAGATAAGTTATCCATTGTTAGAATTGCACAAGACTTCATTATTCGCTCCATAGGTGCCCTCCTCACTTGCAAATGCAGAATTCAGCTGAAATTAAAAAAGGGATATACAACACAATAACGCATGCTAACAAATTAATATTCTGTTATGTAAGCATAAACCAACAAAATGTCTTATTATTTAATCACTCAGTTAATTTAACGACGGCTACTTATGCTTATTGTTGATCAAAGTGTTTTAGATGATATTGGTAAAGGTTTTTCTGTACCTGCGCAGCCAAAGCTACTTCTTAGCCTCTTAAAATTAATGGCTGATCCAAGCCCTGACATCAATGCTATTGCTGATTGTATTAGTAAAGATATTGCGGTGAGTGCTGCGATATTAAAAACCGTTAATTCGCCATTATACGGGTTAAGTAGAACGGTTACAGACATTAAAATGTCAGTGAATTATATTGGCATTTATGGTGTGGTGATGTTGGTCACCGGCAGTTTACTCAAAAAAAGTTTTGATCCAAAAAATTGCAGCATTGATCTTGATCTTTTTTGGAAAATGACCACTGATGTATCAAGTGCAGCTATTGCAGTAGGTAAGCAATTTAAAAGAAATATTGCTATGGATAAACTATCTAGCTTGGGATTATTTCACGCTTGTGGTATTCCAGTAATGGCAATGAAATATAATGATTACCAAGATGTGATTGATAAAGCCATTTTGACATCTGAACTATCATTAATTGAATTAGAAGAAAAATATTACCATGCAAACCATGCCACTATCGGCTTTTACGTTGCCAGCTCTTGGCGTTTGCCTAAAGATGTTTGCCAAATAATATTACAACACCACGAACGGGACTATTTGAACAAACTTAATGGTTCACCCGAGCAAGATTTATTTTCAGTGTTAAAACTAGCTGAGCATATTGTTTCATTGAAATATTTAGATTGTGCTTCTCCCGACTGGACTTATTTAGAAGAAGCTATTCTTACTGTATTAACTATAGACAAAAGTGACCTTACTGAAATAATTACCAAGATTACCGAATCACTATAAGATGTAAATTATAAGTTATTGGTAAATCGAGACCATGAAAGTAACAATTTTCTAAAGTCATCAATACCGCAAGCGGCACTCTCGTTTTGATCATAGTGAATATGATCTGTGGTGAGCATTTCAGGTAAAGGCTCAGCGCCATTCAAACTAGCATTAGTTTGTATTTCAACATCTTCTTGGCTTATTGCTATAGAGTATTCATGCCCCGTAATAACAACTTCGCTTTGATGGCCTTTTTCAACATTATCAATGGCTGTTAATAGTTGTGCTAATTTAGCACTATCATGCCCTAACTCAACTTCAATCCATGGGCCAACCACTTCATGCTCTAAAGAAAAGCGCGCTTTTGCTTCACCCGTTATTGCATCATGTATAAATTCATATTCCATAAGTTTGCCACTATATTTTGCTGATATATCTAAATGAGCTTCATTATTAATTGTAGCAAACATTGAAGGTTTTAATGCCCAAAATTACTAATAATATGCAAGTTATTCATTAACCAATGAAATTAACTTACTGAATGTTAAAAAACACAAGTCACCGTTTTAATCCTCAACTTAAACAATTAGAAAAGTTAATCATTAACGGCAAGGGAAATTAGTACCAATTAAGGACGAATATGAGCTTGTTTATAGGTTCTTTCATCTGGAAATATTTTTTTCAAAATATCTTCACGAGCAAGCTTAACGATATTCCCATCGAAGTAAGATTTTAAAAAGTGCCCCTCAAGTGTATCGTGAAAAACAAGAAACAAAGGGGAATGTTCGACTAATTCAAACCTAGGTAAAGCTTGTGTATGCTGATTTAAGTTGTAATCATACTCAACCACAATATCGACTTTATTACTTTTTATTAAAGCATCGCATTGCATTAATGACGATTCGATAATATTTTCTCTCGGCAAAAAATCAACATATTTAAAGAAAGATGACCCAGAGCTTAAACAAGCACTCAGTGATTCATCCCTTGCTTTAAAACGCGTTAGAACATCTTCATTTCGGGCGAAAGCAAACAGAGGATACTCATAGTCAATATGAAAAGAAGAAAAAATAGCATTCTTTATTTTATTTTTACGATAAGCTCCAACTAAAACATCGGCTTGATTGGTTTCAAAAGCACGAATAGCTCTAGCCCAAGTTGAAGTACTTTTGGTCACACTAAAGTCATCATCAAATAGACTATCAATGATATTCCAATAAACGCCAGTGCCGTCAGCATTGGTATATTCTAACCAGTTTCCAGAAATAAAATTTATTTTTTCAGGAATCGATTTAAATTCTTTAGATGATTTGATTTTATATTTTTGTTGCAATTGTGCCACAGTACCATTTTGTTCTAATTTTTCAAAAGCATCAGCAAGCGGTTGTTGTAAGTGTTTATAGCGAGGCGATAAATAATGATAATCATATTCATGGAGTATAGTTTCAACAATCATATGATGATTTTTAGCTATTTTTTCATCTAACTGAAAATCCATAATCAATACCGAATCAGCACGCCTTTTAAAGATCATGCCATTTAATTTTTTTGTAGTACTCTGAAGTGGTAATTTATCTATTGTTGATCGAAGTGATTGCACATACTTTTCAGATACTTTTGCTCCTTTAGTAAAAATAATTGAATTAATATCTTCATCCAAACAGTATCCACAACGCCGTCTATCGCTAACTTTTAGCAATTTAAAGTCAAATAACTTATAGGGGACTTTTACCAATGTCGGAAATTTCTCTTCTATTATCGGATGTCTTGCAAATGCTCCTGCTAACCGCCCCTTACTTGCTAATTCTAATTCTTGAGAGCCAGCAATATTAATCCAGTCAATTTTATAACCTATTGATACATAGGCTTTGGTCAAAAGCTCTTTAACATATTGCATATTAGATGAGCTAGCCGGCGGTAATCGAAGATTAACGACCTTACTCGTTTCTTGTAGCTCAGCTGCTGCCCACAGGCATGTAGAATGTATAACTAAAAGAATACAAAAAAGGAGATTTTTATACATAAATGACCTGAGTATTTAGAAAAATAAAATTAAATTTCATAATAACTATACTAAATCATTAATATTTATCAACTCAACTTAATTTCATTAAGGTCGCTTTATTGTCGAGGCAAGCATCGACCTACAGTTCAATCCTGAGTTACCTGCATAGATAAGTTATTAACTAATCGAAATGAATAGATTGACCTTAATGTGATAAATGAATAGATTGACCTTAATGTGATAAATGATTACTTTATAACTGTAAATTATATTTATTTTAAGGAGTTAGTGTTGAATACAACTAAACATGGCTTAGAAAAAACCTTAAAGCAAGTTGATGTGCTTGCTCTTTCCTTTGGCGCTATGATTGGCTGGTCTTGGGTGGTATTAATTTCTCAATTAATGCAAAGATCCGGCAGTGTCGGGGCAATAATTGCAACTTTAGCGGCAGGTGCTGTTATTGTTATTATCGGTTTAATTTATGCCGAACTTGCTGCAGCAATGCCTGATGTTGGTGGTGAACATGCTTATAGCTTACGTGCTTTAGGAAAAACTGTTTCATTTTACTGTACGTGGTCAATTGTTTTTGCTTATATTTCCGTCGTTGCTTTTGAAGCGGTTGCCCTACCTAGTGTGTTAGAAAACTTATTTCCCAATTTAGGAAATGGTGAACTATGGTCCGTTAATGGCGCCATGGTCTATATGGATCAAGCACTCATTGGCGCGGCTGCCTCTATCATTATCACTTGGATAAATGTTCGTGGTGTTCGTATTGCCGCAATAATTCAAGGTATTACGGTTATTGTTATTGTTTTATCTGGGTTAGCATTATTTATTGGACTAGGTGTTCATGGTGATACCGCTAACTTAACGCCATTAATTGTCGGAGGCGGTAGCGGTATTTTAGCGGCAATGGCGTTAGTGCCATTTATGATGGTTGGCTTTGACGTAATCCCTCAGGCCGCTGAAGAAATAGATTTACCAGCAAAGAAAATAGGCCAAATGCTAGTTCTTTCCATTGTGATGGCCATTATTTGGTATTTATTAATAGAAATTGCTGTCGGCATGCTGCTATCTGATGACGCTAGGAATGCCTCTGATTTAGCAACGGTAGATGCGACCCAAGCAGCTTGGGGAAGATCGGGCGCTCTTATTCTACTTATTGGTGGTGTAGCAGGTATTTTAACAAGTTGGAATGGTTTTTTACTCGGCGGTAGTAGAGCATTATTCGCTATGGCCGCAAGTGGAATGCTACCTAAATTTTTAGCGAAAGTTCACCCTGTTTATCGTACGCCCGTCAACGCTATTATTTTTATTAGTATTTTAGGCACTCTCTCGCCTTTTCTAGGGCGACAAGCGCTCGTTTGGTTTGTAGACGCTGGTAGCATGGGGCTAATGACTGCCTATATTTTTGTTACTTCATCCTTTTTAATGCTTCGTTATAAAGAGCCTAATATGGAAAGACCATTTAAAGCGCCTGGCGGAAAAGCTTTAGGCTGGTTTGGTTTATTATCAAGCCTTATGATGGTAAGTTTGTATTTTCCTGGGATGCCTGCTGCATTAATATGGCCACAAGAATGGATTATGGTCATAGTATGGTTTGCTGGCGGTAGTCTGCTTTATAAATTCAGAAGTAAGTTTTAATGCATCGAACAATAACTAATTAAATCAATAAATCAAATATGTAACTGGAACCACTATGAAAAAAATATTTTTAACTATTGTTATTTTAATGTTCTCTCACTCAATATTAGCTGATGATAATTCTAAGACTGTTGCTAACTTTAAAAAGTCGGCACAAGTGAAGAAGTTTTTCGACAACGCCTACGGTTATGCTATTTTTCCAACCATAGGTAAAGGTGGCTTTGGTATTGGCGGCTCTTACGGTGAAGGCAGTGTTTTTAAACAAGGCAAGAAAACGGGCACGACTACAATGGCACAAGTCACTATTGGCTTTCAACTAGGTGGCCAAGCTTTTAGCGAAGTGATTTTTTTTAAAAACAAAGCAACTTATGACAAGTTTATCAGCGGAAATTTTGAATTTAGCGCACAAGCTTCTGCCGTTGCTATTAACGCAGGTGCCAACGCAAAAACTAGCACTACCGGTACTTCTGCTGGCGCAGCAACTAGCCCTGATAAAAACAAGCAAGAAGGTATTTATCAAAATGGTATGGCAACTTTCACTTATATTAAAGGCGGCTTGATGTATGAAGCAGCGTTAGGTGGGCAAAAATTTAGTTTTGAGAAACTTGGAAAGAAAAATTAAATATAAGCTAGTTGTTAGCAGAATAGATATTTAATGCTAGTAATTCAAACTTGTTCTGACGCTCTTAAATATCATGGCTTAATTAAATTTGATAGGCAGCAATAAGCTGCCAGTGGTCGACTGCAATGAGCGATTAACCGAAGTTACTTTTTAAGTAATATTTATGGCTTGGTCTACGGTTGGTGTAATAGTTGTTGTAATGAACGTTATTTTTATTGCATCCAAATCATCTAAAAAGAAGAAGTATCCATCGTCTCAAATGAGCGAGGAACAGCCACTCAAGCATCTTCTGAGTGGAATCACTTTATTCTCTTAGCTGACGTTCGATCTTACTTCACTAAGGAGAACTCCCTGTCATTAGGTGATAGTTGAGCCTTCCGACAACTGATTCAGCCTAGAGCAGACATTATCAGTAAAGGTTGAAATCTATCCCACCATCCCTATGTGTCCTCTAACAAGATTAATTTATCGAAGACTAAAACTATCTAACCTCATAGATTACATTTTTATCCACCAATCTTAATACCACCTCCCATGGTCTAACTTTAAATTCAATATTTAAAGTCGGAGATTAAATATGTTTCTATGCACTATGAACCTCACGTAAGTTTAATTTTCCCATTATTTCAAAATCTCGACTATATTTATAAAAACAACGGATAATTCTTATTTAAGGGTAAAAATGCTGATACGGATATTACTGTGTTTATTAATCATTGCTGTTAACTTTCAAATTAATGCTGCGGATAAGAATAGCTCAGGCGGTTTTATCGACGTAAATGTCTATCCTTATTTGTCTGATGTTGATAACGATAATACCATCACGATTAATATTGGCGCTAAACTCAAAAATCGCTTCTCGTATTTTTCTTTAACGAACTTTGGTAATGAAAAGAGTGAAGCAGCATTAGCCGATATCAATACCTTTTACACGGAACAAAATGTCCGTTGGCAAATTAGTGAAAAGTCTCCGATTGATCTCACCCTGCAAATGAATTTTCGCTCAGGCGATGACAATGACCGACATCGGTTAGGCTTTCGATGGCGGATAAACGATACCCAAATATTTAACACTGTTTTTAAGGCTATAAACCTAAGTTGGTCAATTAATTTCCATTTGAAACAGTTTGATAATGTGCCTGAGAATGTATGGCAAATGGAGCATGTATTTCGAATGACGTTTCCAACTATTGATAACCGACTTTACTTGGCTGGCTTTATTGATCATACCTTTAATGAAAACTTGTCAGGCAAAATACCTGAAGTACCCAAAAACCCAATGGTGGGTGAAATACAACTTGGTTATAACATAGTCGAAAACCTGTTTGTCATCGCCGAGTACCGCGTTAACCAATATCGTCGTTCTGATGTAAACAACATGGCAGTGGGTTTGGAGTACTTAATCAAATGGTAGGCGATACAATGAAAAATAATACAGGTAAAACATTTTTTGTATTTGTTGCTTTTATTTTTATGTTTTTTTGCCCTCAGGTTTTAGCGACTGAATATAAAATCGGTTTGGCAACTTGGTCAGGCTACCCTCAATGTGTTCAAGGTTTTAAAGATGCGCTAGCAAGTAGAGGGCTGGTAGAAGGTAAGCAATTGACCTTTATTCAAGGTGAAGTTGGTGCCGACAAAATACTGCAAAGAAAAGTTGCAAACAACTTAAAAAGACAAAACATTGATTTGGTTTTTTCCCTGACAACACCTGGAACAACAATAATAAAAGAAGTTATTCCTACTAATACGCCCATAGTCTTTTCAATTGTAACTTATCCGGCTGACTCCGGCTTAATAGAGTCTTTTGAATACTCAGGTAATAACTTGGTTGGCACCAGTAATTACGTGCCATTATCTCACTCTATTGACTTACTTTTAGGCGTACTACCGACAACAAAGAGTATTGCTATTTTTCATCGTAAAGGCGAGCCAAATTCAAAAATTCAAACCGCTAACTTATATCGCTATTTTAAGAAAAAGGGTATTAAGGTGACTGATGTTTCAGTGGAAAGTATTAAAGAGCTAAAAATGAAAGCGATGACACTAGTCAATGACGTTGATGTCTTTGTTACCACCACTGATACATTAATACAAGGTGGTGGCGAACTGGCGTTAATAGAGCTTTCCTTAACTCATAAAATCCCTATTTTAAGTGCTAATAAAAAAGGTATTGAGCAAGGGGCAACTTTTGGTGTTGTCGCCGACTTTTATCAGTTGGGTAATATGGCGGGGAAAATGGCTGCAGATATTCTTTTAAATAAGGCTTTACCCGAAAGTATTGAGTCTACATTACAAGAGCCACCAACCTACTTATTCAATAAGAATAGTATGAATAAGTTAGGTATTAACGTACCAGAAAATTTATCTTTTGAAATACAATGGACACAGTGAATAATCTATTAAAATGAAACTACTGCCTAAAATCATCTCAATATCCATATCAATTTCCCTTATTATTATAGGGTCATTAGGTTTTTTTGTTTTTTCGTCTCTTAAATATGATCGACTACAAACAATACAAAAAGGTATGAATAGTGATGTATCTTTCATTACTTCTCACCTAGATGAACAGCAACAAAAAATATCTGATATTAGCCAAATAATTGCTCGTAATAGGCAAGTGAATAAAGCACTCAGTTTGTTCGAAAATCGTGGCATTAGCCAAGAGTTAAATGACCTAATCGAAATTTATCCCTTTATTAATTATATTCTTGTGACAGAAATAGATGGCACTGTTTTCTCTACCAGTACACGTGACAGTAATAAGAAAAGAATAAATGGTGAAGAACTATTACTAAAAAATATTCATCAGCACCCTCTATATGTGCAACCAAATAACACCATTGTTGGAATAAGTTCAATTGGTCAAGATGAATATTTATCCAAAATAGGTCTGGAAGATGGCATAGCCCAGTGGTACAGCCTTAATATTCGTAAACGAGGTGAAATTATTGGTGAATTAGTCGTTAGTATCGACTGGCGACGTATCGTAATAAATCAATTAGATGAGGATATTATCGAATTAGCTGCTTCTAAAAATTCACTAATTGGTGCAATCATTAAAAATGGTGAAAATGAAGTTATTATTACGCGATACAATCAAAAAAACACTATCGCTAATAAGCATGATGAGAACAGTCTATATAAAAATAACCCCGATGAACTTCTATCCGAAAAACAATTCACCGTTGGTAAAACAGAGCTTATTTCACTATTAATATTCAATCGTAATATTGAGCTGAAAGTTGTTCAAACATTGGCTATAAACATTTTGACCGTGGGTACAGTTAGTGTATTGATTATGAGTCTATTGCTCTACTTCTTATTAGGGAAAATTTTATTACATCGAATAGAGCAGCTACATCTATTTACTAAAAGTATTGGTCAAGGTGAACTGGATTATCAGATGGATGATCTAGGGGCTGATGAGATAGGAGATTTAGGCAGAGGTTTTAATAGCATGGCCAATAAGCTAAGCAAAAATATGACTTCTATTGAAAATTTACATAGTGAATCTGAATTAAAACAGTCAGCGCTACTTGAGTTAAAAGAAAGCAGTAACCAATTAGCACTCGTGATTGATAGTACCGCCACGGGCATTTGGGATTGGCAAGTTCAGACTGGCGAGGTTACCTTTAATAAGCGTTGGGCTGAAATAATTGGTTATACCCTCGAAGAATTGAGTCCCTGTGACATTAATACTTGGATGAAACATGCTCACCCGGACGATCTAAAACATTCTGGTGAATTATTAGAGCAACATTGGAGTGGAGAAACTGAAAGATATAACTTTGAAGCTCGAATGAAACATAAAGCAGGTCATTGGGTATGGGTATTAGACTCAGGGAAAGTGGTAGAATGGTTTGAGGATGGAAAACCAAAACGCATGGTAGGTACACACCTGGACATTTCATCTCAAAAAAACAACCAAGAAATGCTTATAAAAGCAACAGAGGAAGCACAACAAGCCGTTATTGCAAAAAGTGAGTTCTTAGCCAGTATGAGCCATGAAATACGCACCCCAATGAATGGGGTACTTGGTATGCTGGGGTTAGTCATAGATACAGGTTTAAATGACGAACAAAAGCATCGAGTCAATATTGCAATGGGGAGCGCGAGATCATTACTTAATTTAATTAATGATATTTTGGATTTTTCTAAAGTAGATGCGGGTAAGGTGGAATTAGAAAATATTGATTTCAACCTACGAAGTATGCTTGGTGAACTTTCTGAATCTATGGGGTTACAGGCTCAAGTTAAAAACCTTGAACTCATCCTAGATGTCACAAAAGTTGAAGAATCTATAGTAAAAGGTGATCCTAGTCGACTTCGACAAATCATATCTAATATCATCAGTAACGCGACTAAATTCACAGCCAAAGGCGAAATTATTATTATTGCTGAGTTACTTCCTAACGATGACTCATCATGGCGGTTAAATTGTAATATTAGTGATACAGGTCTTGGAATTCCAGATGATAAAATTTCTTTGTTATTTGACTCATTTAGTCAAGTTGACTCGTCCACAACGCGTAAGTTTGGTGGTACGGGCTTAGGGTTAGCTATTGTAAAAAAACTTTGTAACCTAATGGGCGGTGACATTAGCGTGACCAGTAAAATAGGGCAAGGAAGTTGTTTTCATTTTTATGTAACCCTGCAAAAAAGTAATAAATCTCAAAAGGTAATGCCTGATGTTGATATAAGTAATCTAAAATTACTCATCGTAGATGACAATGAGACCAATAGAGAAGTTATACGAGGACAACTTGAGCACTGGGGAGCGACTGTTTTTGAAGCTGACAGTGGCCAGCAGGCATTGCTACTTTGTGAACAAGAATGTCGAAATGAAAATAAGGCACCTTTTGATGTCGCGATTCTTGATATGCAAATGCCCCATATGGACGGCGCTGAATTAGGTAAGCTTATCAAGAATGATAAGCGTTTTGAACAAATGAAACTCGTTATGATGACTTCAATGGGGCATATAGGTGATGCTCGATATTTTGCTGATTTAGGCTTTGACTGCTATTTTCCTAAACCAGCAACAACTGCTGATGTTTTTGGCGCTCTATCTGTCGTGACAAAAGGAGGAGAAGTGCTTGAACACGCTAATCCCCTAGTGACTAGGCATTATTTAAAAACATTGATTCCTGCAAAAAATAAAATTTTTAACAACTCCGATCTAGATAGTATTAAAAATAAGCGAATATTATTAGTGGAAGATAATCGTATTAATCAAATGGTAGCAAAAGGAATTCTTAATGAACTAGGTTTACATTTTATTGATATTGCTAACAATGGTGTTGAGTGTTTAGAAAAATTAATACAACAACCGTTAGCGCAGGATAAAGCAACGTGGAGCTACGATCTAGTACTGATGGATTGCCAGATGCCTGAAATGGATGGTTATGAAGCTAGTCGACAAATACGTTCAGCTAATGCTGGTGAACTAAATAAAAAAATCCCCATTATTGCTATGACAGCAAATGCCATGGCAGATGATAAACAAAAGTGTCTTGATGCTGGCATGGACGATTATTTATCTAAACCTGTAGATCCAGATTTGTTAATTGTGAAGATATTGCATTGGTTAGCAGATAATGTAGAAAACAACACCTAAACAGCTATTTTAAAACTGTCGATTAAACCCAGCTCACAAGCGAGAATAAAACCTCGGTAATATGACTCTATATATTATCATGGCTTAACAAAAGTTTAATGCCTCCATATGCTTAAAGTTACAGTTATGGTCGCAAAGACCAAGGTCAGCTTAGTAGAACTAATTTAACTTGTTAACACCTAGCGACTTTGTCCTCTCTTAATTAAACAAATACCAACTGACAAAACCAAGCCAACTTACCGCTAACAATACCCAAGGTAATTTATCAGGCTCGGATTTAAGCGCCTCAACTGTTTCAGGTTTATCTGCTTTAGATTTGAAATTGGTTTTTCGTCTTTTATCCCGCTCTCGCAATTTCTTACTTTGCTGCTTCTTATACTCAGCTATACCCTTCTCAATTCCTTGAGAGATAACTTTTGTTTGTTCTTTGGTTTGATTAGGTCGCTGTGTTCCCTTAGCTACTTTCATCGCTTGTTCTTGAGTTTCTACGGATATTTTATTCATAACATTTACAATTTTATTCTTAGAAAATAGATCACGGTTACTGTGGTTAGCTATTAATGTTTATACCAATTGAATGCCATCAGCCTTGAACAAATATTGATGGCAAGACTAGAAATAATTAATATTATTCTAAACATCATGGTTGAAATTTCATTGTACCGTGAATGGTGGTGAGTGAATAGCTTTAGACTTTCTATAGTTTATCAAACACGAAATATTATTCTTCTATTCAGAGTAACAAAATCATTGCGTAAGGAAAAAATCACAGTTAACGTATTGATCAAACTTTTTATAAAATACGTTTGGGAGTTATCCTTTGATAACCTTTCATATTTTTTTATTAATCTTTACTGTGCTTATTACCGTATCTCTGGTGTACAGCAGCGTAAAATTGGGCATATCACCTATGCCAAGCTCTAGCAAAGCCTATAATGCAATGATGGCGTTGGCAGATGAAGCAGGCACGGGCCCTATTATTGATTTAGGTAGCGGTTGGGGAAACTTTGTTATACGTATAGCTAAGAGAAATCCGAACAGACAAATAATCGGTTATGAATTGTCTTTTTTACCTTGGTTTACCTCTATATTACTTAAAAATTTATTAGGTTTAAACAACCTAACTTTACATCGAAAAGACTTTTACAATACAAACCTACCCGCTGCATCAGTGTTAGTTTGTTATTTATACCCAGAAGCGATGAACCGAATAAACAACAAATTACGTTTAAAAGAGATTAAAGGTGATTTTCTAATAAGCAATAACTTTGCTTTACCATCAAGGCGACCATGCAAAGTGATACCGCTAGAAGATTTTTACAAATCACCCGTCTATTTATATGAAATACATGAAGAAGATACGTAACAATTAATGCCAAAATAACCAGATCAAGTTAAACGAATTAACTGCCCATCAGTTACTTTAAATTGATATAAACGAACTTTATCAAAATATTGCGATGCACTGCTATAGTAGTTTTGCTTGGCTGTTTCTATACCATCAACAGTGTCTGGGATATTATGGAAATCAACCAACATTTCATTGCCGTCTACCTCAACAATAACAATGCCGTGCTCTGCCATACGAGAGAAAACTAAATTATCATCAATGTCATCACGCTGCGTCGCCGTTTTAACTAAACTATCAAAGAATAGTGGTAACTGCTGTACTTCTGGTGGTATATCGCCCAACTGCGCTAAAATAGTATTCATTCCATCTTCTAAGAAAGAGCCAAAAGTACCTGATGATATTGAAGAGGTGGTGAAGTTAAATGATTTTAAGCCGGTAACATCATTAGCTTTATGCTCAGTAATGTATGAACTATGCACATCACCACCTAATGAAATAACGCCATATTGACTGATAACATTATTAACAAAGTTTTCTTTATATTGAGGGAAACCATCCCATTGGTCTGCTTCAAGATAAAAACGCTGCTTTAACGCAGCAGGAATTAGCTCAGAGCCCAATACAAACTCTAATGGAATTATATTTGAATCTGCACGACTAGCTGAAAAATCAAACATCAATGGCGTAAAAGATACAGAGCTTGCTAGCATTTTCCATGTACTGGTTGAAGTCGCAAAAGTTTGCGCTAGCCATGCCGTTTGTTGATCATCAAAGCCGCCTTGTACAGAGCTACCTTGTAGTTGTGCTACATATTCTTTATAGCCTGCGTACAAATCATAAGTCTCTTTAATAATAAAATAACGACTGCCCAAGTAATTAAATAGTGAGGTTTTACCCATGGTATAAAAGGCTAAACCTTGCTCTACACCTTCCTCTGGCAGTGCAGGTAATTGTTGAATACCATGCTCACTTGGTAAACTTGCTTTCGCTTGAGCTAATACAATATTTAAATAGCTTGTGGTTAAGTTACCCTGAATAGCAGCAACTGCGCGAGCACGGCCTTTGGTAAACGCTTCAGTCTCACTTATAGCAACGCGCGCAAGGATTTCTTGAGTATATAAGCCGGTAAATATTTCTAAAAATGCTGCTCGGTAGGGTGAAAAATTCACATCATCAATATTAATATAAGGTGACATTTGTGCAACTACGCCATCAACTTGAGCTTGCACCAAGCCTGTAGCCAATAAGAACCCAGTTAAGGTTGCTTGATCCATTTCTACAGTAGCCGGAAAAGCATCTTCAGGCAGAATATGATCGGGACGATTAGTTCTAAAATCAGTCATGGCAAGGTGTAAATGCTGACCAAAATGAAAGTCGCGATAAATGCGAGTATTAGGGAACAGGTGACTATCATCAATGGAAACTTCACCTGAGGCAAGTTCACCTTCAGTGTGCGGTTGCTGATGGTCTATTGGCATATATTCGAAATAAGCCATTTCTGAGTTTTTCTTACGTTGGGTTTGCTGTTCATCATCTACGCCATCTAGATAGGTAGCGCGATCGCTCCAGCTGTCATCTGAAAATTCATGATCATCCCAAATAGCTATCATAGGAAAACGCTCATGCACACGTTGTAGCAATTCATCTGTGCGATATTCTTTATAGAGCTGACGGTAGTTGTCTAAGCTATTTGCTGCTTGTGTAGTATTTTCGCCAACACCTATAGTTAATACATTTTCACTGTCATTAAAGGTAATAGAGCGTTCTTCAGTACTTTCTTGAAATAGAGGGTCACCCGTAGTTTCATATATATAGTCACCTAAGTGCACGACAAAATCTAAATCGTCATTGTCTAATACTGACAAATAAGTGTTGTAATAACGACCGATATAATCTTGGCAAGAAACATAAGCGAACTTAACTTTTACGTCACTATCAATACCAGGTGCTGTTTTGGTTCTACCGTTTTTACTTAAATAGTTTGTGCCATCTTTTTGATAAACAAAACGATAATAATAGTACTGCCCTGCATCAAGTTCGGTAACTCGAATTTTCAAGCAATTATCAGCTGATGCTAATGCAGTAAATTCTTGCTCAACCACTAATTGATTAAAACTTTCATCAAGTGCAACTTGCAACGTTAATGCAATATCAACATCAATGCCATCTTCAACTCGCGTCCATAAAATAACAGAGTCTGGTTTTGGATCACCTGACACTACTGACTGAGGATAAAACTGACTACCAACAACAGTACTTGGTCCCGCAGGTAAAACTTCAACATCAACATCAACTTCATCAGTCGAATCATTACAGCCCATTAAATTACTTGTCATTACTGCACCTGCAGTAACCACCAATGTTTTTATAAATTTACGACGGTTGTATTGCATACTTTTCTCTCATTAACTTTAGGTATTGGTAGTAGCTACCAGGCAGCTTTTATGGTTTTACTTGGCATTAAAAATACATTAACAAAATATATACGTTTCAAAAGAAAATTAAGCTGACAATTATGGACAAAAAATTGATTATTTAGGACGGTTTGATCGATTGAAAGTATATTCAAGCAATAAACCTTGATCTAAAACAACACCTTCAGACAAAGTTCGGCGAAAATAATAGCGACCTACTATATTCTGATCACCTACTATTCTTAAGGATAAGAGATCATGAAAGCTATACTCTCTCCAGCAGTTAAACTGTCAAACCAATTATCATTTAAAGCCAAGTTTATTCTGGTTTCATTATTGTGTGCGGCACCATTGTTTTTCTTTTTTTCGGCTTTAAGTCAACAACAATGGAAAATAGTGGAAAATGCTAACTACGAGCATAATGCGTCACGCTTCATTGTGCCGTTGAGAAACTTAACTGAACATGTCGCACAAACGCGTGGCATGACTAATGTTTATTTAAACGGTGATAGAACAATAGAAAGTAAAATAATACAGAAACGTCAACAAGTAACACAAGACTTTCAATCTCTACTTAGCATTGATAAAGAACTTCAAGCAACACTTGCCACTAATGGCATGCCGACTAATTTATCAAATCGTTGGCAACAAATAACAAACAGTGCCTTTAACGGACAGGAAAAAGCAGTCTTTTCACAATACACCTTATTAATTACCGATATGCTTAACTTCATGGATACCGTAGGTCGCCAAGGCAGAATGTTGCAAGATAGCGATCCTGCTAATAGTTATCTCATCAACAGCTTATTGCATACCATACCAAACCAAATTGAAGCTTTGGGTAAATTAAGAGGCAAAGGGGCTGGCGTATTATCAGCAAATACATTAACCCATGAAAATAAACTTCAGGTAGCTGCTTTAGCTGATAGCAAGAATGCCTTAGTGCTGAGTAAAGATATAGAATATTTATTTAATGAAGTACCTGAATTATCTTCAATACTCTCTAGTGATTATCAAGCAGCCAAACAAAAATTAGATGGCTTCTTAGCACTCGCCAATACTGAAATTATTCAAGCTGAATCAGCTAACATGAATGCCAAAGATTTTTTTGCGCACGGTAGTCAAACTATCAGCTCGTTGTTAACTTTATTCGACAGAATGCAGCAAGTGCTTGATGAGCGAATGAGTAGACAAATAGCAAAAGCCAAAGCAAATATAACCTTCTATATCACTTTGATAATTATTGTCGTTGCGCTATTAATTTACGCTTATGCGGGTATCTATATGGCAATAAAAATCAATCTAAATACTATGATGAAATCGGCTGATCGCATTTGCGAAGGCGATTTAAATACTCGATTAGCGCTGGATACCAAAGATGAACTGCAACTTATTGCGACGGGTATTAATGAGATTGTTGAAGGACTGTCTCGTTCAATCATAGCGGTGCGTAGTTCAAGTAATGAAATAGCAATAGCAGCTGGGCAAGTAGCGAGTGGTAGTACTCAAGCAGCACAGGGAATGACGATTCAATCAAATGAATTAGCACAAACATCAACAGCAATAACTCAAATGAGTGCTTCAATTAATGAAGTAGCTCAAAATACTGAACAAGGCTCTGTGGCCGCCGATCAAGCCAACCGTGAAGCTGAAAATGGTGTGGAAGTTGTACAAGAAACCATAGCCGCAATTAATACTTTGGCAGAAAATATTGATCAGGCAGCAGTTGGTACTGAAACATTGAAAATCAATAGTAA
Source organism: Colwellia sp. (assembly GCA_029938115.1). Taxonomy (GTDB): domain Bacteria; phylum Pseudomonadota; class Gammaproteobacteria; order Enterobacterales; family Alteromonadaceae; genus Colwellia. The sequence continues at coordinate 26,096 of JAPYOP010000035.1, read as the reverse complement.
TTCTATTACCAGCATTTTAGATGTAATACGTGGTATTGCCGACCAAACTAATTTATTAGCTTTAAATGCTGCAATTGAAGCCGCACGCGCAGGGGAGCAAGGCCGAGGTTTTGCCGTAGTTGCCGATGAAGTTAGAACACTAGCCGGTAGAACGCAAAACGCTACGGTTGAAATTCAACAGGTGATAGAGTTAATTCAATCAGGTATTGAGGATGTTGCTAATGCCATGACCTCAAGTCAAAGCCATGCTGCAAATGCGGTTGAACATTCTCAGCAATCAGGCGAGGTATTGACCTCTATCACAGATGCTGTAAATGAGATTACCAACATGAGTAGCCAAATTGCCGCTTCAGTTGAAGAGCAATCGGTCGTTGCAGAGCAAGTATCAAAAAGCATTGTTAATATTAGTGATGTCGCCAATGAAGCCTCTCAAGGTGCGCAAGGTCTGTCAGAAACTGGCTCTAGGCTTGCCGCTATGTCGCAAGAAATGAATCTAATTATTGAACGCTATCAATTAGATGAAGATATATTTAAGCAACAAGAAAAATCACTGCAACTCATCACTTGGCAACCTGAACATAACCTTGGCATAGATGAGGCAGATCGCCAGCATAAAAAAATGCTTGATATGATGAATGACGTGCATATTTTAAGTGCACAAAATCATAGCAATCGATCGATTAGCCAAGCACTTGATGTATTAATTTCTTATACCGAAGTTCACTTTAATTGGGAAGAAACATTCTTTGATAGTTACCAATATCCTAAATCTCAAGAGCATAAAAAGCACCACACAGCCTTAATTGAAGAGCTGCGAAATCATCAGAAAAATATAGCCGTTGGCGACAAAAAAGCTATTGATGCTGAATTGTCACAACTTAATGACTGGTTGATTGAACATATAAAGCATGGGGATAGAGATTATGCTCGCTACTTAGCCAACCACGAAGATTACCAAAATTTAACCTTGACTAGCAATAATGTCGTATCTATCTCAACAAAGAAATCTTTACGTCAGGCATAACAAGTTGGTTTGGAAAGATGATGCTTGGGAAGGGGGATTTATTTACCCCAATGCCATTCATGTGACAGCAACAGGTAATGAAATAACTACAGCAGTCGCTATATTTTTCTGGTCGAAGCTTGACTGCCAATTTGGTGATAGCATATCATTTAATCAGCTAAAGCTGTCACAGACATCGACTAAGGTTCCGCGTATTATTGTAATCAAGTTTATAATTTACATCTCAACTTGGATAATTTAATGCGCTCATCCTGTTTATGTTTTTTACTCATTTTTTTATCAATCAACCTTAGCGCTTTCGCTCAAACGATAGTATTTCCGGGTAACGAAAGACCTGATTATTATTTTGATATATTAAAGCAAGCATTAAGTTACAGTCCAGATAAAAACTACCAATTACAGTTTTATAACGAGTACTTACCCAAAGCCAGAGTATTTGAAAATATTATCACCAATGGAGGTATTGATATTATTGCTGCTGGTGCAATAAAAGACAGAGAAAAGGTACTTTTGCCTATTCGCTTTCCTTTAGTTAAAGGCCTATTTGGTTGGCGTATACCTTTAGTTAACAAAAAAAATGTCGACTTGTTTTTACCTAAATTATCAGTCAAAGAGTTTAAAAAAATTACTGCTGGTCAACTACATATTTGGTCTGACACTAAAATATTAGAAAGTAATAACATATTAGTAAAAAAAGGCAGCAACTACCAAGGCTTATTTCACATGTTAGCCGCTGAGCGATTCGACTATTTCCCTCGATCTATTATGGAAGTACAAAGAGAGTTTAATGACCACAAAGATTTGAATATTGCCATCGATAGTAATATTTTAATTCACTATCCAACTGCTTATATTTTCTATGTAAACAAGCAAAATACAACGTTTGCTGATGATGTTCGTTATGGACTTGAACAAGCATTAAAAGATGGAAGTTTTGATACGTTATTCAGTAAACACTACGGTGAAATTATTAACCATGTTATTAACGAAAAGCGGATAGTTTATCATTTGAATAATCCTTTTCTTCCTAAAAAAGTACCCTTACATAGAAAAGAATTATGGTTAGACTTAGCGCCAAAAGGCTAAGCTAGTTGCTAAAGTTTTCGAAATAGCGACTAATGGTTATGGTTATTAACCAACCTTAACTCCCAATAAATCACGAATAGATTGCGCTATTTCTTCAATACGACTAGCTTCTACTGGCGCGATAAAAATAGTGTCATCACCGGCAAGCGTTCCTAAAATACCAGCAGATTCTCCCATACTATCAAGCATTCTGGATATCAGTGGTGCGCCGCCAATACCGGTTTTTAAAATTATTTGCATCTCATTATGCTTAACACTTAATACCACAGATTCAATTGAATGCTTTGACTTAGGCACGGCAAGCTCATCTGGCAAAATATAAATCATTTCGTTATTAGCGTTACGAGTTTTAACTGCGCCTAATTTAGATAACAACCGAGATATTTTAGCTTGCGACATATTATCAAATCCTTGCTCTGCCAAAGCTTGAGCAAGCTCACCTTGAGAGCCGTAGCACTGCTCTTTTAATAAACGTTTAAAAGCATGCACTAAATTTGATTCGATTTGTTTTCTAGGTGTGGTCATTTAAAAGCTATCTCATAGTATATAAGTACAATAATATTGACACTATTCTACACGAATTAAAGTCAATTGGCATAGCTTGCTTGACTGTGCAGCTAGACTAGCTCAGACTGCTTTGGTCTAAAAGTGTATTAACATTAAAATAACATTTATATCGCATTAATTACCGAGAACTATCATTATGAAAAAAATAGCATCATCATTAATTGCTGCTGTCTTAGTTATGGGCTCAAGCGCAGTGCTAGCAGATGAAGGTATGTGGCAACCAAACCAATTACCAACTATCGCCAAGCAATTAACTAAAGCAGGGCTTAAACTAAACCCAAATGACTTAACTGATTTAACCGGCTTCCCTATGGGCGCAATTGTTAGTTTAGGTGGCTGTACAGCATCATTTGTTTCTGACAAAGGTTTAGTTGCCACTAACCACCATTGTGTTTACGGCTCAGTACAATATAACTCTACCGCAGAAAACAATTTACTGAAAAATGGTTTTTTAGCAAAATCATTTAAAGAAGAGTTACCTGCCACGCCAGGACAACGTCTCTATGTGACTGAAGAAATAAACGAAGTCACCAAGCTTGTTAAAGCAGGCTTAACTAATGCGATGTCAGGTAGTGACCGTTACAAGGCTATTGATATAAATTCAAAGACCTTAGTTGCGGAATGTGAAAATGATGATAGATACCGCTGTAGTGTTGTGAACTTTCATGGTGGTCTTGAATATTATCTATTCAAGCAACTAACCATTCGTGATGTACGTTTAGTGCATGCACCAGCAAGCAGTATTGGTAAATATGGTGGTGATATTGATAACTGGATGTGGCCACGTCACACTGGCGATTACGGTTTTTACCGAGCTTATGTTGGTAAAGATGGTCAGCCTGCTGACTTTCATGAAGACAATGTTCCATATCAACCAAAGCATCACTTAAAAGTGAATAAAAGCAGCGTTGATGATGGTGACTATATAATGGTACTAGGCTATCCTGGTAGAACTAATCGTTATCGCACAGCTTATGAAGTAGAGAATCAATTTACTTGGGTTTACCCACAAGCAAAGGCTTACAGAGAAGAAGTAATTGATCTCATTCACACTAACTCAGAAGTTGGTAGTGAAGCACGTATTAAGTATGAGAGCACTTTAGCCGGATTAGCAAATTATGCTAAAAACTATGGTTCAATGATCCACAGTTACAATAAAGGTAGCTTCTTCAGCCGTAAACAAGCCCTTGAAACAAATTTAGCACAATGGTTAAACAGCGATTCAAAACGTAAAGCTAAATACGGGACAGCATTAACAGGTTTAAACAAATTACTTAAAATGGATGATGCGCAACAAGCCCGTGATTTAATTTTAGGTTACTTACGTTATAGCAAAATGCTAACTACAGCGAATCAATTGCATAGATTAGCCGTTGAGAAACAATTGCCAAATATTGAGCGTGAAAGTGGTTATCAAGAACGAGACATTGCCCGTTTCGAGCAACGCATGAAAGCGGTAAATCGCCGTTATGATGCAAAAATAGATCAAGAAATTGTTGTTGCTATGCTAACTCACTACGTTGCTTTACCGAAAGCTGAGCGTGTTAGTTCAATTGACAATTTTTTTGCTCTAAGTCATAGCACCGCAGCTAACTTTAATGAGAAAAAGTTACGCGAACAATTAACCAAGATGTACAAAAATACTAAACTTAATGTCCAAGAACAACGTTTAGCATGGATGAACAAAGACGTTAGTGACTTTGAAAACAGCAACGATCCTTTCATTCAATTAGCAGTAGCAAGCTTTAAACAACGTAAAGCTATTGAAGATAAATCGAATGAGTTATCGGGTAACATTCAAGCTTATCGTCCTAAATACATGGAAGCATTAATTGCTTACTTCAACGATAACAACCTACCAGTATACGCTGATGCAAACAGTACTCTGCGCATCACTTACGGTAATGTAAAAGGCTACTCACCTCAAGATGGTTTAACCGCTACACCTTACACCACCCTTGAAGGTATTGTTGCGAAAGACACTGGTGTTGCGCCATTTGATGCACCGAAAAAGCAACTTGAGCTAATCAATAATAAACGTTACGGCCAATATGCTAAAAAATCACTTGGCTCAGTACCGGTTAATTTCCTTGGCACTTTAGATATTACTGGTGGTAACTCTGGTTCGCCAACGTTAAACGATAAAGCTGAATTTGTTGGTTTAGTCTTCGATGGTGTTTATGAAAGTATTATTGGTGATTGGGATTACGACACTAAATTGAATCGTTCAATTCACGTTGATATTCGTTATATGCTTTGGGTAATGGAGCATGTAGACGGTGCGACTAACTTAATTGAAGAAATGGATATTGTTGAGTAATAACCCAATAAAAATGCATCAATTCAATCTATAAAGACAAAAATCCGACAGCTTGTCGGATTTTTTACATTAAAAATCTTGCGCCTGCTCAAAATCAGTCATTTTCCTAAAAAGTCACACCTCAGATTTATCAATTACTTTACCATCTTGTTGCTTTCTTTCCTGCCGTTTTTCAACGATAAATGTTTTACCAGCCCTTTCCACAAAAGGAACGGGGCTAAATATCTGCATAAATACAGCAAAAGCCATTGCAACACCTCGCCGTTTTTTAGCGAAATTAATTAAAAGCTTAGCGACAAGCGCAAATACAATAAACACTAGCCAAGGAGCTAGCACTATATAAAAGGCATTTTCCATATTAAATTTCCTAAACTAATTGAACTAGTCCTTCTATTTTTAGAAGGATATAATTTTTACTTTCAATTAAATTGAGAAATATGTAGGCTTATTTTTTGTCGCTGTGCTTGATAGCTGTTCTGACTTTTAAAGCAGGAATTTTGCTGGGCTTTGATTGCATTATAAACGCTTCCCTGTTGTTGAAGTGATTGATTGTAAAATGCATTTATCCATAAATTCACTAACGCTTCACGGGGTTCATTGTTTAGGTTTATTGATTGTTGCAGTTCGGTACAAAACTGAATATAAATTTTATGTTGAAGCAGTTCTGATAAGTTACGACTAAGTTTTGCGCTGTGTACATCCGTATTATTGATTGGGTTATTAATACGCACATCAAGCGTCAACTCTTGATGTGTAACGCTACCAACAAGCAAAGAGGGTGCTGTTTGATTAACATTAAGCAAAGCAGATAAAGAAACAGCTAAAGCAGACTGTACTGATAAAGCCGAACTAAGGATGATTAAGAATTTTATCCAAAACGGCTGCAAATCACCCTCCTTAAATTCAGCTTAAAAAATAAAGACTATAAATTAGCCTCTTAATAAATATGCGGCATATTCATATCTTTTCAAGGCTAACGAACGATTATATTTCATGGGTATTGGTTGCTATTTAGTCAACGTTTGCCATTTGACTATAGCCTCTTCCTGCCCGTTCTTAGCTTTTATATACAAATTAAGTAACTTCAATTCATGGCATTGCTTTTCTTCGATAGGATCGGCTAACACTTCTATCAAAGAAATACCTGCACATTGTTGATACGCTAAAAAGCAATTCTTAAACTCTGCTACTGTGCTGCACGTTTTTGATTGTCCTTGGTAAGCAGCAATAATATGGTGAACATCAAAATCGACATCATTACAGTGATAAATATTTCCATCACCACTTTTACCTAAATGAAAAATATTATTACGCATATAAATAATGGTGAGATCGGTTTTATCCTTTAAAAAATGGATTAACTCGTTTAACTGAAAATGAAAACCGCCATCACCAATAATAACTACCGTTCGCTCTTGATTATTGTCATTTTCAATTTTGTGCTCTTTAAGTCGCTGCGTCACCACACGCGCATAAGGCAATGCAGTACCCATAGCACCATACCAAGGGTTAGTTAACCAAGACCGCCCAAGAGTAGAACGCTTAACTTTTAAACTGTAGCTAGAAAAGTATGAATTACCCACTTCAGGTAAATACACCAGCGGCATTTGCTGTTGTGCTTGTATTTCATTTAATGTGGCTGCCAAATTATTGAAATCAATTTTATCGTTTTCAGGTACTTGAGTGGCTTTGTCGATGAGTAGCTCAAAATCAAATGCGGCAATATTAATAGTTAATAGCCGCTCAAAAATTTCAATCAAATCTTTTTCAAGTAATGCGCCACCTTTTAATAAAGTTTTATTATCAAAGGTTTCAACTTTATGAGTACCAGTAGAAAATGCGACATTGCAATCTTGTGCGAAAATACTCGTCGCTATATCAATAATATAATCAACCTCATTCTCAATGTAATCTCGTCCTGATGTTTGAGTAAAAACACCGTTATATGCGCCTAAGCATAAGGGAGCATATTCATCGAACAATCCCTTAGCAAACCAGGTGGTGGCATAGGGAATATTGAATTTATTGGCAAACTCAATAATAAGCTGTTTAAGCCTTCCGTTATGCTTTAACTTATCACCAATATATAACAGCGGATTTTTAGCCTGCTTAAGCTTGCTGACAATATTAGTCACTATCAACTCACTCCCCGCTAACACATTACCACCACAGCAGATATTATTGACTGAACGAGGTAGTTCAATCGGTTGGGTTTTAGCAAAAACTTGATCACGGGGAATTTCAATAAAGACAGGTTGTTTGTTTTTATAAGCTTCAGCTACGATTTGATAAAAACGCTGCCCGGCAAGGTTTGGATGTCCTTCTAGTCGCTGACCTTGCAGCCTTTCTACCCGCATACCTAAAGCTGAAAAAGCCTCTAAAGCATTGTCATATTCAGCTTTCCATGAAGCATTAGGGTGAATGGTATGGTGTATCGCTGATTGGTTCACCTCGCTTTCAGCCGGAGCTCCTGAAATAAAAACCACAGGTAAACCTTCAGTTACCGCTAAAGCCGCAGCACTAGTACAAGGTAAACTTCCTACCATATAAGTGGTTAAACAAAAGCCCATGCCATCAATTTCAGCTTGAGCACACGCTGAGAATCCGGCGTGCATTTCGTTACTTGATGGACAGATCTTAATTTTATCATCTAAAGCGGCAATAATATTAGCGGCAAAATCACCGCCAACGCCATAGATATACTTACCACCAAAAAAGTTTATTACTTTTGCCATGGTGTCACCTAAGCTAGGTAAGTTAGCATTATAATCTTTACCAAAATTCATTTCGTACGACATCTTTATCTCTTCATTTGCATAACCTTCATTGGTGGTTACTTTAATGGCAGAAAAATATCAGTGCGTGATCGAGATCAAGTTTTAAAGCATACTGACGAGACAACTTTTATTGCACTGTTGTTGCTTGTTTACAGTGTATGTAAACATAAAAACTGTCTCATAATGAATTTCAACATCAGCCACAAAATAATGCCCTGTGATAACTTTGTGATAATTAAGTAATCAAACCGTGATTAGTTCGTGACTTTGTCGCAATATCTTCCCTGCATACTTACGCTTGAATTTTACAACAAATGACTATTTTTAAGAGAAGGTATACACAATCATGAAAACAACATCAAAAAAAATAAATGCTTTACTCGGTGCTAGTGCTTTAATTTTTGCAAGCTCATCGGTAATGGCTCAAGATTTATCTATTACCGTAACCAACTTAACTCAAGGATTACACTTCACGCCTTTGATTACTTCAGCACATACAGTTGATAGTAATATTTTCATGGTTGGCAGTGCTGCAACCCCTGAACTACAAGCGATGGCTGAAGGTGGTGACATTTCTGGTTTAGCAAGTATGTTAAGTAATGCTGACGCTAATAATAATGAAAATCCAGCAGGTGGTTTGTTGGCTCCGGGTATGTCAACCGCTTACATGTTAAGTAATGACAGTGCCAACATGTACTTGTCAATGACCGCAATGATACTACCGTCAAACGATGGTTTTGTTGGTTTAGATAGTTGGAAGATCCCAACTGAAGCTGGTACTTACACAATTATGTTAAATGCATACGATGCTGGCACTGAAGCAAACAATGAAATAGTTAATGGCGGTGGTGCGCCCGGTGTTTTAGGCATTCCAGGAGCACCGAGTGGTGGTTCAGGAACAGGTGGCATGGGTGTTACCGATATGGAAAGCAATACAATGATACATATTCATCGCGGCACTATTGGTGATGATGATATGGAAGGCGGCAAAAGTGATTTAAACAATAGTATTCACCGTTGGTTAAACCCTGTTGCAAAATTAACCATTACTATTCAATAAGGAGGAGAACATGTTAACCCTTTCTTTAAAAAATAAATTAATGCTAACCTCAGTACTGGCCATGTCTTTATCCGCATGTAACGATAATGATGATGCTGTCGCAGTAACGCCTGCACCTGCACCATTAGTTCAATATAGCTATAGTGTAACCGTAACAAACTTAACTTATGCGCAGCCACTATCACCATTAGCAGTAATATTACAAGGTGATGATAAATTATGGATGATAGGTGAAGATGCTTCTGTTGCCCTAGAAAAGTTAGCTGAAGGCGGAGACAATAGCCTTTTTATTACTAACAAAACCGCTTCAGCATCAGGAGAAGGTGTTATTTTTCCCGGCGCTTCTAATACGGTTGTGATTTCTACAACTGACCGAAATGCCATTTATTTTACTGCTGCGACAATGTTAGTGAATACAAATGACGCTTTCTCGGGTCTTACTGGTGTAGATATTTCAAATATGGCAGTTGATGGCACTAAATCATGGAACTTAAACGTTTATGATGCTGGCACTGAGCTGAACACTGAAGCCAATGGTTCTATTCCTGGACCTGCTGATGGCGGTGTTGGTTATGATCCATTACGTGATGATAACAACTTTGTTACGCTTCATTCGGGTGTTGTCAGCCAAGATGATGGATTATCTACTTCTGTTTTAACGCAGGCACACCGATTTGATAATCCTGCAATAAAATTAACTATTACACGAACGAAGTAGTATGAACTTGGCCAGTTAGTCTTGTTCTACTAACTGGCCAAAATATGAAAGATAAAGTCTTAATTGTTGAAGATGAATTCGATATTGCTAACTTGATTCAAGTACATTTATCTGAATTAGATATAGAAAGCGATATTTGTTGCCATGGTCAACAAGGACTTGAACAAGCACTTAAGCAAAATTATCAACTAGTGATGCTTGATGTGATGTTACCCGGAACAAATGGTTTAGACATTTGTCGCCAACTTCGTCAAGAAAAACCCTTGCAATCTATCTTAATGCTGACCTCTAAAACCTCAGAAACCGATAGAATATTAGGGCTTGAGTTAGGTGCAGATGATTACATGACCAAGCCATTTAGTATCAGAGAGCTGCAAGCAAGAGTACGTACTCAATTACGACGAGTACATGCGTTATCAACTAGAAATGAAGTAAATGAAAAAAAAGACAGTTTAAATGGTACCAAGCAAAACAATAGTAGTACCTGCATAGGCAAGCTATTAGTTGATCAACGCTATCATCAAGTGACGTATAAGGATAGCGCGATTAATTTAACCTCTACCGAGTTTGAATTATTAGATTTTCTATGTAAAAACCCTAACCAAGTATTTTCTCGCGCTCAACTACTTGATGGTGTTTGGGGTTATAACCACAGCGGCTATGAGCATACAGTAAACTCTCATATAAACCGTTTACGAAATAAATTAGAAGAAGATTGCGCCAACCCTCAAATAATCCAAACAGTCTGGGGGGTTGGTTACAAATTAAATTCTGCTGGCGTTATTTAAGCAACAGTAATATTCAAAAAAAGAGCATATATGAAACTTTCACTTTATCAACGACTTGCTTTATCAGTATGTTGTGCTTTTATCATCATCACCTCACTGCTTTTTTATTGGAGTAACTCTTTAGCTGAGCACTCAAAATTTCAAGCAGAGCAAAAACTACATAATCAGCTAGCAGAGCATTTAGCGCATGATAATCCACTTTTACAAGATGGTGTATACGACAAAAAAGCGCTAAAAAATTTATTCCACACTTTGATGCTGTTAGGTCCTGCATTTGAGTTTTATTTTCTTGACCCTGCGGGAAATATCATTACTTACTCTGCTGATGCCAATAAAATAAAGCGCAAAAAAGTGGAACTCAGCCCATTAGTCAATTTGATTGCCAACCCGAATACCGTACCTGTTTTTGGTGATGATCCACGACATCTAAATAAGAAAAAAATATTCTCTGCCGCCCCTATTTATCATGGTGAAAATTTGCAAGGCTATTTATATGTCATCATTGGTGGTGAAATATATGATTCTATTTTTAGACAAGTAAAAAATGATAAACACCTACAACAATATGGCGCGTTATTTATCGGAGCTTTATTATTATTGTTATTAATTTTACTCGCCGTCTTTCGCTACTTCACTGCGCCAATAAAACAACTAGCGCGTGAAATGAAAAGACTGAAAGCGGTAAAATTTGATCAAACGAAAGTTACCCTAAGTCTCTGGGAAAATGAACAAAGTAATGAAGTGCATATGCTCGGCGCTACGTTTAACACTATGGTTAAACAAATTAACCAACAGTTTTCTCAATTAACTGAAAATGATCGTATTAGACGTGAACTTTTAGCACACTTATCTCATGATTTACGTACGCCCTTGGCCACCATGCAAGGCTATATTGAAACCATGGTGATGAAAGGTGATTTGTTAACAGCATCTGAGCGTATCGATTATTTGGCAACGGCACAACGCAATGGCATGCAATTAAAGCGCTTAATTGATCAAATTTTTGAGTTAGCTCATTTAGAAGATGGTCAGGTCACAGTAAATTTAGAAACATTTGCCATTGGCGAGTTACTTCACGATATTCTGGCTAAATTCTCACTTAAAGCAAAAGAGAAAAATATTAGCTTAAGTCTACAACCTCAACAGTGCCGTTTTATTGTTTATTCTGATATTGCCAAGCTTGAGCGCATCATTACCAATTTATTGGAAAATGCGATTAGACATACCAATAAAAAGGGCGAAATTGCAATTATTGTTAGTCAGCTTACCGATAGGATCAGAGTTGCAGTAACCGACAATGGCTCGGGCATTAGTAAAGAAGATATTGCCTATATTTTTGATGCGCGATATCGTGCGAGTAATGCTATTGAAGACAGCAGTCCGCATGCAGGTTTAGGTTTAGCTATTAGTCAAAAGCTAACTAAAATTTTAAATTCAGAATTATTCGTTGAAAGTAAATTAGGGCAAGGCAGCAGTTTTTCATTGTCTTTACAGTTGGTTAACCACTAATACAAATGACTAAGACAGATGACAAAATCAATATTTAATATTTAATATTGATTTTGCGCCGTTAACGCTAAAATATTTTCTTGAGCATCAACAAGTTGCTGACTTACTACCTTATGATGTTTAACTGCTTGCTCTAACTCGATATGACTTATTGCGTTATTTTGTTCCGCAATCATAATATTACTTTTACCATCAACAAGTGCTTGAACCGCAGCAACACCCATTTTTGTAGCTAATAATCGGTCTTTAGCTACCGGAGAACCGCCGCGTTGGATATGCCCTAACACACAAGCCGTGCAATCAATACTTGCGGCTTGTTTTAACTCTTTGGCAAGTTCAATTGCGCCTCCTGGCCATAAATTTTCAGCTATCACAATAATATAACTGCTATGACGATTTTCTTGCGCGGTTTTTATTTCATCCGCAAGTTGCTGCAATTTGATTTGCTTATCTTCAACCGAGAAGTTCTCAAAAGAAAGCACTTGCTCAGCACCACAAGCGATACCGACATTAAACGTTATATGGCCGCTGTGTCGTCCCATTAATTCAACAATAAAAATGCGTTCAAAGGCATCGGCAGTATCACGAATTTTATCAATCGCTTCAATAGCCGTATTTACCGCAGTGGTAAAGCCTATGGTAAAATCGGTACCATCTAGATCGTTATCAATAGTGCCAGGGACACCAATTAGTTGACCTTGCCAATATTCTTTTAGCGCTAATAAGCCATTAAAAGAGCCATCGCCACCAACGACAACTAGGGCATCAATATTTTCTGATACCAAGGTATGTGCGGCCTGCTTAAGGCCAGATTCGGTGAGCATCTGTGAACAACGAGCACTTTTTAAAATAGTCCCGCCGCGATGTATTATATTGTTAACATCATTTAAGGTTAATAACTTTGTTTGATTAATGCTTTCAGCGCAAACCAAGCCGTTGTAACCATGATAAAAGCCAATAACATCAATATGGAAATGGTGAGCAGCCAAAACAACTGAGCGAATAGCTGCATTCATACCCGGCGCGTCACCACCACTGGTTAAAATTGCAATGCGTTTGATAGTGGTCATGCTGATATTCCATTTTCTAAACATGGGTGGTTAAGAAAACTATATCACACGATTAGCCTTGATCACTGATCAAGAATAAGCTTTAAGAATAACTCACTGATATTGGAATGGTCAGCACTTTTCGCCCTTGGTGTTTCAACCAAAAATAGACTCCTGCAAAACACAGCAATACTGCAGCAATAGAAATGCTTGCCATTAATGGTGCAACAAAAAAGTTACCTACTTGAAAACATAGGGTTGCCATTAAATAAGCCAGTAAGAAGCTCCAAGTAGCGGCAAAGCCAGCCCAACGAGTTCCTACTTCATTTTTAATGGCGCCCATAGCTGCGACACATGGTGTGTATAAAAGAATAAAGAGTAAATAACTAAAAGCACCTAACTGACCAGCAAAGGCCGCTTGCATCACTTGATAAGTACTCAGCTCTACTTCTTGCTCTATGGCAACCGCTTCTAAATCGCTCAAATCACCAACATCCATGCCTAATGGATCATCAGGGGAAATACCTAATAGGTTCTCTTTAATACTGGCTGTCGCTTCATACCAACTTGCGATTATTGACGGCTCACCCTTATCATCTCCATTTGAGGGAGAATATAAACTATTAAAAGTAGCAACAAGCACTTCTTTGGCAAAAATTCCGGTAATAATACCCACGCCTGCTTGCCAGTTTTCCTCTTTAATGCCCATAGGTGCTAATAGTGGCATAACCACTTGTGCACTCTGGCTTAGAATTGATTTTTCACTATCTTGATGGCCAAAACTGCCATCAGTACCAATTGAATTTAAAAAGTTAAGCAAGCACACTACAATAACAATCGTTTTACCTGCGCCAGTAACAAAACCATACGTACGCTGCCAAACGCGTTTACTTATAGCAACAAGCCTTGGTACTTCATAAGGTGGTAACTCCATAATATTGAGTGAACTAGTACCTTCAAGCACTGTTTTTTTCAAAAGAAAGCCGGTAAAAATGGCGGCAGCAATACCAATCAAATATAAGAGGAACACTAAATTTTGACCACTTTCAGGGAAGAATGCCGCAGCAAATAAAGCATAAACAGGTAAACGAGCGCCACATGACATAAAAGGTGACATCATAATAGTAGTGATTCGCTCCCTTTCGCTATCAAGTACGCGTGCTGACATTACTGCGGGTACCGTACAACCAAAACCAACAATAAGCGGTACAAAAGCTTTACCTGGCAAACCAATCTTTTGCATCAAGCTATCAACCACAAAAGCGGCTCGAGCTAAATAGCCTGAGTTTTCTAATAAAGAAAGACCAATAAATAAACAGGCGATAACCGGAATAAAAGTAGCGACCGTTTGAATACCACTACCAACGCCTTCAACAATGGTGAGAATCCATTGAGGCAAGTTTAAAGGTTCAAGGAAATGAAGCGGGTAAGAAACAAAAATGGTGCCGCTTAGAATGTCAAAAAAGTCTATAAAAGCACTGCCGACATTAATGGCAAACATAAACAATAAATACATCATTCCTAAAAATACCGGAATTCCTGTAACAGGATGAAGCACAATATTGTCGAGTGTATCTGAAATACGTGCGCCGCCACCCGCAACACTAACCCGAGCGATAATGTCGCTAACGTAATCTTGTCTTGCTTGAATGGCAGAAGTATTTTCGGTTATTTCTTTACCCACACGTTCGGCTGGTGTTTCTTTTGATGGAGATAATAACAATAATTCTTGTTCAACAAGCGCTAAAGCACTTTTATCTTGGGCGCTAATGGCTACAACAGGACAACCTAGCTCTTCACTTAATTTATTAGTATCAACCAATAGGTGCTTTTGTTTATCTGCTTTATTTAGCACTACTATCATAGGAATATCTAATTCAAGCAGCTGAGTAGTAAGATAAAGTTGTCGGCTAATTTGATTAATATCAACGACATTAATCAAATAATCGATATCATTTTTTTGAATGAATTGTTGCGAAATAGTTAAATCTTGCCCTTGTTCGCCACGCTGAGTAAGAGAGCTTAAACCGGGTAAATCTGAGAGAAAGGCATCAATATTATTTAGCTGAAATGGCGATTTTTTTGCCGCAACCGTGATACCTGAAAAGTTACCAACATTTTGCTTAGTTGCTGCTTTATTACGGGAGGTTAATAAATTGAATAAGGTGCTTTTACCTGAATTGGCAAAACCAACAAGCGCATAATGCTGACCTTTCTTATGCGTATATGTAGGCAAGTCAGTTTCTTTCTCAGAAGATGAAGGGCACGATGACGGATTAGAACAACAACTCATGAAGACAACTTATAAAAATTTACTGAATACAACTTTGCAAAAACAATTTAAGCACCAACAACTTGAATTTGCTCAGCAATAGAGCGTTGAATACTTATTTTAGTGTTATGAAGTCTATAAGCAAGAGGACCATTAAATGGTGCTTTATGAGCTAAAGCCACTTCAGTGCGCAATGCAAAACCTTGCTCTAATAATTGAGCAGACAGTGTTTCATCTAGCGGTAAAGCGCTAATTTTAACAATCTGATTTTTTGCTACATCACCTAAAGTCATTTCTTTGCCTTTTTGCTACACCTATCACTGAAGAATAATTAACAATAAAAGTGAACAGTAAAATACTAACGAAACATTCTCAAAACCTAAATTCAAAACCTAAAAGGTAATGAGAATTACTATTATTTGCATTC
>JAPYOP010000035.1:0-10399 GCA_029938115.1 Colwellia sp. | reverse complement strand
TCAAAACCTAAATTCAAAACCTAAAAGGTAATGAGAATTACTATTATTTGCATTCTACACTGAGATAACAGAAGACACAATGAAAACAATTATTGTTTGCATCTAAGTTGATATTGATCAATAGAAATACCCAAGCGACCTCAAGATGCTAGGTTCAGCAGGAATTGTAAACGTTCTTAGGCAAGGCCTAAGATTGAAGAGAATGGTTGTTCCATTGTCGAAATCAATAACGCCGCATAAAACGTTTTTAAACCAGCCCTACGGGGATAACAGAGCAAATAATGTTAATCGTTGCGTATATAATTGAGGGAATAACCATCAATAAAATACGCGCCTTGATCATGAATCGCTCTGTTGTCCTGAAACGAACATCTTGACGTGGCTTAGGTATAAATATCAGAGGTGTTTTCTATTCCTCTGATACTTAATTGAAGTGATTAATTACTACTATTTTGAAGACGATTTTACTTCATCTGCAGCTTGAGTATCGTTATCTACTGCTAGCTCTTGGCTTGATTTAGGCGACTCTACATCCACTTGATCTACTCGTTGTAAACCTCGCGGTAGTTTGTTACCTCGACGCCCTCTTTCACCACGATAATGATCTATATCCGTCGCTTTCAACGTTAATTTACGACGCCCTGCATGCAAGGTAACCGAGGCACCATCAGGTATAATCACCAACAAAGTAACAAATTCTTCGCGGGTTTTTGCCCTTGCTGATGGAATATTAATAATTTTATTACCCTTACCTTTACTAAGCACGGGCAAGTTTTTCACTGGAAATACTAACATTCGTCCTTCAGTCGTAATCGCAAGACACAACTCATTATCAATGTCTGATATAACTTGTGGCGTTAATACTTTCGCTGCTTGTGGCAAAGAAATCATTGCTTTACCATTCTTATTACGGCTGATCATATCGCCAAAGCAACTAACAAAACCATAACCGGCATCACTTACTAATAGGTATTTGGCATCGTCGTTAGCCATAACACAATGAACAAAGTTTTCACCGGTAGATAAATTAAAGCGTC
Organism: Colwellia sp.; assembly: GCA_029938115.1. Classification (GTDB taxonomy): domain Bacteria; phylum Pseudomonadota; class Gammaproteobacteria; order Enterobacterales; family Alteromonadaceae; genus Colwellia. Next base: position 9,362 of record JAPYOP010000035.1, on the reverse strand, counting down.
CGGTTAATGGTTCACCTTGGCTTCGTGCTGTTGGTAAGGTATGAGCATCCGTTGTAAAAGCTCGACCTGATGAATCTATAAAGGCAACGGGGCGATTACTGCGACCTTTGGCTGAGCATAAATAACTGTCACCTGCTTTATAACTTAATGCGGTCGCATCAATATCATGGCCTTTAGCACAACGTGCCCAGCCTTTATCTGATACCACAACCGTTACCGGTTCACTTGGTACAAGATCTTTTTCGGTCAATGCTTTTGATTCACTACGTTCTACTAATTGAGAACGGCGATCATCCCCATACTCTTTAGCAGCGGCAAGGATCTCTTTCTTCATCAACGTGCTCATGCGCGCTTTTGAGTTAAGAATTTTCTCTAAATACTCTTGTTCTATGTGCAGTTCATCCTGTTCAGCACGAATTTTTACTTCTTCTAATTTTGCCAGTTGTCTTAATTTAATTTCTAAAATTGCATGCGCTTGTAGTTCAGATAAAGCAAAACGAGACATTAACTCGGCTTTGGGGTCGTCATAGCCTCGGATGATTTCAATGACTTCATCAATGTTTAAATAAGCAACTAATAATCCATCTAAAAGATGTAAACGAGCAAGCACTTTATCTAAACGATATTGCAAACGCCGGCGCACGGTTTCACGGCGATATTCAAGCCACTCAGTTAATATTTCTCGCAGATTTTTAACTGCTGGGCGATTGTCTAGGCCAATCATGTTGATATTAACGCGATAGCTTTTTTCTAAATCAGTACTGGCAAATAAATGCTGCATCAATTGCTCAATATCAACACGATTTGAGCGAGGCATAATAATTAAACGTACCGGATTTTCATGATCAGACTCATCACGAAGATCAACCACCATAGGCAATTTCTTGGCCGTCATTTGTCCAGCAATTTGTTCTAATATTTTGCCACCCGAGGCTTGATGAGGTAAAGCGGTAATAACAATATCACCTTGCTCAACGTCATAAACTGCGCGCATCCTAATGCTGCCACGCCCTGTTTGGTAAATTTTCTCAATATCTGCTTTTGGCGTGATTATTTCAGCATCAGTTGGGTAATCAGGTCCTTTAACAAACTCTAATAAATCAGCAACTTCTGCTTTTGGTTGGTCAATTAAATGTACACAGGCAGCTGCAATTTCTCTGACATTGTGCGGCGGAATATCGGTTGCCATACCAACAGCAATACCGGTAATGCCATTTAACATAATGTGAGGTAAACGAGCTGGCAATGTTTTCGGCTCTTTCATGGTGCCATCAAAGTTAGGCACCCAATCAACCGTGCCTTGACCTAACTCAGCTAATAAAACTTCACTAAATTTTGATAAACGTGATTCGGTATAACGCATAGCCGCGAACGATTTAGGATCATCCGGTGCGCCCCAGTTTCCTTGACCATCAACTAACGGATAGCGATACGAAAAAGGTTGAGCCATTAAGACCATGGCTTCATAACAGGCACTATCACCATGAGGATGAAATTTACCTAATACATCACCGACGGTACGAGCTGATTTTTTATACTTTGCGGTAGCCGATAAGCCAAGTTCTGACATGGCATATACTATGCGACGTTGTACAGGTTTTAAGCCATCACCAATATGTGGCAAGGCTCTATCCATAATAACGTACATAGAGTAGTTTAAATAAGCTTCTTCAGTAAAACGTCTTAGGGGAACTTGCTCTACCCCGTCTGGACTATATTCGAGCACATCAGACATGAAATGATTTTCCTATTCCCGTAAACATTAGCATCGAAAACACCTGTATTGAGAGGTGAATGCGATTTATTTTTATTATAAATTTGATTAATACAATTGAAATAATCACGATATAAAACACAGCTTATATGATTTTAATACTCAAGTGAACTTGAAAAACTAGAGCTGACGTCTTTCTTGATCTTTAGCAATGCTTTTATAGCTCACCATTTGGTTACGCCCTAATGCCTTCGCTTGATACATAGCTAAATCAGCGGCATGTAAAATGTCATCAAAGCCAGCATTAGCATTATTAAAATTGGCAACCCCAATGCTTAAGGTAATGTTGTGATCAACCCCAAGCTCAGCGAAATTGTGCAAGGATATTTTTTCCATAACACGAACTGCAATAGCCTTAGCTTTATCAACATCAGTATTAGGCAGTAAAATAACAAACTCTTCCCCGCCTAAACGTGCAAAAACATCACGAGCCCGCATTGTTTCTTCAACTAATTTTGCTATTTTTTCTAAAACAAGATCTCCCACATGATGACCATATCGGTCATTTATTAATTTGAAATGGTCAATATCAAAAAGTAAAAAACTTAATTCATGCTGGTTTTTGCTAGCGCTTTGAACTAGGTTTTCTCCTTTTTTAAATAAAGCAGCTCTATTTAGCAAGCCCGTCAAACTGTCTATTTGAGTAAGAAGTATTAATTTTTTTCTTACTTTAAGTTGTCGTAAAAACAATAAGATAAACAATAAAATAGTACAGATAATTAAAATAAACTGTCGCTGCTGCTCATGTTGTTGCCTGTTAACATCATCAATGCGCAATTCTTTTAGCTTATTTTGGTTATCAAGTAACTTATTGGCTGCTATTTTATGGGTAATTTCATACTTTTTAGTAAGCTGTTTAACTGTTTCCTCACGCTTTACATCGCTGTAATCATAATACTCATCAACAAAAGATTTTTTGGCTTGATAGGCTTTATCATAATCTTTAACTGCAATATAACTATTAGAAAGCACTAGGTAAGAACTTGAAAAAACGGGGGTGTTTAATTGCTTTTCAGCAATATGCTTTCTTAATAATTTTGCTTGCTCAATTAATGAAATAACAGCTTGGTGTTTCTTTTCATATTGCTTTATTCGAGCTCTTGCCAATAAAACCAAATACTGCTCGCCATAATTCAGCGTTGATAAATCAACATTTAATTTTTTCGAAAAAGTATGTTTTTGATTTGGTGTGTTTGTTGATAGTTCAACTAAAGTCAGTACGTCTGGACGAATACTAAACTCACTCACTTTAGTTAAAGGTGTGCTTATCTCTTCTTCGACGGTCGCAGCAATAGACAAATTAAGCATTAAACTAAAAATTGATAAAACTAATAATATGAATGACCTAGTCATTAGCTACACACCTTATTTCGACCTTGATCTTTAGCTTGATAAAGTAAACTATCAGCCTTATTGATTAATGCTGTTAATTCATATTTATCATCAATATGTGTCTCTGTACTACTCGCAACACCAAGACTAATGCTGGTAGAAAATAATGCTTCTGTGGCATCTACAATACTGTTCCAAGAGTATTCCTCAACTGATTTCCTAAAGCGCTCTGCGACCATTTTGGCTTGCTCTGTCGATGTATTAGGTAAAAAAACAATAAACTCTTCACCACCAAAACGACCAAAAACATCCGTTTTACGCATAAACTCATCACCTAACTCAACAACTTTTTTCAATACTTGGTCGCCAACACTATGACCAAATTGATCATTAACCTTTTTAAAGTGGTCAATATCAATCATGATTACACTGAAGTCAGATTTTTTAATTTTTGCTCGGTGCAGCAATTTCCGCCCACTTTTCATCAGGTTTCTACGGTTGGCAATCCCCGTTAACATATCTGTACTAGCCGCTTTATGTAATTTACGTTGACCTTGAACCAACTTAACCAATAGCCAAGCAAACATTAACGCGATCACTGCGATATAAAACAAGTACAACTTCTGTTGCTCTTGCTTATCCTCTGCATCTGCTAATGCAACACCTTGCAATTTTTGTTTGTTTTCTAATACTTGTTTATGCAAATCGGCTTGTTTCGCTTCTAAGGCTAATCGAATTTCAGCAACAGATTGCACATGTTGTTTATCCAGCAATACTCGTGTTAAAGACAGACGCTGATCTTGTAAGTCATGTGCCCTTTGGTAATGACCTAACTTGAAATATGTTTTAGATTTTAAGTTAATGATGCTAATACGCGCTTGCATTTTCAATAACCCTAAAGGCATTTGCTCAGCAAGAATATCCTCAACAGTTGCAATGCTGTCTACAGCTTCATCAAAGCGTTCAAGTTCAAATAATACAAACGCTTCATCTAAATAATATTGAAATTTAATATCATATTGCTCAATGTTTTCCATGTATTGTTTTGACAATAACAAATACTGATAACTCACTTCAGGATTAGGCGTTTTTTGCTTTAAGTTTGCCCAAGCTAATCCCGAATAAGTCGTGTACATAATTTGACTCGGTGCAGCACCATCCGACTCATCAATAATAGTTTCATAAATGGTAATCGCTTGTTCATATTCCTTTTTTACTAAATGATTCACTCCTATATTCGCCAAAGAATTCAACGCAGCAATACCCTTATTAGCATTTTTGTAATGCTCATAAGCTTGCTGATAGTAAACCTTTGATTGCTCGTCTCTTTCAAGATAAGCATACAAAATACCTAATTCAGAGTTTACCGAGCCCTTTAACTCCTCATCGTCAGTTTGTTTGGCAATATTGTAAGCATCATTTAACACAGTTAAGGAGTTTTCATAACGGTCAGTAAGATAATAAATAGCGCCCAAATTAACCAAACCTGTTGCTATTAATACATTGTCATGAAGAGAATTAGCTAACTCTAAACCGCTTTCATAATCTTTAGTCGCTAAAGCCATTTCGCCCATATTTTCATACGAAAAACCTCGGCTATAGAGTAACTCAGAAATTAATAAGGTAGGACCAGAGAGCTCTAATGTAAACGCTAACCCCTCAGAGGCAGCTTGCTTCGCTAAATCGAATTGTGATTGTAGAATATAAATATCAGTTAATAAGTTTTGATAGATAATTTTTTGTTTTAGTGACAATTCATTGAAGCGTACTTTATAGCTTTCCAACTTTGATTTAGCTAAAGCGCCATTGTTATCAATTAGCTTTTCAATTTTTACCGCATCATCATCAAAACCGACAACGCCGGCCTCTACACTTTGAAATGCAGCGACAAGGTTCACTTTAATCACAAAGGAAAAAAGTATAAGTAAAAATTTAGCAAGTGACTTTATTGTCAAAAAATTCTGACCTTAGCTATTTTATTATTAGTATGGTGCCAGTATAAGACTTTTGTTGAGTGAATTAAAAGCTAAACACGTTTAATAAAATAGGCAGAGACTATTACCAACAAGAAAGAAGCGAATAAACAAACGAGTAAACCATCATTACTCTTATAGAAGCTTTGATATAGAAAGCCAGAAAGAATAGTACCTAATAAACGGCCAAGTGCGTTAGCGGTATAATAAAAACCAACATCCATCGAAACGCCATCGTCTTTTGCCATAGAAACAATAAGATAACTGTGCAATGAAGAATTAACGGCAAAAACGCTACCAAAAATAAACAAGCCAAATATTAAGATGATTTCAGTTTGCTGAGTAAAATGTAAACTGATCAATAAAGCGAATGTTACTGCAGCTAAAATAGAGCACCAAGTAGCAACTAACCGCCCGTTAACTTCTGTTGATTTTTCTTTGTTATTAAGGCTTTTTGTTCGGCTAAACAATGCCGGTGCGTAAGCTTGCACTAGACCATAAGCAATGATCCATAAGGCAAAAAAAGCACCTATACTTTGATGGCTCCAGTTTAGTTGGCTAGCTAGGTATACCGGTAAGGCAATAACAAACCAAACATCACGTGATGCAAATAGACACAACCGTGCCGCTGCAAGATAGTTCAATGAGGAACTACTGGAGAAAACATCGCTAAACTTAGGCTTAAATTTAGCCTTACCAAAATCATTTTTGAGTAAAACTACGCTAAATACTGCCACTAAAGTGAGTATAACGGCTAGAAATAATACCGCCCCTTGAAACCCGACTGTTGTTAATAAATACCCGCCAAGAAAAAAACCTACTCCCTTTAAGGTGTTTTTAGAGCCAGTAATTAATGCCACCCATTTAAACAACCTTTCTTGTGTCGAGTTTTTACTTTCGTCCACAGGCACATTAGCAACGAGTAGTTTAATGCTACTTTTTGCACTCATTTTATTAAGATCTTTTGCAATGCCAGATAAAGCTTGAGCCGTCATTAAATAAAAAACAGACAAATGCTCGTTTGGCATCGCAAGCATTAACAAAGCAAAAACTTGCAAAAACAAACCACTATTCATAGTTTTATTCAAGCCAATACGGGCACCTAACCAACCACCAACAAGGTTAGTAATAACACCAAACACTTCATAGAAAACAAAAAGCATCGCCAGAGCTAAAGGAGCGTAACCTAGTTGATAAAAGTGTAGCAATATCAACATGCGCAATGCGCCATCAGTTAGAGTGAATACCCAATAATTACCCGTTATTATAAGATATTGCTTGATGGCTAATGGGAGTTTGCTAATTGGATTATATCTATTCATCTGCTTTTGTCCGTTTTCCCACCATTCAACCCTTAGGCAAGTTCAGAGTAGACTTCAACTTAAGGCAATTAATTTCATTAATTCGGCACTGCGATTAGCATAGCCCCACTCATTGTCATACCAAAGGTACATTTTTAGCTGAGTATCATTAACAACCATAGTTGATAATGCATCAACAACGACAGATCGGGGATCCGTTTTATAATCTACTGAGACTAAAGGACGTTCTTCATAGCCTAAAACACCTTTCAATTCACCTTGGGCAGCCGTTGCCATTAGCTGATTGATATATTTCACCGTTACTTTACTGTTCATTTCAAAAACACAATCAGTTATTGATGCATTAGCTAAAGGCACACGTACGGCATGACCATTAAGTTTGCCCTTCAATTCAGGAAATATATCAGTGATAGCTTTGGCAGACCCCGTTGTAGTTGGAATTAATGATTGCCCACAAGCTCGGGCACGTCGTAAATCCTTATGAGGTGCATCTAAAATAGTTTGCGTGTTGGTAATATTATGAATAGTGGTCATACTGCCGTGTTTTATACCTATATTGTCTTGCAGTACTTTTACCACTGGGGCTAAGCAATTTGTGGTGCAGGAGGCGGCTGTAACTATGCTGTGTTGCTCAGCATTATATAAATGCTGATTAACACCCATAACGATATTCACAATATCTTGCTCATTTTCAGATCCTGATACTTTCATTGGCGCTGTTACTAACACCTTTTTAACGCCTTGATCAAAGTAAGCTTGAAGCTTAGCCTTGTCACGCATAACGCCTGATGCTTCAATAACAATATCGCACATTGACCAATCTGTATCGCCTATAGCACTATTTTGCGACATCGAAATTGGTTGTTCGTTAATAGTCATTAGACAATTGTTTATTGTGTCATCGGCATTTTTTTTACTCTTTACCTCACTTTGTGCTTCAAAGTGCCAACGTCCATGAATTGAATCAAAATTAAGTAAATGCGCCAAAGTTGCGGCATCACCTGCCACATCGTTAATTTGAATAAACTCAATTTCAGGCCAATCAAATGCTACCCGCAAGATCAAACGCCCCATACGGCCAAAACCGTTAATTCCTACTTTAATCGTCATAATTTTTCTTTTAAATGCTTTTCACTGGCTGATTTATAACATGAGTAGGTTACCACTTTATGACAATGGATCAATCAATACTCACTCTATAATAAGCTGAGTTTTTAGCTAAAACTGATGATTTAAAATGATAAAACTGTAATTATAAAATAGTTAGACAATCATCGAAAGGAAGTGATGAATTAGCAGAAAAGTTACTCATTAGTCATTATACGAACCGTATTCCGTCCGTCTTTTTTAGCTTGATAAAGCGCTTTGTCCGCTCGGTTATATAAGGAGTAGAACTCTTTATCTTCTGGTGAAATTATCGAAACACCAACACTTACTTTAGGCTCTATAAAGCCTTTCCATTCACCTTCAATAGATGATTCGTCAATAGATGTTCGTATCTTTTTTGCAATTAACTCGGCAGCATTTATATCTGTACTAGGCAATAAGATGGCGAATTCTTCACCACCTACCCGCGCTATAGCATCTTCTTTTCGCAATAACGAGCCTGCTTTTGTAGCAACAAATTCAATAATAATATCGCCAATGGGATGACCATATTTATCATTGATTTTTTTAAAAAAATCAATGTCTATCATGATCAATGAAAGAGGACGCTTATGACGAATTGATTCTGAAAAAGATTTTTCTGTTAGTTCAAAGAAAAATCGACGATTATATAAACCTGTTAAATAATCGGTAGTGGCTTGTCTCTTCAATTCTTGCTGAAGTGTATGTTGTTCAGTGATATCTGTAGAGACCCCTAATAAGCCAACAATATCATTGTTAATGTTATAAATGGGTTTTTTCACTGAAATGTAAACTCTTTTTTCACCTGTCGCTTTTATAATATTTACTTCAGTTTCTTTTATATGTACACCAAATTTCAATACTTTGTCATCATTACGCTGCATGTCAGATGAAACCGAAAGGTCAAACAATTCATTATCAGCTAACCCAATAATACTTCCGAAATGATCTTTAAATAACTCTTCTGCTAATTCATTGGCATAAACATATCTTTTATTTACATCTTTAACAAAAACATAGGCCCCTATGTCATTCAGCATAAGCTGACATAAATCTAGATCAATACCTTCAAGTACTTCTTTGTTTATTGTTATCATGATGTTTATTTCAAATAAGCATTTTCATTTGCTTTTTATTTGTATAATTCGTCAATAACTGAACAAGCTTGGGTATTACATTCAACACAGCAATCTTCAATCATGTTTTTAATTTTTAACTCTGTACTTTTTAATGTGACTATTTCCGCTTCTAAGTAATCCAATTTACTTTTTGCTAAATCATAAAAATTCTTACACCCTGATGATAAATCACCGAGTTCATTTATTTCATTTAAAGTAAATCCAAGCGCTTTAGCATTAATAATAAATTTTAATTTTCTAACATGCTCATTAGTATACGTTCTAAAACCGCTAATGGGTTTTATAGGTAAAGTGAGTAAACCTTGACGATGATAAAACCGAATTGTTTCAACACTGACTCCAATCGCTTTTGCTAACTGTCCTATTGTCATACATCTTCCTTTTGAGATTTCTAGATACAAAATGATCTCTAATTAAGCTCAAATTATTGGACCTATATAATAATAACTACGTACTGAGATACAGAGTCAACAAAAACTTAATGTTATTTAGAAAGTTAACCGAAATTACCGTTAATATTCATTAATAATAAAAAATTCAACATGAAATAAATATTGATTTAACAAAATAATGCAAACGCAAAGGTAGCTGTTTTATTTTAAAGGAGAAAGTGTTCCCATTATTTGACTGAGGAACACATAGATTGATTGAATGACAGGTTATGATATATCTTCGTCACCTTATGGTTTACTAA
>JAPYOP010000034.1:12509-49328 GCA_029938115.1 Colwellia sp. | reverse complement strand
AATGGTAGCCGAGGACGGACTTGAACCGTCACTCTCGAAAGAACCGCATTTTGAATGCGGCGTGTCTACCAATTCCACCACTCGGCCATTACTATTGTTTTATCTTCAAAATTTATGCTGTCCATGCAAAGGGGTTTGAATCAACCAAGAATACCAATTAAATCACACCGGTAAACTTTCAAATCTATAATAAGATTTTATAAAATTACTCAGCAAATAGCTTTATAAAATTCATTTATATTTATCAATATTCTTCGCAAAACTTCACAACGCAAAACACATCACATTTTACTTTTAATTCAAACGGTTACGTCTACGCACGTTGTTTTTTTTTGAATCCGGCGTGTCTACCAATTCCACCACTGCGGCAAAGGAATTCAAGCAGTTTAAGCTTTGCAAAGTTTTCTGAATCTATCCAAATAACTTTGCAACATTTTACTATTCATCTCGGTAATCATGTTGCCACGATTAACTTACATTTAAAATACTTATAAAAACTCACGTCGATGACGCTCTTTACAAATCTGTAGTGCCTATCATTTTAGCAACACAGAGTATTCTAATCACGCTCAAGAAGAGTTTGGCATTATACGAGAAAAAGCTTAGTTGACAAGTGTTTTTATCGAGTGAGTAGCTTGAATGTTGCTTATTTAAACAAAATACTGAACGAACAGTTATCATCATCCTGATTACTAGTTTAATCACGTAAAAGCTAAATTAAACTGGCTATATCGAAAAAGGTGGCTTATGAATAATCTAGCTTGGTTAAAATTAATGCAAAAATGAATTCTCTTGCTTTTTGTTATCTAAATTTTGTTAGACTAGCGCAGATTTTCCACTGTATGACGAGCATTTTATGATTAAGCACCCACAAGAACAATTTCCTAGAGCAGGATTTCGCCGCCGTTTTGGCTCTTGGGTATATGACGTTCTTATTTCTATTGCCGTTTATATGGTGGCTGGTGCTGTGTCATTTTTATTAATATATTTAGGGCATTATTTTGGTTTATACACCATGCAAGGCGAGCAACACTTTTCAGATACAATTGCCAATACCTATTGGTTGAAATGGCCTAATGAATTTTGGAAGCTGTCTTGGGTCAGCTTTTTCTTTATTTTCTTCTGGGCCAAAAGTGGTCAAACTTTAGGTATGAAAGCATGGCGATTACGATTGCAGAATCAAGACGGTACTCGTATAAGCAAGGTTAAGGGGTTAAAGCGTTTATTACCCACCTTGCTTGGGTTAGGTAATTTAACCGTGATATTTGATCGAAAAAACAAACTTAGCTTGCAAGACAGGTTAACAAATACCGAAATCGTCGTTTTGTCGTTAGAGGAAAATAAGGGTAGATTATAAAGGTTTTAAGTTCAAAGTTACGAGTTGGAATTGGAATTGGAATTGGAATTGAGGGTGACAGCACACTATCAGTATGCTGTCTTAAAAACTATTAACTCGATACCCGTAACTATTAGCTCGTCACTATCGTCATGATATTTTCTTATTCATAAAATACCAAGCAACACTCACAAATAATAAGCTTGGTGAAATTGCGCCTATTATAGGTGGGAATTGATACACTAAACTCAATGAGCCAAGCACTTCATTAGAAACAAAAAATAAAATCCCAGTCACAACACCCATCATAATTCGCGCCCCCATAGAAACAGAGCGCAGTGGTCCAAAAATAAACGATAGTGCAACTAACAGCATTACAGCAACAGTTACAGGCTGCATAAGTTTCCGCCAAAAAGCTAACTGATAGCGACTTGGATCTTGTGCATTAGCGTTCAAATAATCTAAATAATCAAGTAATCCACGTATAGATAAAGACTCCGGTGTAACCGTTACTACACCTAATTTACTCGGTGTTAATGATGAGTGCCAAACCTGAAAATCGGCTTTGTGAGTTGTTATTACATTATCAACGAACTGGGTATTAACAACATTTGATAATAACCACACCTTATCTTGGTAAACGGCTGTTTCTGCACTAAGCCAACTATCAAGTTTTAATTCATCATTAAAACGATAAACTTGAATCTTCTTTAACTGCCCTTGCTCTAATACTTCGCCAATATTAACAAAGTAGTCACCATCTTTTGCCCAAACGCCATTTTTTGCTGAGATTAAACTACCACCTGATATTGCTTGAGCGCGAATTTCTCTTGCTCTAGCTTCGCCATTCGGGGCTAACCACTCCCCTACAGCCATAGAAAACATGATGAGCAAAATTGCAGTTTTCATCACTGATTTAATGATATCTAATCGTGATAATCCCGCCGCCTGCATTACCACTAACTCACTATTACTGGCCAACATACCAATACCGATTAAACCGCCAATTAATGCCGACATAGGGAAAAAAACTTCTATATCTCTAGGAATAGCGTAAAGCACATAAAGCGCGGCATGCGCTAAATCATAATTACCTCGACCTACTGCGCGCATTTGCTCTACAAATTTAATGATGCCACTAACACTAACAAAAACAGCTAAAGTTAAAAAAGTTGTTGATGCGATAATACGACCAATGTAAACATCCAATATCCGCATTATACTTGACCTCCAACACTTTCATTCTTAACTTCATTTTCACCTAAATGGTTACGCTTTAAATTGGGTAGTTTAGCTTTTATTTTTCGACCACTACTACGCTCTTTCATAAGAAAAATGACACCCAAAAACAAGGCACTGATATGTATTGGCCAAAGTCCGATGCTAGATGGTAAAGCTTGGCGTTCAACACCTGAACGCATCGATGTTAACAATAAGAAATAGCCCAAAAATAACATTAGTGCAGGAAACATTTTTGCAAATTTACCCTGCCTAGGGTTAACCACACTTAAAGGCACAGCAATAAAAGTTAAAATAATACATGCAAGAGGGAATGCTATTCGCCATTGAATAGTAGCGCCGTATTCAGCCGCTGACTTTGCATCGGTAGGGCTAAGCAGTTGTTGGGTTGGTAGAGCGCTTAGTTTTCTATGCTTTTGTTCAACTTCTTGATCTTGAATTTGAATGTAATACTTATCAAAGGCAACCGATTGAAATTCGCCATTTGCTGCATCACTGTGATAACGCGTCCCGTCAGACAGTACTAAGCGCTGAGAGCCTGACTCTTCTTCAAAAACCTGACCTTTTTTAGCATAAACCAAACTTGAATTGATAATGCTTTCTTCACTATGATTCTCATCAGGCAGTTGAGCAACAAAGACCTTATTAAAACTATTATCATCACGATTTTTATCATGGATAAATATGACTGCATTTTCATTACCTGTTTTTTGAAATCGTCCTGCAACCAATGAACTTAAACCTGAATCAGCGGCCAGCTTGTCTTTTACCTGATATTGGTACTCAGATGCCATTGGCGCCAAATATAAGGTGAAAACACCCGTAAAAATAGCCGTAACAAAAGCAAGAACTAAAGTGACTCTAACTACGTACCATTCACTTACGCCGCAAGCATGTAGCACAGTCATTTCGCTGTCAGCATAAATGCGCCCGTAAGCTAACAATATGCCTAAAAACAAGCTCAATGGCAACATCATACCCGCTAAGTCAGGAATTTTAAGCGCAATAAAAATCATCACCATCTGCCCAGGAATGCTTCCTTCAGAGGCATCACCTAACACCCGAACAAATTTTTGGCTAATAAAAATGGTCATCAACACTAAAAATACTGCTAACTGCGTTTTAGCCACTTCTTTTAATAAATAACGAAAAATGATCACAAAAAGATCCTATAAAGCTGTGTTTTTCTGACAATCAGCAAGTTTTTCTAGTAAACTTGCCGTTTTCATAACTAAACTATATAGTCGATTACTAAATAACTTTAATTAATGCGGCTATAATTATAGCCCTTAGCGCTATCAGTTGAATAGACAAGAGTGCTATTTTTTACTATTTTTAGCAAGTTATAGTCTGACTTATCATCAAAAAAGTAATGCAAAAGGAAATTCCATGGAATTTAGTATAAAAAGCGGTAGCCCCGAAAAACAACGTAGTGCATGTATAGTTGTTGGTGTATTTGAACCTCGTCGTTTAAGTGCAACAGCTGAGCAGCTTGATGAAATTAGTGAAGGCTATATTAGCAACCTTTTGCGTAAAGGCGATTTAGAAGGTAAATCAGGTCAGATGTTGTTATTACATCATGTACCAAATATTTTAAGCGAACGTGTTTTATTGGTCGGTTGTGGTAAAGAGCGTGAGCTTGATGAGCGCCAATATCGCCAAATAATTAACAAAGCCATTAATACCTTAAATGAAACAGGTTCAATGGAAGCCGTTTGTTTCTTATCTGAATTACATGTAAAAGGTCGCGATACCTACTGGAAAGTTCGCCAAGCCGTTGAAGCGACCCAGGATGGATTATACAGTTTCAATAGTTTAAAAACTCGCAAAGAAGAGCCACGTAGACCGCTACGAAAAATAGTATTTAACGTACCTACTCGTCGTGAATTGCCTATTGGAGAGCGAGCTATTAAACATGCTTTGGCAATTTCTGAAGGCATTACAACCTGTAAAAATGTCGCGAATATGCCGCCAAATATTTGTAATCCTGCTTATTTGGCTGAACAAGCAAAAATTTTAGCTCATGAATACGATAAAGTAACAACAACCATTGTTGGTGAGCAAGAGATGGAAGAGCTTGGTATGGGCTCATATTTAGCTGTTGGTCGTGGCTCTGTTAATGAATCATTAATGAGTATCATGACTTATAAAGGCATTGATGATGATTCTAAACCACTAGTTTTAGTAGGCAAAGGGCTTACTTTTGACAGTGGCGGAATTTCATTGAAGCCTGGCGCTGGCATGGATGAAATGAAGTATGATATGGGTGGTGCAGCAGGTGTGTTAGGCGCGATGCATGCCTTAGCGGAATTAGATTTACCCATTAATGTCATTGGCGTGTTAGCTGGCTGTGAGAATATGCCAAGCAGTAACGCCTACCGTCCTGGCGATATTCTTACAACGATGTCGGGTCAAACAGTTGAAGTATTAAATACAGATGCAGAAGGTCGATTAGTATTATGTGACGCACTAACTTATGTTGAGCGTTTCGACCCAGAAGCCGTAATTGACGTTGCCACTTTAACAGGTGCCGTTATTGTTGCTTTAGGTAAACACGCAACAGGTTTACTAAGCACTCATAACCCGCTTGCCCATGAATTATTAAATGCATCAGAGCAAAGTGGTGACAGAGCATGGCGCCTACCTTTGTGGGATGATTACCAAGAACAATTAGAAAGCCCATTCGCTGATATGACAAACCTAGGTGGTAAAGGCGCAGGTACTATTACTGCAGCATGTTTCCTATCGCGCTTTACTAAAAAATACCATTGGGCTCATTTAGATATTGCTGGTACTGCGTGGCGTAGCGGCGGTAAAGATAAAGGCTCAACAGGCCGTCCTGTGAGCATGTTAACGCAGTTTCTGCTTAACCGCGCAGGACAAGAGCAAGGCGAGTAATTCGAGTTTCGAGTTTCGAGTTTCGAGTTTCGAGTTTCGAGAAATGATAAGAGATCATATAAATGCAAACTCAAGTAATGTTTTACATATTATCTGATGATAAACAAAACGCTGGCGCTAGTGATACTAGCTCAGCGTTTTATCATGCCTGTTTGCAAGCAAGTCACTTTTATCGTCAAAATCAGCGCGTATTTATCTACACACAAGATCAAAAAGTAGCAGAGCAAATAGATGAGTTACTTTGGGCGTTTGATAGTGATAGTTTTGTACCTCATAATTTGGTTGGTGAAGGCCCTAAACAGGGTGCAGCCGTTGAAATTAGTTACCAAGCACCACGTAGTCGTCGTCCAGTACTCATAAATCTGACCGAGACTGTGCCAACTTTTGCTAATCAATTTCGCCTCATCGTTGATTTTGTCCCTAGCGATGAAACGTTAAAACAACAAGCCCGTGAACGATTTAAAACCTGTCGTCAATGGGGCTTTCAAGTAGACAATCAAACTGTGGAAAATCCACAATAATGTAGGTCGTAGCTCTACCCGACAATTGTCGGGTAGAGCTGCGCTCATGCAGACCTACAATTTACCTATTAAAACTTTAAACATATACCGGATAAATGATGGAAAAAACATTCAACCCAACCGACATTGAACAATCTTTATATACTAGCTGGGAAAGGCAAGGTTACTTCAGCCCAACAGGTGAAGGCGACAGCTACAGCATTGCCATTCCACCGCCAAATGTCACTGGCTCTTTGCACATGGGTCATGCTTTTCAACAAACCATCATGGACACGTTAATTCGTTATCAACGCATGCAAGGTAAAAACACCTTGTGGCAAACAGGTTGCGATCACGCTGGTATTGCCACACAAATGGTTGTTGAGCGCAAAATTGCAGCAGAAGAAGATAAAACTCGCCATGATTATGGCCGAGAAGCTTTTATCGATAAAGTTTGGCAATGGAAAGAGGAGTCTGGCGGTACTATTGGCAAACAAATGCGCCGTTTAGGTAACTCTATTGATTGGAGCCGTGAACGCTTCACTATGGACGAAGGTATGTCGGAAGCCGTACAAGAAGTTTTTGTTAGACTTTTTGAAGATGACTTAATTTATCGCGGTAAACGCTTAGTTAACTGGGATCCAAAATTCCACACCGCTATTTCTGATTTAGAAGTTGAAAACAAAGATAAAAAAGGCCACATGTGGCATTTACGTTATCCACTAGCTGATGGCGCTAAAACGGCTGACGGTCTTGATTATTTAGTCGTAGCTACGACGCGTCCTGAAACCATGTTAGGTGATACGGGTGTTGCGGTTAATCCTGAAGATCCACGTTACAAAGACCTAATTGGTAAAAAAATATTACTACCGTTAGTGAATCGTTTAATTCCTATTGTTGGCGATGAACATGCCGATATGGACAAGGGCACAGGTTGTGTAAAAATCACTCCTGCTCATGATTTTAACGATAATGAAGTAGGCAAACGTCACGCTTTACCACAAATTAATATTTTAGATAAAGACGCTGCAATTTTAGCAAACGCTGAAGTATACGATACCAAAGGTGAACTTTGTGATGCTTATAGTTCTGAATTACCCAGTGAATTTGCCGGCATGGACAGATTCGTTGCGCGTAAAGCTATTGTTGCTAAATTTGATGAATTAGGTTTATTAGTTGAAGTCAAAGAACATGATTTGGTTGCCCCGTATGGCGATAGATCAGGTGTGATCATTGAGCCATTATTAACTGACCAATGGTATGTACGTGTTGAAAGGTTAGCAGGCCCTGCAGTTGATGCAGTAAAAGACGGTCAAATTGAATTTGTACCTAAGCAATACGAAAATTTATATTTCTCTTGGATGAAAGATATTCAAGACTGGTGTATTTCACGTCAATTGTGGTGGGGACATCGTATTCCTGCTTGGTATGACGAAAATGGTAAAGTCTATGTTGGCCGCACGATAGAAGAAGTACGCGCTAACAATGATATTGCTGCCGATATCAAGCTTAGACAAGATGAAGATGTACTCGATACTTGGTTTTCATCTGCCCTTTGGACTTTCTCAACCTTAGGTTGGCCAAAGGAAACTGAAGATTTAAAAACTTTCCACCCTACCGATGTATTGGTCACGGGTTTTGATATTATTTTCTTCTGGGTTGCACGTATGATCATGATGACCATGCACTTTAACAAAGATGAAAACGGCAAAGCACAAATTCCATTTAAAAAGATTTATATGACCGGTCTTATACGCGATGAAAATGGCGACAAGATGAGTAAATCTAAAGGCAATGTTATCGACCCTTTAGATATGATTGATGGTATTTCTTTAGAAGATTTATTAGCAAAACGTACTGGCAACATGATGCAGCCAAAGCTTGCTAAAAAAATCGACAAACTGACTAAAAAAGAATTCCCTAATGGTATTGAGGCACATGGCACTGATGCCCTGCGTTTCACTTTAACCTCAGTTGCGACTACTGGTCGTGATATTAGCTGGGATATGAAACGCCTTGAAGGATACCGTAACTTTACTAACAAGTTATGGAATGCGAGTCGTTATGTATTGATGAATACGGAAGAGTTTGACTGTGGACAGAGCGCCGATGCAGAAATAGAGCTTTCATTAGCAGATCGTTGGATCATCGGTCAATTTGAGCAAACAGTTAAAACGGTGCATGAAGCGTTTGATACATTCCGTTTTGATTTAGCTTCACAAGCCTTATATGAATTCACTTGGAATCAGTTTTGCGATTGGTATTTAGAGTTAACTAAACCAGTATTATTCAAAGGGAATGAAGCGCAGCAACGTGGTACTCGTCATACTTTAGTTAATGTATTAGAGGGTTTATTGCGATTAATGCATCCAATTATGCCATTTATTACTGAAACCATTTGGCAACGTGTACAGCCACTTAGCGCTTATCAAATAGATGACGCTAAAGCGGGTAACTCCATTATGGTGCAAGCATTCCCGCAGTTTAATGAAAGCAATTGTGATCAACAAGCTATAGACGATTTAGAATGGGTTAAACAGTTTGTTGTCGCCATTCGAAATATCCGTGGTGAAATGGATATTTCGCCAAGCATAGCATTACCTGTGCTACTTAAAAATGTAAACGAGAATGATCAACGTCGTTTGGCTGAAAATGAGCAATTTTTAAGTTCTCTGGCAAAACTTGAAAGCATCAAAACATTAGCTGATGATAAACAAGGGCCTGCTTCTGCATCTGCGCTAGTAGGTGAATTGTCAGTATTAATTCCTATGGCAGGGTTAATTGACAAAGAAGCTGAATTAGCCCGCTTAGATAAAGCTATTGATAAATTAGAAAAAGATGCAGCAAAAACTCGTGGCAAGCTAAGTAATGAAAACTTTGTGGGCAAAGCGCCTGCAGCGATTATAGAGAAAGAGAAAGCTAAATTGAGTGAGGCTGAATCTGCACTAGAAAAAATGCTCGAACAAAAAGCGCAAATTGCGGCGCTATAACAAAGGTAATTTACGTAAGCAAAGTTACGAACAAGAAAAGTTTCGGGTTACGAAAACACTTAGTTTAGTGTCCTCGTAACTAATAACTCAAAGCTCTGTTAAATATTATTGAACTATTTCAACTTTTTATAAAGCAAATTAAAAATACCTGTGCTATGCTTCTTTTGCGTTGAGTTCTTGCGTTGCAGATGAAGGTTGATACTAACTTTTGTTTTAGATTTATCAGGTACTATGTATTTGAATATTTTTAACAAACGGATTTAGGCAATGCAGACTGATTGTTTGTTCCAAATACGCTTTGTTACGAATATGGTTTGTTTCCTTCCTCTTCCTGTACTACTTATGGTAGAGGGCATTTACTCGGGTAAAAACGGTATAAAATACTGTTGAAATTATTTCAACAGAAAAATACCACATTAATATTATTTTTATGAATACGGGAAAATGTAAGTATGTCTGATACAGTTACTGGTAAAGTTAAATTTTTCAACGAAACTAAAGGTTTCGGTTTTATTGAGCAAGAAAATGGTCCTGACGTGTTTGTTCACTTCAGCGCGATCACAGGAGACGGCTTCCGTACTCTTACTGACGGTCAAGCAGTTACGTTCACTGTTAAACAAGGTCAAAAAGGCCCTGAAGCAGAAAACGTTCTAGCCGTATAAGTTTTAGCTTATAAGCTAAAAAAGCGAAGAATGAGTTAAACTCTTTCTTCGCTTTTTTGTTTCTAGTACTTTATTAATCCCCTACCTCATTATTATTCCTAAGCATCTTTACCTAACTCTCCCTACTAGTTTTATAACGCCCTTCTATTAATAACTCCAAAGTCCAAATAAAACCAGTTATGCAGAAAAGTAACGTTAACAAAGCAAAGAAGATAATTTGCCAATTATTGAAACCACCAACGGTACCATAATCCATAAAGTGCAACATAAAGAAAAAATCGGCAAAACGTTTATCATCATTACTATGCCCAACTAATCGACCTGAACTGGCATCAATATAAACACTGGTATTTAGCTCATCATCAAAATTTATCTGCCAAGCGGCATTTTTTTCTTTAGGAAAGTCATCAAACGGTGATGATATTTTATTACTAGAACTAATAGCTGCATTGCCACCATAAGTCTGCTGAGCAAGCTTGGTAGCCATAACATCATCAATAACTTTTAACTTCCCCGTATGGGCATTGAGAAGCGTGTACTCATTATAAAAGTGATCATATAAACCCCTGCTATGATTGAGTAAATAATAAGGTTGATCTAGTAACTTAATCTGCTTAATCGAATTTACATTTTTTGTTTGCCGCTTTAGCAATACACTTGGCTCCAATAACCTTTCATGTTCAATAGCTACGGACTCTGGAGCTTTTATGCGATACTCGTTACCACGTGCTTTACTATGATCCATCAAATTAAAAAACAAGCCACTGCCAAGCCAAACTAATAATTGAAGTGCAACAAGTACTGACAGCCATTTATGTAAGGATTTTATTAACTTCATACTGCTCTCCTTTTCTTTGGTTTAAGTACTCTAAAATAAGTCAGTACAACACCAAATAAACTAGCAATTAACGCGAATATAGAAACTAAAAGTAGCAATTTATTACTAGGATCTTCTTCGACATAATCCATTACATGAAAACTAAACATCCAATCAAATAAGCGCCAATAAGTATGACGTTTTGTGACTAATTCTCCTGAATTCACGCTGATATAAAAACTTGGGCTGGCAAAGTCATCAAAATCAATTCGCCATACAGGCAAATGCCTAGCGCTTAATTCGAAAGGAGGATTTTCACTAATCAGGCTAACTTGGCTTATTGCAACATTTGCATCTTCATACAGGTATTTAGCAACTTTCACCGCATCAGCTTCACTAAGGGGTAAAAGTGATTTACCCGTATCAGCGCTAAGTAAGTACTTATTTTCACTGTCCTTGAAACGGTAAACCGCAGTATCAAGCATATTGGTTAATTCAACATTTTTAGCTTTAGGGTATTCAATATAGAGCTTTGCCATGGAGTAATTAACTTGCCCACTTTTCAAAGATATTTGCTTGTCCGTTACTAAGGTATCACCGTGGATATAATCAATATCCAGAATAACCATGTAGGTACCAGATATTGACCAAATCACAAACTGTAAACCCACAAAAAGCATTAGCCATTTATGATATTTTCGACTAGTTCTATGCCACGACATTATTCACTAACCTCCTTTAATTTCGGTTCTACTTAGTCATGGTATTAACGCGCCATAAATAATAAAGCGCCGGTAAGACTAACAAGGTTAAAATTACCGCGCTACCCATGCCACCCACCATAGGTGCGGCAATTCGACTCATCACTTCAGAGCCCGTCCCAGTCCCATATAATATAGGTAATAAACCAATGACAATGGTTGAAGCAGTCATCATAACGGGGCGTACTCTCATCCCGGCACCATGCAATACCGCGTTAAAAATATCTTCCTTCGTTGTTATTATGCCCTTTTCTTGGTGTTCGGTTAATAGCTCATTATAAGACTGATTGAGATAGACCAACATAATGACACCAATTTCAACAGCAACGCCAGCAAGGGCAATAAAACCAACACCTACGGCTACCGAAAAGTTAAAACCTTCAAGGTACATTAACCAAATACTGCCGACCATAGCTAGTGGCACTGTGCCCATGATCATCATCACTTCAATGACATTCCTAAAATTGATATATAGCAAAATAATAATGATCGCCAACGTTAATGGCACCACATAAGTGAGTTTATCTTTGGCCCGTTGCATGTATTCATACTGTCCAGCCCAAGCGATTGAATAACCTGGGGGTAAATCTAGCTGTTCTCTGACAATAACTTGTGCATATTCAACATAACTACCAACATCCACCCCTTCAATATCAATAAACGCCCAACCAATTAATCGAGCATTTTCTGATTTTATCCCTGGCGGTCCATCTTCAATAATAATATTAGCAACGTCACCTAATGAAATACGTTGGCCATTGGGAGTAACGATGGGCAATAACGACAGCTGCTCTGGAGAGTCACGATAATCTTGTGGGTACCTAAGATTAACCGGATAACGTTCGAGCCCTTCAACGGTTTGCGTAACATTCATACCACCAATAGCCGTCGCGATCACTTGCTGTATTTCACTGATATTTAAGCCATAACGTGCCGCTTTCCCCCGCTGAATATCCACTTTAATGTACCGACCAGCGGCAACTCGCTCTGAATATACTGAAGCGGTACCTTCAACATCTTTTAAGATCACTTCTAATTGTTGACCAATTTGTTGAATAACGTCCAACTTTGGCCCCGATATTTTAATGCCCACTGGCGTTTTAATGCCGGTGGCTAACATATCTATTCGAGTTTTAATTGGCATTACCCAAGCATTGGTTATTCCGGGTAGTTTAACTAAGCTATCTAACTCTTTCTTCAAACTCTCCAAAGTGACACCTTCTCGCCACTGATCTTTAGGTTTAAATTGAATAAAGGTTTCAATCATAGTAATTGGCGCAGGATCGGTTGCTGTTTCTGCACGACCAATTTTACCAAAGACCGTTTTAACCTCAGGTACGGTATAAATTAATTTGTCCGTTTGCTGTAATAGCTGCCTTGCTTTTCCAATAGAAATTCCCGGATAAGTGGTTGGCATATACATCAAATCACCTTCATCAAGCGGTGGAATAAACTCACTGCCTATTTTATCTAACGGCCAAAGGCCAACAGCAAGAAACATTAATGCCGCTACTAAGGTGCTTTTTGGAAAACTTAACACTACTTTAAGCGCTGGCATATAAACCATGGTTAATAATCGATTTACTGGATTTTTTTGCTCTGGAAGGACTTTGCCACGAATAAAGCACCCCATCAGTACGGGCACCAATGTTATCGCTAATGCTGCAGAAGCCGCCATAGCATAGGTTTTAGTAAAAGCTAACGGCGAAAACATTCGACCTTCTTGTGCTTCAAGCGTAAATACCGGCACAAAACTAATGGTAATAATCAATAAGCTAAAAAATAAAGCAGGCCCCACTTCGGTTGCGGAATCAATCACAATTTGCCAACGGTTTTTATCGGTTAATGCCTTTCCTTGAGAAGTAAGGCGCTCCATGTGTTTATGCATGTTTTCAATCATCACTATGGCACCATCAGTCATCGCCCCTATCGCAATGGCGATACCACCAAGCGACATAATATTTGCGTTAAGCCCTTGCCAATGCATGATAGAGAAGGCAACTAAAATACCTACAGGTAGCGTAAATACCGCCACCAAAGATGAACGAATATGAAATAAGAAAATCACACAAACTAGCGCAACAACAATGAATTCTTCAATCAATTTTTCAGATAAATTATCAACCGCGCGCTCAATAAGTGCCGAGCGATCATAAACGGTGACAATTTCAACTCCATCGGGTAAACCTTGTTTTAATTGTTCTAACTTCGCTTTTACGCCATCAATCACTTCTTGGGCATTTTCACCAAAGCGCATAACAATAATGCCGCCAACAACTTCACCCATCCCATTAAGCTCGGCAATACCACGGCGCATTTGTGGGCCGGTACCAATATCAGCAACATCTTTGAGTAATAAAGGTGTACCATTTTCATTGACGCCAAGGGGGATATTTTCTAAGTCGCTAACGCTTTTAATATAACCGGTAGCCCTAACCATGTATTCAGCTTCAGCCATTTCAACCACCGATGCACCAATTTCCTGGTTACCTTGTTTAATGGCATTTTGAATGAGTGATAACGGAATACCAAAGGCACGTAATTTATCGGGATTGACCCTTACTTGATATTGCTTAATCATACCGCCTAGCGCAGCAACTTCTGATACACCTTTAACGGTTTGTAATTCATATTTTAAAAACCAATCTTGGATACTACGCAACTGGCTAATATCATGCTGGCCAGTTTTATCAACTAAAGCATACAAATAAACCCAGCCCACACCGGTCGCATCGGGGCCTAGTTGCGGTTTAGCATTTGCAGGTAATCGAGGGGCAACTTGACTAAGATATTCTAATACTCTAGAACGAGCCCAATAAAGGTCGGTATCATCACTGAAAATCACATAAACGAATGAGTCACCAAAAAAGGAGAAACCACGAACAGTTGTCGCCCCCGGAACGGATAACATTGCCGTAGTTAATGGATACGTTACCTGATCTTCAACCACTTGCGGGGCTTGACCGGGATAACTTGTTTTGATTATCACCTGCACATCGGATAAGTCAGGTAAGGCATCAATCGGGGTGTTTTTAATTGAATATAAACCTACCCCCACGAAAACAAAGGTGGCCAGCAGCACAAAAAAACGATTGTAAACCGACCAGCGAATAATTGCTGCAATCATGTTATTGATCCTCTTCTGAGGTTTGCTGTGACATACCAGTTTTTTGACGTTCTAAAGGACGAGCTACATTAATAATAACAAAGTCATCGCCACGAATTTCAAAGGTAAAACCTATGTCATCACCTTGATTAAAAACATTTATATTGAGTGCTTCATCAACCATAAAATCTAACGTTGCCGCAGGGCGTTGCCACTTTTCAATGGCAACTCGTGAAATATTGACCATCCGATGACCTCTCATTACTGAATTAATAATGCCGCTTGTAGTTGCGGATATCACTTCTTCTGACATATCCATACTCATATCATCACTCATCACGCCATCATCTATAGACGACTCATGATTCATGCGCATGAAATCAGATGACTTACTCGATTCTGAGTCCAATAAGAATTGCGCTGAGCTCACCACTGCTTCTCCTTCAGTCAAACCTGCTAATATTTCTACCGATTCACTATCAAAACGACCAACCGTAACCTCAATAGATTTAAAGCTGCCTCCGCCTAATGCCAGTACTACTCTGTCTTGATTACCCGTACGTATAAGCGCTTCTTTTGGAATAAGCAAAGCCTGTGCAGCATCGCTGGTATGAATAGCCACTTGCGCGAACATGTTTGGTTTGAATTCGCCTGATTGATTATCAAAACGTAAACGTACTTTCACCGTGCGAGTTTTGGCATCAAGTGTCGGATAAATAAAATCTACCTTGCCATTAAACTCTTTGCCGGGTAAATAATCTAAGCGCATAGTAACCTTGGTACCGATATGGACCTCTGCGGCTTGACGCTCAAATACTTCCGCTTCGACCCAAATCTCTGACAAGTCACCAATAGACATTAAAGTAGCCCCCGGTTTTACAAAAAAACCTTCACGAATCTTTAAATTTTCCACCACTCCATTTTGCGGCGCATAGAAAGTGATATTTTGTTGAACCTTGCGTGATTTTTTCAATGCTGTTATAGCGGCTTTTGGCAACTGCAAAGCCACTAATCGGTTTTGGGCTGCGTTAACTAAACGTTTGTTATTGCGATCTAATGCCAGTAAATACTCTTCCTGAGCATTCACTAATTCAGGAGAGTAAATGTCATATAATGGTTGGCCTTTTTTAACCCTTGCGCCAACCGTTTTCACATAAAGCTTATCAACCCAACCATCAACTCTTGGATGAATATGCACAAGTTTATCTTCATCATAAGTGACATAGCCCACAGTATTTATTTGATTATGCAAAGACTTATATTGCGCAGTAACCGTGCGAACACCTAAATTATTAACAACATTTGCTGAAATACGAATAGTTCCGGGGCCTTCATCTACTCCCCCACCAGTATCTTCATACACTGGCACTAAATCCATGCCCATAGGAGATTTTCCCGGTTTATCACGCTTATAATTAGCATCCATAGGTGCAACCCAATACATAGGCTGTTTTTCTGCAGTTTTACTTGTAATTGATTTCTCGTTTATCCCTGAATTTAGAAAGAACGTACTAACAGCAAGACCAATAGCTAAGCCAACACTGATGCCTATAGCTAGCATTTTTTCATTTGAATTCATTTGTTTTCTCATTATGATTCCCCCACTTGAGCTTGAGTTGTTGAGCCAACAAAAAGGTAATTAATTTCTAAGATGATTTTTTGCTGTTGCACATTAATCGCTAAAAAATCGATTTGGGCATTAAGTTCCGCAATACGAGCGCGAACCACTTCAGCAAAATTGCCATCATCATTGGTATATGCAGTCAAAGATGCTTGCGCTTGGTCATGGATTTGTGGCAATAATTTTTTCTGATATAAAATATGTCGCTCATTTAACTGTAACAATCTGCCCTTAGCACTAACAAAAGCGGACATCAATTGACGAATTAACAACAACTTCTCTGTTTTAATGGCTTGCGTTTGAGATATCGCCGATTTAACTTCATTATCTTGTTTGTTATCAGTGAATAAAGGTACATCAAATACAACGCTAACTGAGAAAAAATCTGCACGACTATTGCCCATATTATCATCGGCACGATAACCGTAACTGGCATTAACGCCCCACTGTGGTTGATATTTTTGCTCAGCTAAATCAATGTTCTTGCTCGTAGCCGCAATCATTTTATCGATAGCTAATACCGATGGATGCTCAGCTAAGATTAAAGCGAGTTGCTCTGCTCGCAACTGTTCAGCATCGTATATTATCGACTCTCTAGTTAGATCTAATTGCGGTAACACATTGCTAACAGTCATCACAGTTAAACTATTGGTTGAGTATGGAGACGCTAATGAACTGCCATCAACAGAATAGTTACTTAACCATTGACCTAACATACCCTGATAACGGTTTTGTTCTAATTTTAGTTGGTTTAATCTATCTTCTAATCGAGTTAATTCAAGCTGTGCGCGGACAATATCGTGTTGCCTTGTTTTCCCTAAACCACTACCGTAACTAGCTTCAGCTAACTGACTTAGTTGCTCAAACAAGCCTCTGCTCTGCTCAATCAAACGGATACTTTGTTGCACTCTATGTAAATCAAGCCATAAACTACCAACGGTTACCGAGATTTTATGCTGTCGGTCTTGTCGTTTCAGCGGGTGTTGCTGCGACTGCAGTTGATACTGTTTATTTTTAATGGCAAGACTATCTCCACGAGCAAACATTTGCGAAACACCCACTTTAAATTGAGTCATAGCTTCTTGGCCGAAATCAAAGCCGTCAATGGGTAAATTTGCTAAGGCAATGGATACTTTAGGATCTGGCTGAGTATTGGCAGCATAACTCATCAACTCTAAAGATTGTTGTTTATGGCGGCTACCATCAAGCCAAGGATCATTTTTTTTTGCCATATTCACCGCTTGGACAAAGCTTAATGACGATTGTTCCGCCCCACTATAACTTGCAATAAACGGGATCAATAAAGCGGTAAATACCACTAGGGAGTTAATTTTTTTCATACTTCATTCTCAAGAATACACCACAAGAGTGGCGGATAATTCATTTCATGTAAATTAAGCTAAAGCCATGTTTACAAATAAACATAAGGAATTTTAGGCACAATAGTGCCAAGAAGTTACGAAATAGGTGGACGATATAAAGAAGCGTTTACTTGGGGCTGATGTAAAGAAGGTAATTGAGATATTTTCTGTTGTGTAATAGCGCCGTAATTAAAACTAGGGTTAGCGTTAACGAATAAAGAAAGACTAACACAGCCATTCATTGGGCACTTGCACTGTTCTTGGCAGCAATCCATTTTTGTAGCTTGATTATCAGATTGCTCGATACTGCCAGACATCATTTCGGCATGATTCATATTAGTCATACTTTCATGGGTCATCATAGACATACTAGTATTCATCATTGATTCATGAGCGCAAGGCACAGCTACACTCGCCATTGCTTGACCTATAAAGGCGACAAGCATTAGCAAAATAACTACGATTTTGTTTTGCGCTAATTTCATCAATACTTACTACTTGTAAACACTATGGTTGCATCTCATCTGTATTCCAACAAACAAGACCCAACAATAGCTTTTTTTCTTTCATTATAAAAGAAAATTTTCTGCTTACTACTTATTCCGCAATATACTCAACTACTTCTAAACCAAAACCGGACAATGAATGGTACTTAGTTTGTGAACTTAATAAACGCATTTTGCTCACACCTAAATTAGATAATATTTGAGAGCCAACACCAACATTACGTGAGCCAACATGACGACTGACTTCTTTTACTGTTTCGCCAGCATCAATTTTAGCGTATTTCTCAACTAAGTTAATAAGCTCCATTGGTGATTCATGTTTGCCTAATAAAACTAAAACCCCACCTTCTTTACCAATTTTTTCTAAAGCATTTGCCATTGGCCACTTAGCCACACTTTCGCGTTGGCTAAATAATAAGTCTCTAAAGGTATTTTCTAAATGCACGCGCACTAAGGTTGGTTCATCAGCCTTAATTTCACCTTTAGTTAAGGCGAAATGAGCTTGCCCATCAATAGTATCTTTAAAAATGGTTAAATCGAACTCACCAAATGCTGTTGGTAATTTACATTGCGAGATACGTTCAATAGTAGTTTCTGTTTCGTTTCTAAATTCAATTAAATCAGCAATAGTTCCCATTTTTATATCATGCTTTTGAGCGATGATTTCTAAGTCTGGGCGGCGCGCCATAGTGCCATCTTCATTGAGAATTTCAACAATAACCGCTGCTGGCTCAAGGTTTGCCATACGCGCTAAATCAACTCCGGCTTCAGTATGGCCAGCACGATTAAGTACCCCGCCATCTTTAGCTATTAGCGGAAAAATGTGCCCTGGTTGTACGATATTTAAATGCGTTGCATTTTTGGCAACAGCAGCAAGTACTGTAGTTGCTCGGTCGCCAGCTGAAATACCTGTGGTAACACCGGTAGCAGCCTCAATAGACACAGTAAAATTGGTGCTAAACTGAGCATCATTTTTTTCAACCATCAAAGGCAGTTTTAATTGCTGACATTTTTCTAACGTCATTGGCATACAAATAAGGCCACGACCATGAGTTGCCATAAAGTTAATTGCTTCAGGGGTTACCATTTCAGCTGCCATGATGAAATCACCTTCATTTTCTCGGTCTTCATCATCCATTAAAATAACCATTTTACCTAAAGCGATATCGTCGATTATTTCTTGTGGGGTATTTAAATTCATTAGATTCTCTTTTATATCTTATTGATAATATGCGTTAATGATTGTTGCCAATGTAAATTATTTACTTAATAAAACCTGCTTTTTGTAGCAAAGATTCAGTTACGTTTGACTTAGGAACAGCAACATCAGAGCTACTTTCTTTAGTTAGTAAACGTTCTAAATAACGAGCAATTAAATCGACTTCTAAATTAACCTTAGTTCCTACTTTATAATGGGCAAAAATTGTTTCTTTGACTGTGTGCGGCACTATGGTCAATCTAAATTTACCTTCACTTCTACTATCGCTTAATGCATTCACCGTCAAGCTTGTGCCATCAATAGTTACAGAGCCTTTTTCAGAAATATAATGCGCCAAGTCATTTGGCATAGAAAGCCAGTATTCAATACTATTGCCGTTATTAACAATTGATAATACTTCACTTACGCCATCAACATGTCCTGAAACCATGTGGCCACCAAAGCGGGTGCTAGCCAACATAGCTTTTTCTAAGTTAACTTGCATGCCAACATTATAATGGGCAAAACCAGTGCGGTTTAGAGTTTCATTTGAAACATCAGCGCTATAACTGTGTTGATCAAAATCAACGACCGTTAAACAAATGCCATTAGTGGCAATTGAGTCACCTAAGTTAACATCATTCATATCAAGGCTATTTGTAGCTATGACTAAGCGTGCTCCTTGTGCATTGATGTTAATGGCTTTGATTGTGCCAACAGCTTCGATAATTCCGGTAAACATAATTTTCCTTTTTGTCGTGCCTCGTTTTACTCGTGGCAACCTACACCATTCATGCAGGCCGAGACTTGCATCGACTAGATTTAGTTTTCTAATTGTTTATTAGTTTAGCCGTAATACGGATATCACAACCCAACATGCGAACATCGGTAATAGATAACGATTTCGCCTGCGACAATGAGGTTATATTTGGCATTTCTACTAAATTTTTTCCATCTCCGCCCATTAACTTAGGCGCTTGATATAGTATAAGTTCATCTACTAAATCTTGCTCAAAAAATGCACCGGCTAAGTTTGCACCAGATTCAACCAAAACATCATTCAAATCTCGTTGCCCTAACATCTTCAATAATGCGCGCAAATCAGTTTTGTTTTCGCCAAGATGATTTTTAATCATTGGCAATTGTACTTGCTCTACGAAATGAGGCCACGCAGGTAAGTTTTCAAGGGTTGTCTCATCAATTTCGCCGCGAATTAAAATAACAGTATATTCATGGTGAAAAAAATCAAGTTCTGGAGTAAGGCGATTGCGACTATCGATAACAACTCTCACCGGTTGGCGAAGTTGTTCTTTATGGTAGCTTTCTTGTAATTTACCCAACCCTGACCAACGTACTGTCATTTTAGCATTGTCAGTTAAAATAGCATCTGCGCCAGAAATAATGGCACAACTTTGTGCTCTAAGTCTTTGTACATCACGCCTAGCATCAGCAGAAGTAATCCACTTACTTTCGCCACTTTGCATGGCCGTTTTGCCATCAAGGCTTGCGGCTAACTTTACCCGCACATAAGGTACACCTTGAGTCATCAGTTGAATAAAACCCAAGTTCAGTGCTTTGGCTTCATTTTCTAGTAGACCATATTCGGTGTTGATTCCCGCTTGTTCTAGCATTTTCAAGCCACGGCCAGAAACTTCAGGATTTGGATCAACCATGGCAGCGACAACGCGTTTTATGCCAGCATCAATTAAACTTTGGGCGCAAGGTGGTGTTCTACCAAAATGGCTGCACGGCTCTAAGGTAACATACGCGGTTGCACCTTTTATCTCATCTGAAAATTCATTTCTAGCCTGTAACAGCGCATTAACCTCGGCATGACCTTGGCCGGTTTTTTGATGAAAACCTGTGCCTATAACTTGCTCTTTACCATCGACACTATTCACTAGCACACAACCCACTCTTGGGTTTGGCGACGTTGTATAATGACCTTGTTTGGCTAGCTTTATCGCTAATGCCATAAAATGGTTATCTTGCTTACTAAACACTTTACGTCCTATTTTTTAACCGCTTTGATCTTACCGCTTTTTTCTTTGCCTAAGTTTTCTTTACCTAAACGAGCGACTTCATCAGCGAATTCACTAATATCTTCAAATGATAAATAGACGGAAGCAAAACGTAGATAAGCAACCTTGTCCAACTCTTTTAATTGAGTCATTAACAGGTTACCCAGCATTTCACTGGTAATTTCTCGCTCGCCAGTAGCGCGCATTTGTGATTTCAATTTATTAATTGAAAGCTCAACTTGTTCGGTATTTACTGGACGTTTTTCTAATGCTCGCATTAAACCACTACGCATTTTGTCTTCATTAAACGGCTCACGCGTGCCATCACGCTTAATAATACGTGGCATTACTAATTCTGCTGTTTCAAACGTGGTATAACGCTCATGACAAGCTAAGCACTCTCGACGACGTCTGATCTGATGACCATCAGAGACTAAGCGTGAGTCAATAACTTTGGTTTCTTGTGCGCGACAAAATGGACAGTACATGGTTTACCTTATGTATAAATTGATGCTTACGTTATGCTGATTTAACTTCTTAAATAATGTAGAAACATATAGTCGTGCCTCGACCAAAACATCGCATCAACTAAGTGTTTTGTCATGTCTGCTTCGCTTCTGACGGCCTACATCGACATAATTTTTTTATTGCAAAAAAAATGGCCGCTAATAGCGACCATTTTAAACTAACTAACCAAACTTTGGTTAATTATTTAAGCTTATTTTTGGTATACAGGAAAACGAGAACACAGTTCTTTTACTTGATCTTGCACATTAGCAATAACGCCTTCGTTATTGATATCATCCAAAATATCACAAATCCAGCCTGTTAGTGCGTTAGTTTCTTCAACACCAAAACCACGACGGGTAATAGCAGGAGTACCAAGACGCAAACCAGAAGTTACAAACGGAGAACGAGGGTCATTTGGTACAGAGTTTTTGTTCACTGTGATGTGCGCTTTACCTAAAGCGGCATCTGCATCTTTACCTGTGATATCTTTATCAATAAGATCAAGCAACAACAAGTGGTTTTCAGTACCGTTTGATACTACTTTATAACCACGTTCTTGTAACACAGCAACCATGGCTTTAGCGTTATCTAGAACATTCTGTTGATATTCTTTAAATTCTGGTGCAAGTGCTTCTTTAAATGCAACAGCTTTCGCAGCAATAATATGCATTAATGGGCCACCTTGGCCACCTGGAAATACTGCACTGTTTAGCTTTTTGTAAATAGCTTCATCATCACAAGCAGAAACAATTAAACCACCACGTGGGCCCGCTAATGTTTTATGAGTTGTGGTAGTTACAACATGTGCATGTGGTACAGGATTTGGGTAAAGACCTGCAGCAATTAGACCAGCAACATGAGCCATATCAACGAAGAAGTAAGCGCCAACACTGTCAGCGATTTTACGCATACGCGCCCAATCAACAATGCCAGAGAACGCAGAGAAACCACCGATGATCATTTCAGGTTTATGTTCGTTAGCTAAACGTTCAACTTCATCATAGTCAATATCGCCTGTTTCAGGATGAAGACCATATTGAAATGCTTCGTATGATTTACCTGAAAAGTTTACGTG
This sequence comes from Colwellia sp., assembly GCA_029938115.1. Lineage (GTDB taxonomy): Bacteria > Pseudomonadota > Gammaproteobacteria > Enterobacterales > Alteromonadaceae > Colwellia. Next base: position 26,727 of record JAPYOP010000034.1, on the reverse strand, counting down.
TGAGCCATGAGTTAAATGACCACCATGCGCTAAGCTCATACCTAAAACTTTTCCACCTGGTGTAACAAGTGCTTGAAAAACTGCAGCATTTGCTTGAGAACCAGCATGTGGTTGAACATTGGCATAAGTAGCGCCAAATAATTCTTTAGCACGATCAATCGCTAACTGCTCAGCAACATCAACATATTCACAACCACCGTAATAACGCTTGCCAGGGTAACCTTCAGCATATTTATTGGTTAATTGTGAGCCTTGTGCTTCAAGAACACGCGGGCTACAGTAGTTTTCAGAAGCAATTAATTCGATGTGCTCTTCTTGACGCACAACTTCATTGCTCATTGCTTGATATAGTTCAGCATCAAAATCGGCAATATTCATATCACGAGTAAACATGGTTTTTCCTCTAATAAACAACTTAAAAATGTTGTATGTAAGATAATAAAAAAGGTCTAAAAATTATGCGCGTATTCTGCCTGAATTAGCTCAAAATGTACACGTTAAAAATACTGTGTTTTAGTTCATTTTGTCTTGTCTTATGCCATCTTTTTTATAAGCTAATAACAAATAGAACAAAAGGAAGAAAACAACACAACAAACGTTAAGAACAATATATTTTAGATGACAAAGAATATAACCGACTAAAAGACAAGTTACAACAAATAAAATACAGAAACAAAGCTAAAATATTGAATTTAAATCGACAGGAATGAAGTTTAACAAATAAAATGGCGCATAGAGTGCGCCATTAAAAATTCAGGGTACTTTGAAGAAGAGCTTAACTTAGCGCTAAGACTACTTTTTCAGAACGTAACTTTTTCGCCATCAATAGCACTAATATAACGGTCATGCTGATAGTAACTAAGCCAGTAAATGTTAATAACAACCACGGTACAGGCAGGCCTTTGAAAAGATCTTCCATAATCAAAGACTGACCGGCAATAGGTAACCAATCAAGCCATTTAGGTTTGTCATCAACAAACAACATGATCATGGGCACCATCGCTGGCAACATAATAATCATAGAAACCATTGACTGTGCTTCTTTAAAGTTTTTCGATTGAAAGGCAACAAAAAGCTGTAAAGCTGAAGCAAAGAAGCAAATAGGCAATAACAATAATAATAATGCCGTGATTGTGAGTGCATCTAAACTAAAGCTAGCACCAATTTTGGTTAGATCAATAAAACTTACTGAAAATGTCGTTAAACTTAAGGTTAACAACACACCAATACAGGCGATTAAACTGGCACAACATAGCTTAGCGCTAACTATTTTGATGGTATTTACTGGTTGGCATAATAGCATTTCTAAAACATTACGTTCTCGCTCGCCTGCACTTGCATCAATAGCTACTGGTAGACCAGACATAAATGCCGCCATTAATAAATACAAACCAAGCATCATCGAAATAATCATCGCATTGGAATTAGGCAGAGAGCTATCCTGCTCAATAATTTTTATCGGTTGCAACAAGCGCACATCAATACCACGCACTAACAAACGTTTATAACCAATAGAGCGAGCGTAATCATTGATAGTGTCTTTAATTCTGCGTACGGGCGATCTATTCGCTTTCTCACTGTAATCAGCACTTAAATAGATATCAATGGTTTTGCCATCTAACATGTCTTGATTAAAGCTTTCAGGAATCGTTAAGCTCAGATTACGATCATCCCAAATAACTTTCTCATCGCTTGGTACATTACTAAACAATAAAATATTTTCATCATCAAGCGCCTTAATTAACTTAGGTGCATATTCAACGCCAGACATTTTCAAATAAATAGCAGGTGTTTCTACCGCTTCTTTAATCATCACTTTTGACATAGCAAAGATAAGTATTGGCGCCATTACTGCCATCATCATAGCCATCATCATGGCGCGCTTATCACGAAATGCTTCTTTTAACTCTTTGGTTAAGAGTGCTTTAAACTGAATCATGCTGCTACTCCTTTAATTATGGCGACAGTTGAACAAGCCATCATCATAGCGCTCACATCAGATAACATATCCCGTTTGTCACGAAACGTTTCCTTTAACTCTTTGGTTAAGAGTGCTTTAAACTGGCTTATATTGGAATTGATCATGCTGCTACTCCTTCATCTGAGCCAATTATTTTAACGAAGGCTTCCTCTAATTGAGTTTCACCTGCTAATTCACATAGTTCAGCCGGTGTTCCTTCTGCCGCTAATTTACCGTTGGCAACAATAATCACTCGATCACAGAGCGCAGCAACTTCTTGCATTACGTGTGACGAAAATAAAATACAATGACCTTTTTCTTTAAAGCGTGCTAAATAGTTGCGTAATACTCGTGTACTCATAACATCTAGGCCACGTGTTGGCTCATCAAGAACAAAGTTTTTGGGTTGGTGAACTAGTGCTTGCGCTAAAGTTACCTTCATACGTTGTCCCTGAGAAAAGCCTAAGGTTTTTCTGTGAGCTAGTTCAGTCATCTCTAAATCTTTAATAACTGTTTCAATTGCTTGATGCTTAGCATCACCTTGTAAACCATGAATACTGGCAAAGTAATCAATTTGCTCATAAGCAGTTAAACGTTCGTATAAACCAAATTTATCTGGAAATATACCTAAGCGTGCTCTGGCAGCAAGCGGGTTTGTAACCACATCAATACCATCAATAGTCGCACTGCCTTCATCTGCTTTAAGCAAACCGTAAAGCGTACGTAAACAAGTAGTTTTACCTGCGCCATTAGGACCTAAAATTCCGGTGATCTCACCATCGTTAGCAGTAAAAGATAGACCGTCTAGCGCAATAACACCGCTTTGTTCTTTATTTCCCATAAGGCTGCTAAAGGGAGACTTTTTGCCACCACCAAAGGTTTTACGTAAATTATTTACTTGTATCATTAGTCTTTACCTCCATCTATAGCGCTATCAATGTTGATTGTTCCACCATTTAAATTAGTCATAAATGACTCTTTAGGCACATCTTCTAAACAAGATTCATCTAACTCTTTAGGTTTAAGGCTTGTTAAAAATTCATTAATGATATCGCTAGCACAAGTACTCATGGCAACTGTGTGCGCTGCATTTTCAACAACTATATGATGATTATTTGGCAAAGACTTAGCGCTGTGTTCACCATTACTTGGTGGAGTAACAGGATCTAAATTGCCTGATAAAATTAATGTGGGAATATCAGCAGTCACGGCCTGATAAAATTCTTCACTGGGGCGATACTGTGGCCATAATGGACAAACCATTTTAAAACCGAAATGGCTGTCGCCTTGCCCAAAGTTATTATTAGCATCTTTTTCAAAATCAGCGACTGAAATTCGAGGAAAATCTTCGTTACAGGTAATATTAAATAATAAACCAATATATATCCCTTGCCCTCCTTCTGTTCGTGCAACAAGCCCAGCTAAGGGCATATAGTTACCTAAATAAGCTTGATGAATAACTAAAGGCACTAATGACCGTGTGGCTACTGAGTATAACTGCATACGTATAGTACCCAATAATTTTGCTTTGCTTATCACAAACGTGGTTTGTATTCCTAGTCGTGGATGAGCAATATTTACTTCTGCAGGGGCTTGTTCTAAACGTGACATTAGATCTTTAAACTCTTGACCAAGCTCAGGATAAGCCTGTTGACAGCTTAATTCTTTTTGACAGTTTTCTAACATTAAATTAAATGAACGCGCCGAACTTTGACCAAACAAACCAATAGGTACTTCTATCGGCCCGACACTATCAAGTACAATACTGCGCAGAGAGTCAGGAAACATGCGCATATATACAAGACCAGCGCGAGTTCCATATGAACCGCCATAAATATTAATTTGTTTGTGACCTAATGCGACTCTTACTGCATCAAAGTCACGAATAGCATTCTCACTATTATATTGACTTAAATCACCACTAAAACTCGCTAGGCAATCTTTAATATCTTGAACTGAAAAGTCTTCAGGTGTTATTGAATAGATATCTTGGTCTAATGCATCTTCACATTGAAGTGGGTGTGACTCCCCTGTACCACGTTGATCAACCAAAATTAAATCACGCGTTTTACGTACTTCATTAAATACACGACGTAAACCCGATGCTAGTTCCGCTGCGGCTTGTCCTGGGCCCCCAGCTAAAAACATCAAAGGCGTTTTATTATCACTGCTGTCTATTGCGGGTAATACGACAAAATTAATGCTGATTTGCTCACCATTTATATTATCGTAATTTTCAGGTACTTGTAATTTCCCACACTTAACTTGAGCTTTAACACCATCAACATGACAGTTTTCAAAAGTGAGTTGCTGTTTTTCATCATTTGCATAAGTCTGAACGCTTACTAGCAAAGCTAACAAGGGTATATTCATCCAACTTCTTATCATTTTATTCTTCCCTCAATTTATTACTTTTTAACAATTTAGTTACAAAGTTAAAGTATTCTATTTGATTTTGCTGCTCTTTTAAATCAATCAATTTGTAAAAATTTATAAAAAGCCATTCCCAAACGCCTTAATAAAAGATAAAGTTTAATTATTGATTTCCCCCTAAATTACCGAAGGAAGCCTCATGGAATTAAATCAGTGGGTAGATGAGTTATTTGAAGTGTTTGATGAAGATAAAGATGGCGTCATTAGCCGTACCGAATTCGTTGAACTTATTGATGTGTTATTACAAGACAAAGGTATCCGCATGTGCGAAACCATCTTTAATCGTTTTGATAAAAACCATAGCAATTCTATTTCTAAAGATGAATTAAAAGAAATGGTTATAGAGTTAGCTTTATAATTATTACATTATCTGATTGTTTATATTAATTTTAGCCCTATTTTTAGGGCTAACGCCCACCCTATTTAACTTCAAACCCATCCTTTTTTTACAACCCTCTGGTCTGATCACTTCATTTTTTTACTATTTTCTGTTATTATTTTTTAATCAGCTTACATGCGTACACTGAAACTTGAGATAGATTGATGACAGATCAAATAAAAAACTACAGTAAAAATGAAGAGTTAGCGAATACTTTGAGTCACGGTTTAGGTGCTTTGTTAAGTATTGCTGCCTTGATTTTATTGCTTACTTATTCAGTTTCCAATGCAAATGTAAGTTACTCTATTAACAATGACATTATGCGTATTATTAGTTTTAGCGTATATGGTGGGAGTTTACTGTCTCTTTTTCTCGCCTCAACATTTTATCATGGGGTAACAAATGAACGCGCAAAACAAGTGTTTAAGTTGCTCGATCACTGTGCAATTTACTTACTTATTGCTGGCACCTATACACCGTTGTTACTAATTAGTATGCAAGGAACTTTAGGCTATAGTTTAATGGCTGTTATTTGGGGAATAGCCATTGGCGGTATATTTTTCAAAGTTAAGTTAGGTCATAAATATAAAAAAATATCTTTAGCAACCTATATTGGCATGGGCTTTATCTCTTTTACTATCTTGGGTGAACTGTATAAAGTACTACCTGATAATGCTGTTACTTTATTAGCTGTTGGCGGGTTGGTTTATCTGCTAGGTGTTTTCTTCTATGTACAAAAGAAAATTCCTTTTAATCATGCAATTTGGCATTTATTTGTATTGGGCGGCGCTACTTGTCATTTCTTCATGATTTATTGGTATGTATAGTTATTAAATTATTTATTTGGTTTATTTATTTCTATTACTTGGTATAACATACCCTAAGAAAAGACGATTTAAACAAATAATATTTAACTGTAAAGACACAATATGACTGATTTTATTGAATTATATCCAAATGCCTTATCAACAGACTTCTGTAAGAATTTCATTCAAAAATTTGATAGCTACCCAAAGAAATCACAAGGGCGTACTGGTGGTGGTGTCGACACCTCAAAAAAATTCAGCCACGATATTTACTTGAACCAAACACCTGAATTTAGCAGTGATCTTGAAATAATAACTCAAGCTTGTACTAAGCATATTACTAATTATGTTAGTAAATATTTTTTTAGTTTGATTAGTGGTATTTCAATTACACTAAAACATCCGGTCACTCAACAACCAGTAACCTTAACTGAAGAAAACTTTGAAGAAGTTGGCAAGCCTAATGCGTTAAATTTATTACGTTATTTATTTAGGTTAGCGCCTATTAATGCTCAAAAATATGATGTAAAAAAAGGCAACTATAGTTATTGGCATTCAGAAATATATCCGCAACCTGAGCCTAATGATGCACTACATAGAGTATTGTTATTTCTGATCTACTTAAATGATGTAGACGAGGGTGGTGAAACTGATTTCTATTACCAAGATCGCAGCGTAAAGCCGAAAGCAGGTACTATGATAATTGCTCCTTGTGGTTTTACTCACACTCATAGAGGCAATATTCCATTATCAAGTGATAAATATGTACTCACTTCATGGGTGTTATTTAACCCTGCACAGCAAATATATACCTAATAAACAGGAAAAGTCTAAGTAACACTAATCACTCAGAAGAAGACGAAAGCCGAAAGTGTTACCTCGATTAGTACGCGTATTGCGAGCGCGATTAGCCGAACGCAAACTGACCGCCCCATCGACCCACGACCCACCGCGAACCACACGCCTATCACAAGACCCCGCTAACCAAGCACTTCCATTGCGTGGCGCTTTTTTATAACTATCATTCCAACAATCTTGCGTCCATTCCCATACGTTACCGTGCATGTCGTATAAACCCCACTTGTTTGGGTTAAAGCTTTTTACAGTGTTGGTTGATTTTTGTTTACCGCAATGACCATATCTCGCCCGTGAACAATCAATATCATTACCCCAACTGTATTTAGTAGTAGTGCTTGACCTAGCCGCATATTCCCATTGTGCTTCGCTAGGTAAAGAAAAAGTTTTGCCTGTCACTTTATTTAACCAAGGTATAAACTGCTGGGTTATATCGTTATAGCTCACATTAATTACCGGACGACTGGCTCTACCCCAGCCTTCATCATTTGGTTTGTATGCACAACCGTCATCTGCCACACAAGTATCCCACATAGCGAAGGTTACTTCACTTGTCATCATTTTAAATGCAGCTATGCTTACGTGCCGTACTGACCTTTCACTCGTTTGACAATCATTCCTTTTACCTCTACTTCTAACACAGCCCATTTGAAAGCTACCAGCAGGTATACTTTTCATGTTCTTGATTAAACTTTGAACCACTTGGGGTTCTGCTTGCTCTAATTGATAGCTAAAGTGACTATTATCTTGTGATAACATAAACGTATGAGTTTGATTGTGATATCCCTGTTTGCTAAGGGTTATCTGATAACTTTTAGGCAATAAAAGTATGCCCGTTTGATAATTTATTTTATCATTTATAAAAGTGATTTCAACATTGGTTGGTGTGGTGCTTATAGTTAGTGCCACTTTACTGTCTTCTATTTGAGCTATGCGTGCTAAACCTTCTCCTGCTACACGTTCTTTTTCGGCTTTTGCTTCGAACTTCAACTTAGTTAGCCGCTTAGCTTTAACTTGCTTCAAGACCGCCGTATTTAAACTGCTGAGTAAAATGTCATCCACATCCCCTGTTATCACCATGCCTTCTTGCTTCTCAAATGCTTCAATGGCTTTTTGGGTGCGTTTATCTAAATCACCATGTAAAGGCGTTTGGTAATTAAGTTGCTTTAATCGCTGTTGTGCGATGGTTATTTGCTGCTTTCGTGTTTGTTTTTTCAGTTTAGCTGCTCTCTCTTGCTCATTTAATTGAGTAAGTTTTACTCGCTTAGCTTTAACTTGCTTCAATACCGCCGTATTTAAACTGCTGAGTAAAATGTCATCCACATCCCCTGTTATCACCATGCCTTCTTGCTTCTCAAATGCTTCAATGGCTTTTTGGGTGCGTTTATCTAAATCACCATGCAATGGTGTTTGGTATTTAAGTTGCTTTAATTGTTTTTGTGCTGTGGTTATTTGCTGTTTGCGTGTTTGTGTTTTCAGTTTAGCTATTCTCTCTTGCTCATTTAGCTGAGCAAGTTTTACTTGTGCTTGAATGTCAATTAGTTGTGATTTTGCTCCTCTAATATGTTGCCCTTGTGGCCAGTTATCAATGTAAAATTGGTAACTTTGTGTAGTGTTTAGTTTGCTTGCTCGTTGCCAAGCATTATTATCGTTTTGTTTGGCTATATTCGCTTTCTCTGATAGCACTTGCTGTTGTTGATATTGGGTAAAAGCAACATAACCACCAAGTATAATGACAATCAGTAGAATTAAGGCTGGCACTTTTTTTATAGGCTTTTTATTATCTATATTTGTGGTTGTTGATGTATGTTCTGACTTTGAATTTATTTGATTAGAATAGGTTTCTTGTTCTGCGTTAGTTTTCACCGTGGCATCACTACTTTTTGTTTCATCTTTTAGCTGGTACTGAGTTTTCAGGTCGATATTATCGGTTGTATTTCCTGATAACAATTGTTGAAGAACAACGATATTTTGACAACGCTTTTTGGCAACTAATATCATTGCCTGATGAATAGCTTGTTTGAAAGCGTCAGAATAATTATTACTGGTTATTACTGGTAATGGATCTGGTTCATCGCCTAGAATGTCATGCTGTCGGTCAGTACTTTCAACCGGCTTTGTGCCACTCACTAAATAATACATTACTGCACCAATGGCATATATATCTGTATAAGCCCCTTGTTTACCTCTTGTGGTGTATTGCTCTGGTGGCGCATAACCTTGGCTGATTATCGCGCTAATGCTTTTAGATTTTTCCCCTACACTTTGCCGTGCAGCGCCAAAATCTATCAGCATGGGTTCACCGTTATTTTTTAAATAAATATTACCCGGTTTAATATCACGATGTAATAATCCAGCCTTGTGTACTTCGATGAGCCCTTTAAGTAAAGGTTCAATAATGTCACGAATACGGCTTTCAGCCATGTTACCGGTAAAGTGTATTTGCTTTAAGTGTTCGTCTAATGCTTGGCCTTCGACGTATTCCATCACTAGGTATGCTGTTCCATTAGTTTCTAAAAACGTATGCACTCTGACAATGTTGGGATGATTGAACTTAGCGAGGGTTTTCGCTTCATCAAGAAACTTAGTTAAACCGTACTGATAGTCGTTACTAACATTAGTGCGTGCCATTACTGTTTTACTGTCTGTGCCACGCGCAGCTAACTCTACGGGTAAAAACTCTTTTATCGCCACAAGTCTGCCTAAGCGAGTATCTTCGGCTTTATAAGTAATACCGAAACCACCCACACCTAACACATCTATAATACGAAATTCAGCGATTTGTGTACCTGTTGGGAGTGAGTAATCAACTTCTTTCATGACTTTCCTTGTGTTAACATTTAATTTATAGGCAGATTGTTACTTTACCACTGATAGTGATAAAGGTTATTAAGGCTGATTTTTAAAGTGAGGTCAAGTGCAATGTGCTTAGCTAGTGCAATACAGAGATTTAGAATCAGCAAGATCATTATAAACTGAATTTTTCGAATAATCAGTGTTCTTAACTGATGTAAAGAAGAGACAATGCCAATAAAGAATGGTGCCCCGACCCGGAATTGAACCAGGGACACGAGGATTTTCAATCCTCTGCTCTACCAACTGAGCTATCGGGGCATTTAAAGCAAACTTTTATAAGTAAAGGATGTTTCAAAGAGCGCGTATAATAACTAGAATTGTTTTAGCCCGCAACCGTTTTATTACACTTTTATTTATAAACCATTAAGTGACCTTACAATTCAAAATCACCAAAATCTAGATCACTATCATTAACTAGTTTAGGCTTACTCGGGGGATCTAATAAAGAGGGTTGCTCTGCTTGATTCGACTCAGCTTGAGCAACTACGACTTCACTCACTTTATTCATGTTTTTCTGACGTTTTTTTCTTTGAATACAGCGTTTGATTACTTTTTGCTTGTTATCATTGTCGAGTTTTATCCAGTCCTGTCTTTCATCACGCGTGCGCATGCAGCCAAGGCAATAACCTTTTTCATTTGACTGACATACGCCTACACAGGGGCTTGGAACTTCAAAGAACTCTAACTGCATTTAATCATTTCACCTCTACGCCCATATAACTCTTTAACTTACGCTAATTTGTCTGTAGCAATATGATAATCAGGATCTTCAATAACATTAACTTCCACTAAATCACCTGCTCTTTTCAGCAATTGCTGACATTCTTGATTCAAGTGTTTTAAGTGCAAGGTTTTACCTTTACTTAAATAACGTTCAGCTAAGGTATCAATCGCCTCAATGGCAGAATGATCAGCAACACGAGAGCGCTTGAACTCGATAATGATATCATCGCTGTCTTTATCCACATCAAATTGCTCTAAAAATGTCGCTACAGAGCCAAAGAAGATAGGGCCTGTTACTTCATAAACGGTTGAACCATTTTCATCTGTACTGCGGCTAACATTGATATGCTTAGCATGTTCCCAAGCAAAAACTAATGCTGAAACAATCACACCAACAATAACGGCTATTGCTAAATCAGTAGCAACTGTAACACCTGACACAAGAATAATAACGAAGGCATCTGCTTTAGGTACCTTGCTCAAAATGCGGAAACTTGACCATTCAAATGTACCAATAACCACAATAAACATAACGCCGACTAGTGCAGCGAGTGGGATCATTTCAATCAAGCCAGAAGCAAATAAAATAAAACCTAGCAAAGCCAGTGCCGCAGTTATACCTGATGCTCTACCACGACCACCAGAGTTAACGTTAATCATTGATTGGCCGATCATTGCACAACCACCCATACCGCCAAAGAAACCAGTCACTGTATTCGCGGCGCCTTGAGCAATACATTCTTTATTGCCTCTACCACGAGTACCGGTTAATTCATCAATTAAGGTTAATGTTAGTAACGATTCAATCAAACCAATAGCAGCAAGTACTATTGCAAAAGGAAAAATAACTTTCAATGTTTCAAGGTCAAAAGGAACATTGGGAATAGAAAACTGTGGTAAACCACCGGCAATAGATGCTGCCGGGTCATTAGTCATATCACGAAGAAAATCAACGACCGTACGCGTATCAAGCCCTAAGCTTTGCACTAATAAAGTAACAACAACAATAGCAACAAGCGATGATGGCACTGCATTGGTTAATTTTGGTAAATAATGAATAATGGCCATTGTTAATAATATTAGCCCTGCCATTATCATCATTGGTGAAGCTTGCAACCATTCAAGTTCGCCTGCGCTATTTGTTACTTTAAATTGTCCCAATTGAGCTAAGAAAATAACAATAGCTAAGCCATTTACAAAACCTAGCATAACCGGATGAGGTACTAAACGTATAAACTTACCTAACTTAAATAATCCTGCCATTATTTGCAGCAACCCCGTCAGCACTACGGTAGCAAATAAATACTCAACACCATGGATAGCAACTAAACTAACCATTACAACAGCCATGGCGCCTGTTGCACCAGAAATCATACCTGGGCGCCCACCAAAAATAGAAGTAATCAAGCCGACCATAAATGCTGCGTATAAACCAACTAAAGGTTCAACACCAGCAACAAAAGCAAAAGCTACAGCCTCAGGTACCAATGCCAAGGCTACAGTTAAGCCCGACAATACATCATTTTTCAGGTTCGACACTTTACTGGCGTGTAATTCAAACATTTTTATCTCATTTGGTTGTCATTGCGACGTAAACAAATACGTGCGCGAAATTAGCTGCTAATTAATAGTCAACTAAGTATAGGCGACTATTAAGGAACATAGGGGATTTAAGGGCGGGGATACTATAGATATAAGTGTTCAAAGTCAATATTCGCTTGCTTTTAAAGCAATAATCCGACTATGGAATTTAACAGAAAATGATTAGCCATTGGCTAATAAATTTTTCTCTTTTTCGTGTGCAATTGGAACTTTGACTTTAAAACAAACCCCAGTTTTCACATCAAGAGAACGAATAGTACCGCCTAATTTAGCGTTGACTAAATTAAAAACAATATTCAAACCTAAACCTGAACCACCTTGTCCTCGTTTAGTGGTAACAAAGGGATCAAATATGCGCTTTTTAAAATCCTCCTCGATACCTTTACCGTTGTCGGTGTAAAGTAAGGTTAAATATCCATTGGTTTGAGTAAATGTTATAGATATTTCGCCTTCACGGCGATCTTCAAAACCATGAATGTGGGAGTTCATTAAGAAATTAGTTAAAATTTGATTCCAAGCACTAGGGTAAGTGACTAAGTTAAAGTCTTCATCTACATCAATATCAATAATATATTTTTTATGCTTAAACATGGTTTTAACGGTATTAACTACATCGTAAACATGCCGATGTAAATTAATGTTAACTTCAGGGTCGGTATGTTGCTCTACCGCAACAGATTTAAAGCTACGAATTAGCTCGACCGACTTATCTAAACTACGTTCTATAATTTGCTCATATTCTATCAACAAGCTTAAGGTGTCATTAAGAAAAGATTTAGTCAGTTCTTGCGAATCAATCGCTTTTTGCAATTCTTCAACTTTCTCTTTTAAGGCACTAATAGAAGTCACACAAATACCTAACGGTGTATTAACTTCATGGGCAACGCCTGCAACTAACTGTCCAAGTGAAGCCATCTTCTCAGATTGCACTAACTGGTCTTGCGCTAAGGTTAAATTATCAAGTGACTCTTGTAATTGTTGATTACTCTCTTCTAGCTTTGACGTTCTATCATGTACTTTAACTTCTAATTCACCATTTAAAGCGAGTAAAGCATTTTCCGCATCTTCTAGCTTAATAATTTCATCTTTAAGATTAATGCGCATACCATTGATGGCATTAACTAAATAGTCAAGTTCATCTTCAATTTCAGGTCGATTAGACAATGTTAACTCTTCATCTAAATTATGACTTGCTAACTCTTGCGCGTAATGAGTGATTTGGAATAAATGTCGAGTAATTAATTTTTCAACAATGAGGATAATAAAAAAAGCGATAATAAAAATTTTGATAAATTCACTGGTTAGAATAAAGCCTGCTTGCTGCCATAATCTTTGATAGATATCTTGATAGTCAGCATAAACTTGCAACTTTCCAACACTTTTTCCATCGAAAACAATTGGAAACTCAGCAAACTTTTTAGTAATGATATCTACATTGCCATATTGCTCTTTATAGTCAAAGTCGTTCTCAACTCTTACCAAGCCGATATCAGGTAAATCAACAATGCCTTGAATTTGTTGTGCAACAAGCGGTTTATTAAAGTCCCACAAACTACTTGCAATAGAAGGGATATAGCTTTTTTCTATATTATCAAAACGTTGTTCTAATATAGTAATATCATCTTGAAAAAAAGCATAAAGCTGAACAAGTGTTGAACACACTGAGACAAAAGCACTACATAATAATATATAGAGCAATAGACGTTTTGTTAGTTTGTCCTTGATTTCAACTGCTTTATTCATTAATGCTACTCATTGAAATAGTTAATTCTTATCCTTGAGCAACCATTTAAGGCGTCTTAATGTCAAAAGTCAACAGCAATAGTTGCATTTAACACTATGTTAACAATACAAAAACAATTTAATAAAGTTATACTAGTAGATATACGATGATTAAATTTCACTCTTGGTACAAAATTATGAAGCAATTTATTCTAATTTCTATTTTATTAACCTTACTAACGGCTTGTAGCAGCAAACCAACCGTTAACATTGATTTTAACCCCGAGACAAATTTTAAAAAATTTACTAGCTATCAATATAGCCCTGAAGCGGATAAATCTTTAGATGCAAATCCTATTATGATTAATCGTATTCAAATAGCTATTGATCACGTTTTGGCTACAAAAGGGCTAACTAAGCATGACTTTGTTGACAAACACAGTGCAGACTTAACCATTCGTGTTAGTTTTGCTAAAAAAGAAAAGCAAAATAATTCATCTTTCAGTATTGGTTTAGGTACATCAAGAATGGGTGGTAACTCTAGATCAAGTATTGGTGTAAATACAAGTGTGCCAATAAATAGTGAAGCCGATATTATCACGAAAATAGTTATTGATATAAGCGATGCTAACCAAGCTGTTTGGCATGGCAGTGATAGTTATGAGGCGGATAAAGAGATAGCACTGGAGCAAACCAACCAAGCTGTTTCTGCAACGGTTAGCCGTTTATTAGCAAACTTTCCACCAGAAAAGGCAACAACTCAAAAATAAGTTTTACAAGCTGCCTAATCTATATAGACGCCACTTCAAGTGGCGACTTTCAGGAACTTGTCGATGCAAGCATCGACCTACAGCTCAATCCTGGTTTATCTACATAGGCAGT
>JAPYOP010000034.1:0-12409 GCA_029938115.1 Colwellia sp. | reverse complement strand
TTGTCGATGCAAGCATCGACCTACAGCTCAATCCTGGTTTATCTACATAGGCAGTTTTTTAACTCGCGTTAATTCTTTCTACCAAGCATATATTTAGCTGCGGCAAGACGAGTCTCTGCATCTAAATAATTTTGCGGTGGCATTTCAGGGTAATCATCACGTTTTTTAGTAGGCGCCTCAATATAGTCAGCAATACCTTGAGGGTTATCCATATAAAGTGCTTGAATAATTTGCACTGGTGGACCAATCATACGACCAGTATAGGTATGACACCCTGCACAAATTCCCATATAAACCACTTTACCGCGTTCAGAGGGATCAATATCCCTTGGTGGTACTGGTTCATCTAAAATATAACTGTCGATAGCATTCGTATTGGTAAAAGTACATTCTTTCCAATTATTAACACCAACAGTGACATAACGATGTCTATTAATAATGCAACTATCGCGCGATACACCGACACGCAGAATATCAGGGTTACCTTGTTTAAACTCTGTTAATAATAATGCTTTAGCCTCATCAATTGTATCGTAACCATTATTAAGCATAATGTTATTTAAAATCATCACTCTATCTGGCGCAGGATCTGATTCAGGATCAATCGTAGTATTAGGCGCATTGTCATGATCTGTGATTAGAATGCCTGCCGTTTTATTGTTAGAGATAATATTATCTTCAACAATAACATCATCAGCCGCCATGATTAAAATGCCTGTTCCTGCAGGAATACCTGCAACAGTAGAGCCCGGAGCGGCAAAGTTTTTATGATTATTATTATCAATAAAATTATTACGAATGATAACGTCAAAAGTTGTTTTAATAGGTAAACCGGGTGTAATAAAGGCTAAAATTCCACCGGTATTATTGTGCACATAGTTATTTTCAACAATAGCGTGGCGAGAGTTTTCAATTTCGATTCCCGCGACACTGTCAAAAACATCGTTATGGGCTACATGAATATTATCGCTCATGCCAACATAAATGGCCGCGTCTTCAATACCTGAAATAACGTTGTATTCAACAATACCATTTTGCCCAAGCTGTGGAAAAATGCCGTAAACACCGGTATCAACAATAATGTTATTACGAATTTCAAAGTTATTACCGGCCTGCCCCATAATGCCATTACCTTTATATTTAGTAATACGCATGTTTTCTATGACAATATTATTACCTGAATATAAAATGGCATCATTAAGCTTTCGTTGACCGTCTAAAGTGGCGTACTTGCCCTCTTTAATGACACCTGTAATGCGAATATCATCTTTATCGATATAGACGGTTTCGTGATATGTACCTGGCATTATTTGAATAGTGTCTCCAGGCTTAGCTTTTTTCACCGCGTCCATGATTTTATCGCCGTCGTTAACAACATGTGTTTCACCGGCAACGGTACGCTTAGCTACCGCAGACTTCTTTACAGTTGCTGCTTGGTTAGCTTTATCAAAGCCGCCGCCATAACTAGCCCCTTCACTTGAGTTAGTTATCACCGGTGCGCTATTTTGGCTAGTACCAAAGTACAAACCGCCGGCAAAAGCGCCAATAACCACGACTGCTGCTATTATTTTATTCATCTTATTCCCCATGTTATTACTATTTTTATTTCTTTATTGTTGGACTGAAATCCAACTTACATTTTCTGCTGATATTTATCATCGATGACTGACAAGCCTGATGGCAGTTGTGTTGGAATTTTAGGCGTTAAACTTTCATCAGTTAACGAGCCAAGAAAATCAACAATCAATTGCATTTCTTCATCGGTCAAATCCGGCTCCCAAATATGCCAATGTAGCTGTAGGTTTTCGTCTTTTGGCACCGCATGACCACGGCCTTTTGAGTAAAACTCAACTGCGTCAAAAAGCTTATCAAACCGACCTGAGTGCATATAAGGTGCTGTTTTGGTTATATTTCTCAATGTGGGCACTTTAAATCCGCCACGTAGTTTTTGTGAGTTGTCTAATTCGGCATACGTTTTTTGTGCGCCAATATCAAATTCTCGTCCATCTGGCTCTGGCGTACCTATTACAGCTATTTGATTATTGGTAAAGAGCGGCGGTTGATGACATTCGGCACATCGGGCGACAAAAGAGCGAAAAATATTTAAGCCCTTAACTTCATTCTCACTTAATGCTTGATGATGTCCGTGAGCATAACGGTCATAACGGCTGTTTAACGAAATCAAGCTAGTTTGAAATGCCGTTAAAGCCGTATAAACCTGCTCCACATTAATTTTTACATCATTAGGAAAAGCTTGGGAAAACATGGTTAAATATACTTGATTAGATTCAATACTTGCTAATAACTGTTCGGGATTATTACCCATTTCAAGGGGATCAAATAATGGCCCTTGCGCTTGTTCTTCAAGACTTGTTGACCTTACATCCCAAAAGAATTTATCTAAAAAGGCAACATTCCACAAACTTGGCGCACTACGTCCTACTTTTTTACCGGTAATACCAATGCTTCGGTCTAAATCATCACTAAACCCTTTATCAGGTTGGTGACAACTTGCGCACGAAATAGAGCCATCTTTTGATAGTAAGGGATCAAAGAATAAGTACCGGCCCAAATCTATTTGCGCAGGAGTAAAACCATCGCGGTGCTTGGGCAATGACGTTTGTGTTCCACCTAAACCTCTGCCCTGCACAGAACTATAAAACTGATACAAATTAACTAAGCGACAAACGCCCTGCTTTCCTTGTTCTTTAATTAGCTCAAAGCTTGGCGGACAATTTTTCGCTAACGAAAAATCATACACGGCTTTTGCATAACTTGCAGTTGAAGCAAGTTGAAAGCAAAGGAGTAAGATTATAAAACTGACTTTCATAGCGACGTCTTAATGTTTAGTTATTTGCTTTATCTCTTGTTTAGAGATGTAAAATAAAATATCGGTAAGCTCTTTACCTTTAGTTGTTCCAGCCATCATCGCCATTTGTCGGCCAAATTTGTCCTGTTGATCATAACCGCGCTTTCCAGCAACAAAATCTTGCATTTGTTGTAATAAGTACTGACTACTTTGCTTAGCTAATCTAGGTGCATTAAAAGCTTTATTGCCTTGTGCTTGGCCACCATGACAGGCACCACACTTTGCTTGATAATACCGAGAGCCATTTTTTAAGTTGCCACTAATACCGCTTTTGTCAGGCTCGTCAGCAATAGTCATGGTTTGAATATAAGCGGCTAGTTTGTCTAAGTCTGCTTTAGCTAAGCCGCTAGCAATAGCAGCCATAGGCTTTGCTTGTTCTGCTTTTTCTCGAACACCAGAGCTAAAATGTAAAAGTTGTCTAGTAACATAAGTGGCATTTTGTCCTGCAAGAGTTGGGGCACTTAATGCCTCTATTCCTTCACCTTGCGCGCCATGGCATGCTGCACATTGCTGATATAAGGCTTTGCCAGATTGTTCCGCATAACTAACCGAGCTAATACTAAAGAATATAAGTACTGACACTTGCAAAAAAAACTTTGTGTATTTCACAACAATAGAAGCCGAAGACATAACTTACCGCTCAATTAATATTAAAACTGATAGTAACTATAGGAAGTCAAGGTTTGAAATGCTTACGTAAAATAAAGAAAAGCTGACGAATTCTAAAATAAGTCTGCTTTTTTAATATTAAATATGGATAGTGTTCGAATTAAACGCGTTATTACTGATATTTTTTTCGATACTGGGTTGGCGTGAGCGCGTGAGTTTCTTTAAATACTTTATTGAAAGAGCTTAAACTACGAAAGCCACTCTCTAATGCTAAAGTTAAAACTGGCGTTTGTAAAAAATCAGTTTGTGTTAGTTTTTCACTCACTTCTTTAATACGATAAAAATTTAGAAAATCGTTAAAGTTTCTATAATTCATTTCGCCATTAATTAACTGTCTTAATTTATATTCATGAATAGATAAATGTTTGGCAAAACTTGCGATGGTTATGCCATCTTGTTGGTAGAGTTTATCTTCTACCATGGCACTTATCACTCTTGATAACTCTTTAGATGGCGCTTTACTTGCTACCGCATTATGATTTACAGCTGAAACCGTTTCAAATAAACTTGATTCACGTAAGCGAAATAAGAAAAAATTAATACCAATAATCAGTGTTGCTAATAGCATGGATTTTATCAAATCAAAGCCAATCCATTGAATATTTAGTAGTTGATCTAAGAAAATAACTAAAAACAGATACAAGCCAGACACACAA
Source organism: Colwellia sp. (assembly GCA_029938115.1). Lineage (GTDB taxonomy): Bacteria > Pseudomonadota > Gammaproteobacteria > Enterobacterales > Alteromonadaceae > Colwellia. The sequence goes on along the minus strand of JAPYOP010000034.1, from coordinate 8,215 downwards.
ATAACACCACCGCGAATATAACGACGCTCTTGCACCAAGTCATTTCGCCAATGTTGTGCAGCAATAAGTAATGCATGGCTTATCAAAAGTAACTCTAATAACATAGCACCGTATTTTAATATACTCGTGACGTTAGCACTAAACTGAATATTAAGCCCAAGCTGTAACAAAGCTGAACTCATTGGAATAACAAGTGTTAAAGAGGCAAGTGCATATTGCCAACGCTTCAATACGATATGATCGCCAAAAACACTTATTCCCACCAACCAAAATATGCCCGGTAAAGCATTGCCGCCAATATTTTGCGGCCACCATAATAATGAATGCTGAACTATGGGTGAAAATAGCTCTCCCAATAAATAGCCACAACCTGACAACATTAATAATAAATACAAACGAATAGATTGATTTTTTCGCCATAAAGGCAATAAGATTAAAATGCACATAGTCATTTGTGCGAAGGAAAAATAGGAAAAGAATAGCGTCATGGATAAAGTTTATATTTTTATAATAATACTGAGTCTATACAGATAGCTAAAAAATTGAAAGCGCTGTTAACAGGCAATTCCAGCACAAATAAAAAAGCCTCGAAAATCGAGGCTCATAATTGGTTAAAGGCTAACTAAAGTATTAGAAGGAATATTTGAGATCAATACCAGCTTCTAAGCCTCTATTAATACGACCTACGGGTGTACCAAGTACGTCAGCAGTAAAACCACCAATACTTAATACATGGCGTTGATCCATTAAGTTTTTACCCCAAAAGCCAATTTCAATTGAGTCATCATCAGTAGCCCAAGATAAACGAGCACTCAAGTTTTTAATATCTCTGAAATAAGCATCAACTTCTTTTTTATAATCTTCTAAACCAACGTTGCTTGCATTGGTGTTTTCTACAAAGACATAATCAAGGTGGAAGTTGGTAGTACCAACACCAAAATCAGGCATCCAATCAAACGTAAAGGTATAATTTAGTGCAGAATCCGATGATGATTTTTGTGCTAAAATCAGCTTGCCTTCACCATTATAAAAATCAGGCGAGAAAGTATCTGTTGAACGAATTTCGCTCACCACTCCAACCGTAACACTGTCATTTACTAACCAACGAACATCAAGCTCAATACCAGTAAGCTCTTTATCACTATTGATAATTGTTGGCACCGCTTGTGGCTGTCCTGGAGGTCTAGAGTCAATAGACGTTTGTAAATTATCCAACTGAAGATAGTAAGCACTTACATTGGCAATAACTTGACCCCAAACAATTCCTTTGTAACCAAACTCATAGTTAGTTGTTTCTTCAGGTGCAAAGGCTTCTGTACTTGGCGTTAACGAATCAAAACCACCTGATTTATAGCCGGTAGAATAAGAGCCAAAGATCATATCATCATCGGTTAATTGATAACTAGTAACTAAGCGACCCGTTATTTGATCCCAAGAATCTGAAGCAGATGTATTTACAGGTTGGAACAACAAGTTACCTACACCAGGGCGAACCGTTGCAAAAGAGTTTTCAGGGATATACCAAGTAAAGTCTTTCTCATCTTTTGAGTAGCGTAAGCCGCCAATGATATTCCACTTATCTGTTAAAGCATAATCTACATCACCGTATATGCCCCAGTTAGTAAAATCGCCAGTGTTGTTAACACTTTCTTGCCACCACTGACCTGCAAAGCTAGGTCCGAAAATTTCTGGAAAACCCATTTGCATGGCAACAATATCGTAAGTGGCATCACCAGTCATCGTAACAATGTCACCGGTTAGTGGTTGTCCCGGCATGCCTATAGCGCCCATTATAGGGTCAGCAAAACCAAGTACATTTAGTGCATTTGCCCATTCATTAGGATTCCAAGTATGCTCCATTGGAAAGCCAAAAGAGTCAAAAAACGCATCAACTGCGCCATCGAAAGTAACACCTGGACCAAAAGCGGCTTCAGCGTGAGCATCACTATCACCGCCAATCATCTCCGAAATTTGTTCAGCAACACCACCGTGAATAACGCCATTTAACTCACCGGTAATAAGTGTGGTAGCTGTATCAGCAGTTAAATTCAACTCTGTTGTTTGCTGTACTGACTCTTTGGAGTATGAAAAACCTGCCACTGCATTTATTTTGTCGGTAACATAATTAAATTGCAGTTCGGTATATAAAATATCGGAATCTTCGTTGTTTGAGGTATCAAAATAGCGTCTGATATCAGCCGTACCATCTTCGTCTTGACGATTTACTGTTTCCCAATCACGATAACTCAGCACGTACTTCATTGACCATTCATCACTAAATTCATGATTTAACTTAGCGGTTATGCCGTACATATCGCGTGCTTCCACACCTGCTCTAACATCATTTTCAGCTTTGCTAGCAAAAGGGTCTTGCCCGCCATTATAAGCATATTGGCTAAAGCCAACAGACATTGGTGGTCCTTGTTCTAAATCGTCCCAATCATAAGATATTTGAAAGTCGGTACTATCTGAAATATCCCATAAAAGCGAAATTCTAGCTGCATTATGAGATCGCTCGCCTAAATCCCAAATTTTATTACTCTCATTCCAGTTTGGCGTAGCAATATTCTCAACAATACCATCTTGTGAGTTTGTTAATACATTAGCGCGCATATAAAAACTATCAGTAATGGGCACGTTTATCATACCTTCATAACGCTGTAAACTATCACTACCCATGGTTGCTTTAACAAAACCTTCAAAATCAGCAAAAGGAGATTTGGGTACCATATTCACAACACCCATTGCTGCGTTACGACCAAACAAGGTTCCCTGTGGCCCTTTTAATACTTCAATTCTAGCCATGTCAGAAAAAATAACATTCTGAGCAGCGCGAGGCATATATACATCATCATAAAAAGTAGCCGATGAAGGATCGCCACCAACACTGATGTTTGGACTAGAAATACCACGCATTGTGACACCCGCTTGGGTCATGCTGCTGTCGCTAAAATCAAAACCAGGTATGAATTTATCAATATCACTGAGTAAAACTGAACCACTTTCTTCGATGGTGTCTTCGGTGACTGTACCCACACTAACAGGTACTTTTAAAATATTTTGTACACGCTTTTGCGCTGTAACGGTTAATACTTCTATTTCATTTTCTTTGACTTGATTTTCAGCCTCAGCTGCACTTAACCATAGAGGTGTGATAGCCAAAGCGGTAATAACCGCTCTTGCGACTAAACTTACTGACTGAATAGATTCATTTGAACAATTTTTAATACTCATAACTTCCCCTGATGATTCAACTTATTTTATCGTTTGGCTTTTATTTTATTATTTTTTATTAATTTCAACTTTCACTATATGCCAGTGACTGAGTTCATTGCTCACGTATTGTTAAAAAACACTGACGAATTATTAAAAGAACTAGCTGATTATTTAAAAAAGGCAAAACAATTCATTACAATAGGTAATTTATAGAATAGTTTTTAAGATTTAGCCTCTAAATCTTTTTATTGAAGAGCTATTTTAGTGCTGCTTAATATGATGCAAAGGTGCACGAGAAGTTTAACAAGAGGGGTAAATAAAAATGGTAAACAGTGCTCTGTTTACCATTTTCAGTAAAGAGTGAAATAAGCATTTAGTACTGGGTGTTTTCTACTTGCCAATAAATAGTTTTCACTTCGCCGGCACGAAGAAAAGTAAAAGAGATTTCATCACCTTTTTTCACATCGGCCATACGCTGCTTAATTTTAATAGCTGATTCAATATCAGTAATTTTATGACCGTTAATTGATAATAAAATATCACCTCCAAGTAATAAAGAGGTATGCCCAATGGTGACACTAATATTACCGCCTATAAAACCTAATTTATCCGCTAAAGTGCGTGGTACTACATGTTGGATTAACATGCCATGACCTGCTGAATTATTTAGTGCATAAGCTTGTTGCTGATTCAATAAAAAGGGAATAAAGCCAGAGAATGTTCCAGGATCACTATCCATAATGGCATGAATTGTATCAACAGAAACAACAAAGCCTAAACCATGACTGCCGCCACTTTTAGATAGAATATAACTAACAATACCAATAATTTCGCCTTTATCATTGAACATTGGTCCACCAGAATTGCCTACATTAATTGAAGCATCTGTTTGCAGTAAACGTGGGGTAATGTCTGTTGCTGGAATTTTTTCACCATCACGAATACCGCTCAAATAACCAACAGACAAACTATGACTGACACCGTAAGGCGCACCAATAACAACAACTTGCTCACCTACTTGGTAATCATTTGCCTTTGCCAATTTAAGGGGCTCAATGTTTTCGGGTACGTCAACAGCTTGGATCATAGCAAGGTCGATCATAGACTCAACCCAAACCACATGACCGCTAGTTTTAGTACCATCGGCATAAATCACCTCAATTTCAGTCGCTTTATCAACAACATGAGCCGCGGTTAAGATCCGTCCCTTTTTATTAATTAATGCACCTGAGCCTAAAGAGCCAGCGACACTAGCTTTATAAGCTGCTTGCCCTGGTTTAGGATCAGCTAACGATTTTACATGCAGCTCAACCACAGCCGGATTCACTGATTTATAAAGCTTCTGAATAGTATTGTCGGCACTAGCGCACGAAGTAATAAAGCTTAAAGTGATAAGAAAAAATATTCGATTAACAGGCATCATGGCGTTTGAACTTCCTTATACCAAGTTGATTAAGTTCTTTGAGTTAGAAAGAAATTTAATCAAATTGATATTATTTAAAATTATTAATAAGTTTACCCAATCTTTAAAAAATAATCAGATATTTTATTGCTAAAAATTGTTACCATGCGGTTATAGATATAATGAGATAAACAAATGCAAATTATCGCAATATTAGCATTAACCGCACTAGCTTGGTTGATGTGGCAATTGATAAAAGCCAAGCGCTTTACCCGTTTTAAACAAAAAATTGAAGATGAATTAAAAACGAAAGTTATTGCTAACATTATTGAAGAGTTAGATGACAAACGATGTGATGATTTCCCTAATAATGATTGTCATAAACAAGCCACTATTTTTTATTGGACACAATATAAAAGCCGCATATTGCATGCAGCATTACAAAGAGAAATAATTACTGAGCAGTGGCTAAAAGATTCAGGTAATCTACGTAACGCTCAGCATTTATTTTATATTGAAAAAAACATTTAGCATTTTAAACTTGTCCCTAGCCTTGAGCACGAAACAGTTCAAGGGAACAAGCTTAAAAAAGTAAAAAGCTACACTTTAGCGAACTGTAAATCCCACACACCATGTCCTAAGCGCTGTCCACGATTTTCAAACTTAGTTAAAGGGCGAGAATCAGGACGAGGTACATAATCATTCGTTTCGGATAGATTTTTATAGCCTTGGGCACTTTGCATATCTTCTAACATGCATTCAGCGTAATTTTCCCAATCTGTTGCCATATGGAAAACACCACTAGTTTTAAGCTTTTGGTGAATGCTTCCCACAAATTCAGCAGAAACTATACGACGTTTATGATGCTTCTTTTTATGCCACGGATCTGGGAAAAACAATTGTACGGTTGTTACGCTACTTTCAGGAATACAATCAGCTAAGATTTCAATCGCGTCATGCTCATACACCTTCAAGTTCTCAACACCCTCTTCAATCGCCAAAGAGATACAAGCACCAACGCCAGGTTTATGTACTTCAACACCAATAAAGTTAAGCATAGGCGCAGCTTTAGCCATTTCAACTAATGACTTACCCATACCGAAACCAATTTCTAATACTACAGGGTTATCATTACCAAATAATGCTTGAATATCAATTAAGCCATCGGCGTGATTCAAACCCATGGTTTGCCAATGGTCATTTAAAGCTCGCTCTTGCCCTTTAGTTAATCGACCTTCACGTTTAACAAAGCTACGCACCTTGCGAATATACTTACCTTCTTGCTCGGCTTGTTCTAAGGTTTTATGTGTTTTTTCTATTTTATCTGTCATTTGTATTTTACTACTGTTAGATTTTATTCTAAATAAATGGGCTTTAGGCAAAGCCGTCAAGATATTTTTAACTGAGCTTATGGTTCATAAGTGATGGTAAAAATAACGTCGACAATGCTGACTAAAGTTCATTTATGACGAATAAAACTATTCAGCCCACCAAACATCGTAAAGCTCACTTACCGCTACTGAAGTAGCACCGTTGTCAGTTAACCACTTTTCAACTGCGGCACGGTTTTCATCCGTACACGAGCCTAGTTTTTGTGTGCAAACCAAGCCATGCCATAAAGTATCACCTTCACCACCAAAGCCTAAACCACTGGGCTGAATAACTTCCACAAAAAACTTATCGATAAAGGCATCAAGTTCCTCTCCTGTAATACCATCTTTTAATTGCCAAGCGATATCGAAACCTAATTCTTGAAACTCATCTACTCGTAATTTTTTACGCAAACGACGGTTGCGATTTTTTGCATCAATTTTCATGGTGTCCCTTTTTACAATAACTAGCGTTAATAAATTGTGCACATTATACGATGGACTGCATGAAAGTAACAAACAGATTTTAATAAAGCATAACATTTCAGATATTGAGGCTAGCATCCAAGTTAGTTACACTGGCGCGCTATAAATAAAGTTAATAATAGTAATATGAATTCAAACACAACAATTTCATCTAAATCTGCAGTAAAATTTGCTGACTCAGTTATTACTTGGTATCACCAACAAGGTAGAAAGCACCTGCCTTGGCAACAAAACAAAACACCTTATAGCGTTTGGGTTTCTGAAATAATGCTACAGCAAACTCAAGTAAGCACGGTGATTGGGTACTATCAACGGTTTATGACTAGCTTTCCAACGATTAAAGATTTAGCCAAAGCTGATGAAGATAATGTGCTACATCATTGGACAGGCTTAGGTTATTACGCCAGAGCACGAAATTTGCATAAATCTGCCAAACTAATTGTTGAACAACATAAAGGTATATTCCCAGAAAGTATTGAGCAAGTTATAGCTCTTCCCGGTATAGGCCGTTCTACCGCAGGGGCAATTTTATCTTTAGCCTTGGATCAGCATCATCCTATTTTAGATGGCAATGTAAAACGAGTTTTAGCACGAAATTATTTAGTTGAAGGCTATAATGGCTTAGCAATATTTGACAATGCACTATGGCGTTTAAGTGAAACATTAACACCCGCAAAAGATACTGGTTTTTATACCCAAGCCATGATGGATCTAGGTGCAACGGTTTGCTCTCGCAGTAAACCTCAATGTGACGTTTGCCCTCTTAAAAGCAGTTGTTTAGCTTTTGCCAGCGCTCAACAAAGCGATTTTCCACAAAAAAAACCTAAGAAAAAGATTCCTGAAAAAAGCACCATTATGATCATTCCACGGGTAACATCATCAGAGTGCGATAAGGTTTTAATGGAAAAGCGTCCTTCTACAGGTATATGGGGTGGTTTATGGTGCTTTTATGAAGTCCAAGATACTGATGAAATTAATCCGTTATTAACTCAGCTAGGCTTAAAAGCGAATATGCAACAAGTATTACCAACATTTAGGCACACATTTAGCCATTTCCACCTAGATATAAGCCCTATAATCATTGACTGCTCACCGATAAGCGACATTGCCTCTGAAACAACTAAACCGCTAGAAGTTAGCGAACCAACGCAACAAAGATGGTATGATTTACACATGGAAGCGAGTGTAGGTTTAGCCGCATCAACTAAAACGTTAATCAACTTATTACAATCAAGTTGAAAATTTAAATTAAAATAAAAAGAGAAAAACTATGAGCCGTACAGTATTTTGTAAAAACCTCAAAAAAGATGGTGAAGGTTTAGGATTTCAATTATATCCCGGCGAAATTGGCAAGCGTATCTTTGATAATATATGCAAGGAGGCTTGGGGTAACTGGCAGAAAAAGCAAACTATGTTAATAAATGAAAAAAAAATGAACATGATGAATGCCGATGACAGAGCCTTTTTAGAGAAGGTCATGGTTGAGTATTTATTCGAAGGTAAGGAACCTGAAATTGAAGGTTACGTACCACCGGCACAAAAATAGCTGATAAATAATCATCAATTTGACTGTTTTAACGCATTAATGATGTAAAAAACAACAAACAGAAATTAAATCAAAAAAAACAGTTGACGGGGAAAGGGAAAAACAGTCTAATAGCGCCCGTCTTAACGAGGTAACGAACACACCTCAAAAAGCATTGCCCCGATAGCTCAGTTGGTAGAGCAGAGGATTGAAAAT
>JAPYOP010000094.1 GCA_029938115.1 Colwellia sp. | reverse complement strand
AGACCAGCTCAAATCCTTCCAGCCAGGCGTCTAGGGTGGCGTTAACATTCATGATAGTGCTCTTTATTATTAACCAAAAAATCGTTCGACTACCTGCGTTTAAGATCTGTTACCCAGGCAGAAGTGTCTTCAACGAATACGGAGTCATTAGCCAATGGATAGTCATCAGCCAATGGAAAGCCATCATCGAAATTCGGCATCTATTACCGTTCCTTTACGGCTCTCCTGCTCCTGTTTAGGCGGGGCACTCTCGGCCTCTTGTTCGCTATTGGCTTTTACAAAATACTTCATCGATTCGTTAATGCTTTTTTGAACCTGAGCCATGCGCATCAAAACGCTAAGAAGTTCACCAATTTTTTGCTCCATTGCCATCTTTATTGCCTCGTAAAATAATGTTGCCCCACTTGGCAACTGGGTTAAATAGCCTGTTAGTCATTAAGCTTGTATAAAGTTATGTTCACTGATCTTCATTGCAGCCTATTGTCAGTTTAGTAGGCCTCGGTCTTTGAACTTGGTATAAGTTACGACGTTCACCCAAAGTAATAAAAATCACATTAATTTTCCTTAATTAAGTGAAGCATAATCCCCTTCTACCCACACTTCGTTATGGGTAAATAATTCACGCACATCCATTTCTCTAGAGAGCGCCAATTCAGAAAAAGAGGTTTCCCAAGTATGTGTGCTGTCACGTACTTTAATAATATTGTCTGTCACATCAGACCAGTCAATATCTAAAAACAAGCACTTGTGGTCATAACCCTTGCCATAATATTTGTCTTTTGAAAACAATCCCACTAAACGACGTTTGCCGGCCATACCCAATTCATCTTCAGGCACAAAGTACAATAGGCTAGAGACAAACCACATGGGTAAAGCGCTGGTGATTGCAGTAGAGTCTAATGGGGGTGATCCTAAACGGGGCAATTGGGCCTGGCTATTTTTATTATCAGACCTCCAAGTATGTATGGCATCTATGGCAAGGCTGCGATACTGATAAGTGGCCATGCCTTCAACTTGAATGTCCTCAGCTTGTTTATCCAATAGGGTTTTGTCTTTCATGGTACTGGAAAATTCTAACCCTATTTTCCCAAGCATGGACATACGCTGAATGATCAAGGCCGTTCGGTTTAAACCCAAATAAGCAATATTTATTGCACCACGGCTATTGGCTTGCTCGGCATCCTGTTTGGCCAACCATTGCCCGTAATCTTGTGGCTTAGCATCTTTTAGCTGAGCACCTTGTGGCTGATTTTTTAGTGATTTAAGTTGGCTAGGTGCTTGCTCACTCTCTTTTGATTTAGGCAGCGCACTGGCCGCATCGTCGCCTTCATTATCCGACGGTGACTCGGCTGACAGTAGCGGCTGGTCATCCATTAATGGAATGCACTGGGGTTCGCACCATAATGTTTTTTCAACCTCGTCACTGTCCATACCATGGCATTCTTGATAATACTTAACTACCAAGTCATAAGGATAAGCCTGGCCGTTGAGTGGGTTAAAACGAATAAAGTCCCGCGGATTTTCTAAGTAAGGGTTAATTAATAAGGCCTTTTCTTGCTCAATGGCCACCTCGGGAAAACGTGGCCCAACAACCGGAAACCCAAAGCGCTTATATTGCTCATGACACACCTTACACGTGTACAGTAAGTTATCTTGTGCATAGGCCAAGGGTAAATAAGGCGAAGGCAACATAGATGACGAGTTTTGTACTTGGCTAGGGGGGCGAAAATGCTGCACGCCGCCTTCGCCGCTGGCCAATAAAAAACTTTCACAATAGCTGCAACAATTGCCATTAATTTTTTGTACATTTTTTAATATCGAACCACAGCCATATAATGACGGATCTAGACCTGCCAAAGTAAAGCCACTGATCTGCTGGTCTTGCTGACGATTATCTTCCTTGCCTAGGGTGAGATAAACCAGGTTATCCACCAGTTCCCGCGCAAAACCTTCATTCAACAAAGTATTACGATCCGCTTGAGTGAGGATTCTATATTTTACGCCTCCCTCTAAGCGCAGTAACAGTTCACGCATTTGCTTTTGCGCCGCCTGTTGCTTCACCAGTTCATCTTGACTGCATTTGGCAGGGCTGAAATTCAGCGAAATCATAAGTGCGCCTTTGCTTTTTATTATCGGTACTATTTATCTTTACAGGTTAATGACACCGCCATTAGCCAGGCTGTGGGGTATTGCTCATGGCATCTAGGCTGACGGCATCGGCCACCGAGCTACCTTGAGACGAATGTTGAGACTCATCGTAATTATCCTGCGGCAATGCCTCCGTAGCAGCACCAGGCTGTTCAGCGCCCGCTTGCGGAGCACTTTGCGGTGGCTGGGTCTGTAACCCTTGGTGCAATTCCATTTGCGCCTGCTGCTGCGCTTCAAGACCCGCGGTAATGGCTTGTTCAGTTTTTTGTATGGCCGCGGCCATTTCTGCTTCTGCTGCTGATTGCGCGGCTTGCTGCTGGGCTTCTAATTTTTCGTAATAAGCTTGTGTTTGTTCTTGACCGGTAAGACTGGCCGCCATTTGGTGATCGCTATAAAGCTGCGAATGTGCTTGATCTTGTGAGTCACTGCCCTCCTCTTGCGCTTCGGCTTCTACTGGGGCAGGAGCGGCGCTGCTTGATAATGCACTCATTCCCTCCCCTGTTAAGGTGGCCATAGATTGACGGATCAACTCAGAGGAACTGGCAAGAGATTCATCGATGGTACGTCTAGCCGCCGCTATGTTGTCATCTATGCCACTGAGTAACCCTTGATAGTTGGGTGGCATGGTCAATGAGGCCAATTGCTTTAAACTCACATCCTCCGCTTGAGGCTGATTTTCCTGATCATTATTTTTGGTCATGATGTTGCTCCAATTATTATTGTTAAATTAAGGTTTAGGCCAGTGACCAGAAATACTTAAACAGCCCTGCGCACTTAAACTAAGCAAAACCTTGCCTGTCTCTAGCTGGTATTCAAACATCTGCAAGTGCCCAGCTTGATTAACATACGCATCCACTGCATCATGGCTGGCCAGTTGATATTGCAAACGGCTCATATAATCATTGGCTTGCTTAATTAAGTTGGTCTCTTGATTAAGATTAATGTTAAGCGCAATGGCCAGTAAACCACTGCTGACATCTTCAAAACCCAGACCTTTTTGTATCTCAACCCACTGATTAACGGCGTGCCTTAAACCCTTTTTGTCCAGTACATGAGTGACGATGGGGCAATTTAAAGATTGCAATACCAGCGGCGTTAGCTGCTCGATAATATCATTAAGGGTGGCGCTAGAAGATTGGTTACGCTTAATCTGATTACTGCGGTTATACCAGGCAATATACAGACAATAAAACTGCGAAAACTTTGCCAAACTATTGGCCTGACTAAACGCCCAATTAACCGCATGAGTGCTAATGGTATGATCAAACTCATGAATAGAATCGGTATATAGCAAAGTTTCGTATAAACAAACCTGATCATTAAGAGACGCTGTTTTAACCAAAGTATGCTGACTGATGCCTAGTCGCTCATAAAACTGGTCCAGTGTTTTTAATTGGCTGTCATTAAGCAAGCGATGCTTTTTAAAAAGTGACTTTAATTGAAGGTCATTTAACTCCACGTTTTCCTTTGAGGAGTTAAAATAATATAAATCACGAACATCATTATTGGGCAAGTCCAATAATTTTTTGCCCCCCACCAGTAGACCGATCCGCTTTAGAAAAAGAATCTCGGTACTATGCAGGCTGGGCATAAGCTGTTCGATAAATTTCTCATCGGTTTCGAAGCTTATGGTGTGTTCGCTATCAGCGATACTTTTTTCACACCAAGAAACAGCCTCAGGTATGATCTGCATTATAGTTTGCATATTATCAGAAAGCTGATCGATTTTTTCTAATTCAGCTCCGTTTATCAACACTGTCATATTACCGCCTTAAACCACCTAGTTTTCAAACCTTCGTGATTTTAAAGTTTACTAGATGAATGATTAATCTCCTGTCGGAAATTCCCCTAAAAGCTCACTGGCACTTTTACCAATGGTGCCGAAGTTTGTAGTACTGTTTGTTACCATTAAATTAGCCTGGGCAATAATTCCACTGTAAGGTTCCACCTCACCTGTGGCCAACATTTGTGCCATAGCCACCCCCATGGCGGTGGTCGCCATAGTGCTAACATTACGTAAACTGTCTGTGGCATCTTGTACTGCTAAAGCTGAAGATTGTGAAACCGATTGATAAGCTTTACCTGCACCAGACTGCTTAGTAACCGAACCCGACAGCACATTGCTTTGAATAACGCCCAAAGTGTCGACCACTTGCGGATTCACGCTAACTGTATTTGTTGTCATTATTTAACCTTTTTATCATTTTAAATTTATAACAATAACCAATTACCAATAGGCAGATGGCTAAGAGGCCTTCACATCCTTTTGAATAATGGTTTTAGCACTGGCTATTTGCTCGGTGGTTAATTTTAAGTCACTGGCTACCTTATCGATGGCTGCATTAACCCGAGTAGCCAAGTCTTTATCGTCGCCTTTAGTAATGCCATTTTTTAGCATGTACTCCACCACCGCCGTAGATATATTGACGGCTACTTCTTGCTCTGCCAGTTGTATTTTTAATAATTCATTTTCCAACGTTTCCTTGCTGGCCTTAGGTGGCGCGGGCAATTGCGTTTGTAATATTCGTGCACAGGTTGCCGTGGCAGATGCCGTTGAAGAGGTTTGTGAGTTTTGTTGGGCAGTAATGGCATTAAACATTGACATGCCCAGTGTTTCAGCGCCGGCCACATCGAGCATACCCAATGATTGGCCAGCGCTGGTGCCGGTAAGCAAGGCATTTACCTGGCTAACACTATCTGTCACTTGATCGTTAACTGAGCTCATAATTGTTTCTCTATTGATTGATGGTTCTTTTCAAATTTTTAGCGATGCCCGGATCAGAAAACAAATTTTAACCACTGGCTGCCTTGGCAGCGCCTGCCGCCACCATTAACACACAACATTGCGCCACACTGGCATCTTGCAAAGTTTGCGAATTCTTTTCATGACTCACCGCATTTTCCATTAACAGTGAAATGGAGTTCCCCATGGCCACTGCACTGGTCGCCACCGAGAAAGCCTGAGCAGTGGCAAGATTAATAGCAACGTCTTGAAATTGAATATTGCTCATCTTGTCCTCCACTGACTTAAACAGCTGTTGCTATCGAGTAAATGAGGCACTGCAACCACCCATATGCAGTGCCTCAATATCTACACCTTAGGCATAAATAGCGGCTGTGCCCTTAGCGGTAGCAGCCGTGTCAATGCAATACAGAGTAGAGATACCCTGAGTCAAAGCTGCTTGTGCAGTCACACCGGAATTTAATTGGCCAGTGGTTGCATTATGCGCTGCATTCGACAAAGCTTGACTGGTTGCAATCATGAAGTTTCCTGTGGCAACTGCAGGAGCGTTGCCTAAAACTTCAGTATTGGCCTGTGAAACAGAGTCTGTAATTTGACTATTAACAGCTGTTGGAAATGCCATAATATTTTTCCTATATTATTTTAATTAATAAAGGGTAAGTGAAATACCTACCCGGGTGTTCACAACAGTCGCGCAAAATCATCCGTCTTGACTTGTTCAGCCTAGAATTGATTTTGTCGCCACTGCTGTAGACGCGGTATCAAGCGAATACAGTAACGTAACCCCCATGGTCGTAGCCGCTTGCGCGGTGACATTGGTTTGTTGCTGACTGGTCGTCGCATTATGAGCAGCATTTGATAATGCCTGCGACGTGGCTTGAAATAAATTACCCATGGCAATAGCAGGTGCATCGCCGAGCACCTGTACATTAGCCTGGGTGACTGAGTCAGTGATCTGACTATTAACGGCAGTTGGAAAAGCCATAATTTAAAATCCCTAATGATTGGTTTAGTAAGCAAAAAAAATGATAAGAATGATTCTTTACACCTTTTTAAATTAACCTAAACCTAATGGCTTACCACCTGAGTTTAATATGGCACTGGTACCCTTAGCAGTACTAGCAGTATCAATTGAGTACAAGGTGGTTACACCCATGGTCGTGGCTGCTTGTGCCGTTACTAAAGTTTGCTGCTGTGCACTGGTGGCGTTATGCGCGGCATTACTTAAGGCTTGAGACGTTGCCTGAAATAAATTCCCCATGGACATGGCCGGTGCATCACCGAGGACCTTCACATTGGCTTGCGTCACAGAGTCTGTGATTTGATCATTTACTGAAGTTGGAAATGCCATAATAAACCCTTTATTTTTTTGATTAGTTTTTATCGCCTGGAAAACAAAGTATTTTCATTTTCCTGAGAGATGAACAAAGCTTATGGCAAGCTGTTATATAGCGATTGGTTTTTATTCTTAGTTGGTTGGTAAATATTAGGGAGAGCTGAGCGCTTTTAGATTTTAGCGCTCAGTTTTATTTTGTTCATTCGATAGTGTGTAAATGCCTAGGCTTGCAAAATTTATCTCGATAAACTCCAGGGCTTGCACCCACCTGAGATTTGAAGCGTTTTTCAAAAAAACTTAAATCTGAGAACCCCACATCATCACAAATTTGTGTGACGTGTCGATCTGGGTAAAGATTAAATAGACGCACCGCTTCATCTATACGCATCCTTAACAACACCTGTTTAAATGAATGCCCTAATTGCTTTTTAAACAAGGCAGACAGGTGAGATGGGCTAACATAGGCTTGAGCAGATAATTCTGCCACACTAAAACTCTGTGTGAAATTTTTGTCTATGTACGCTAAAGCCCTTAATAATGCAGGATGAATTATTTTATTTGAAGATGCCACCAGCTTAGTAGAAAATGGTATAGGTAAATCGTAATTTTTCTTAATACTCTTTTCTTCGTCTAAGTCTATTTTAACTAGGTGTGTATCGGTATTCGAATTAATACCGGTAACAAGTACATTTTCAGAATGAGGATTCATAGCAGGAAAGTAACGCAACAATAGCTTTGAATCAATTTTTTGATCAAAGGCCAACACTGACAATTTCTCCAAGCATCTTTGTAACTGCTTAACGTTACCCGGCCAACTATAATTAGTAATGATTCCCCAGCCATCTGGGCTAAAAGACAGCTTATTGATTTCGGGGTTATTTTGGAAAAAATATTCGACTAGTATAGGTATATCTTCAATCCTATTGGCCAGCGGAGTAAGTTCAACCAATAATGAATGGTAATCAAGCCAGGCCATAAAGCTATGATTAATATGCCAGCGCTGCTGTGAATTTCGGCTTAAAGAACCACTACTGGCCATTAAACTCACCTTATCTAATGATAAAACCTTATTACTTTTTTGCGACGAACTCCTAGATTCTTCAAACCAATAAGACTTAATATTTTGAGCATCCTCTATATCTAGGGCATCGATATTTTTTAATAAAAGTGAACCACCTTGAGCCTCACTCCAGAGATCTTTCATAATCTTCTTGGCAGTCGATTGTTTCCAGTACTGGCAATCACTAATAACAATAGGCCCAGTTTGTCTTAGTCTTTTTTCGTGTATTATCCGTGCCGCCAAGCTTTTACCAATTCCCGATGCACCACTAATTAAAAGTGGTAAGTCATTATTTGAGACCAAATTTATTTTATCATTAAGCTTAATGACAGCATGACTGGTTCCCACCAGTAGGGAATTATTTTTATTCTTTAAACAACTAACGGAAGGTTGATCGCAGGAGGTTGACATACACTATATCCCTTACAGTGAAATAAATTATTTGGCACTTGAATACATAACAACCATAAGATGATCGTCGTGCTCTGTTTATTTTCGAGGGATAAATATACGGTTTCCATCAATACTGATCGGTATCAGTTTAGGATCAGTTGCATATTAATTTAATCCTAAACCTTACCGATTACTACAACACTTCCATTTTCAATATATGTGAAATTACTTTTTATAAATAACCTAACGACAATCACATTCATGATTAATTAGGCATCAATATAAAAACTAATACTTAGTAGCTACCACTTTTCCTTCAACAGATATACCACACACTTCCAATAATCTAGATTTTTCACCTGACTCCAATCTCCCTAACATAATTTGACGTACGATCGGCTGCTGAAAAACATATGTATCGCCACATAATTTCAGTAAACCATGAGTAACAAGAACATGAAGAACACAACTAAATTTTTGCCTAAGTAAACGTGAAAAGCATTGATAGAATTGCTCAATGCTGAAATTTTCATTCAGCAACGATACGATTTTAAGAGCTGTAACCTCTGCCGTATTTAAATTCGATATTAGTAAAGATAGTTCACTACTCATAGAATCGGGTATATCTATAGCTGGCTTAGAACAGTACATTAGTTGCCTCAATACCCGTGGATTCCCCTCTGCCCGAACCAATATATTATGGTTAACGTCATATAAATCTTTGTTTTTTCCAATAATTTCAGATATTTCAGTGAGTTGCTCAAGACTCAATGACCTAAGTTGGATCGTATAGGCTTGATTTAACCACCTTGGCAGATGACTAAGCGATCCAACATTACGGCCAGCGAGTGTCAATATAACTGGAAAGTCTTTGATGCAAGTCACTAAAAAAGGTAAAAAATTTTCACAAGTGTTATTAATTATGTGAATATCATCAATGAAAATAGCGTTCTGTAAATTTCTAACATAATCTTCCAATAAAGAATTAAGCACCACACCAATATTTTTATGCCAATCTTTATAAGTAACCTCAGAATAAGCATCATTTTGAAGCAAGTACTCCACTAGCCATGACTGGATATTCACAGGCAATTTTAGCTTATTTACTCTCCGACTAATAACAGCCTCGTCACTTGTCGCATTCAATGACAACAATAAAAAACAGAAGCGTCCACATGAGGACACCTTAGTACCACATTCACCACTACCGGACTCAAGATAAACCGAACTATTTTCTGTCTCTTTATGCTTATAAAAATAATTAATAAGATGAGTTTTACCCATTCCAGCACTGCCAGTAATATACATAGTAAGGCCGACTTGTTGTAATTTTCTATAACCAACCAAGTAATTAAATTGATTTATTTCCCAGTGACGACCTACCGGTACAGTCATTGAGTTTTCTAAGGGAGAAGTAAGTTGCCACCGACCAAAATATTTATTAACATTAGGCAGCTGTATATTTTTTCTAAAATATCCTGATTGAAGTATTAATTCATTAGCCGAAACATCCCCCCAATTAATTTCATTTAAAATAAACTCAAGATCATTTATTATATAAGCTTGACTTGTTTTTGCACTTTTTTCGCTTGTTAATTTCTCGCTTGAACTTTTAAAACTAATGCACAGTTTGAACTCCTCACCAAATTCATGCCTTAACTTAAGACTCAACCTACGCGCCTTTTCAATTGCATCTAGACCATGTACATCACTGTATAACTCGATAAAAACCACATCACCCTTAATTTCAGACACATAATTATGACTTGAAATAAAATTTAATATTTTTTTAAATTTATTTTTTATTTTAAGGGAAAACAAAACACTTGATTTAACTAAACAAACATCAGCACAAGTTTTAGAAATACACTCATTGGAACCTGAATCATCTAAAAAATCGCTTATTGGAACATCAAAATAACTCGCCAGATTCCCCACTATTCGATACAAAATATTTTTACCTGACTCGGCTCGCTTTATGGATGCTATCGATATTTGAAGATTGGCACTTGCACATTTTTCAGCCAAACCTTCTTGGCTTAAACCATTTTTTTTCTTAATAGTTTTAGTACATCTGCATTAATAGAAGTACGTCCATTCATTGTATTTTTCATTATAATTCCATTCATTAATTTTATATAAAGGCTAATAGCTCTCTATTAACTTAACTGCATTAAAATGGATTAATTAGAAAAATTTATTAAGGTAGAGTGGACAACGAGGACCTTCATACCTACACACCCAAGAAATTATAAAGTAAAATCAAGAGTATAAATCATCTCATTCTTCATCCATAAAAATAACAGTGAAACTAGTTTTATTGTGTTTTTATAGAGAGAAACAAGTAACGGCGGAACATAGTTAAATAACAATTTTAAAATTATTTTATAGAGAGAAATTCCTAACAAATTAGCCCTACTAAATATTATAAAGTCATAATATAATCATTGGAGATCTAATAATTTAGAATCCAGTATAAACATTATTAATCTAGGATCAGATAACAATAACATTACAGAAAATTATTTTTACTTACTACATTCGTTCAAAACCACTACCAATAAAACTTTATTTACCAGGAAGTATCTAGGACTAAAAAATGTACTAGCTCAACCTGCCGAAAGTATTAAATATTATGGCGTAATTTGTCAATGAATAAACGGTGCATGCAGCATTTTATCTCTAAATCTATTTAGAGAACCTAAAATTTTCATACATTTGCAACCACCAATGAAACCATTATAAAAATAAAGTCAACAAATAATACAAAACTTTACAAGGCATAATTTAATTTATACTTATTTGTGGTAAAGAGGGATTAATTATAAAACTAAATAATTAATCACCCCAATAATTGTAAGGTCATATCAGGTATAAATGACCCAACCCTATAAAAGTAAGGTAGCCTCATCAGGTTATTTCTTTGGTCATTATTTTAATTAATGATTAAGCCCATAGACTTCATAACCATAATACAAAGAATGATTGTGACTAACGAAGCCACACTGTTAATCTATTAAAACGCCGTTAAATTTAAGCCCGCTATTCTTTAAAACCTAAGTCCCCAATTTTACTACTCAAAATAGTAAATATATATTTTCTAAAATTTTACATAACTTATTAAAGGATGCGTTATTGATAACGTTGATTTAACTAGCGCTCTGCACAAGATACACAGGAATCCTTTGCCATAGAGAGCTACTTAAACAGCAATCAATTGCAGTTAACCCTATGGGCTCAGCAGCAACCGGCATTGGCTAAATTAAGCCGCCATAGCGCACTGCTGCGTGAAAAGTTAAAAAAAGCCGAGTTTGAGGTAGAGAACATACAAAGTAAACGCGGCAACCCCAGTAAAAACAGCCGCCAAGTGCACCTGTCAATGATTGATGTGCACACGTAATGAGTTAATTCACATAGATTAACGTGTAAGCTGACTTAAATTAAACAGTGGTATTTTAATCGCCTAGAATAAGGAATTAACATGAGCAAACAATGGGATGAAAAAGATCAAGCACTGGCATTGTTTTACGACGGTGGCCAGGCTCCGGTGATCAGCGCCAGGGGGAATCGGCCCAAAAACTAATAGAACAGGCTTTGGAAATGGGCATTCCTATTTATGAAAATCCACAACTCC
>JAPYOP010000093.1 GCA_029938115.1 Colwellia sp. | reverse complement strand
TTAAAATCATTTCCAAAAAATAAAAGCGGAAGAATTGTTATACCTGAAGAGTTTAAAAAAGGTAAATCGATTGTTGCGGTATGCAAAGGTGAAATTCAAATTATAAATAAAGTGGGTGATCGTATTTTATCTATTGGCGAAGTCGCCTAGCAATTTATAAAGTCTGAATCATAGAAACATCTTTACTAAACATAACAATTGGCAATACAAAAACCTAATCCGAATTAACTAGAAGTGACAAGCCTGAGTGTGAACAAAGCCACCTAATCCGTCGTTCATTGTTCGATTTGTAACGATCACTTTGTGCGCATTCGAGACATGAATATTTACTGAGTGTTAAGGTCAACTATCCGATCATATAGCGGAAATAAATTTCTTCTTCTATGACGGAAAGGGCACCAAGCGATACATCATCAGATAAGGGCGGCTGTTCAATGGTTTGGTTAATATTCTTACATGCCTATGCACTTTACTCAGGAGCTCATTGATAACGTCACCTTCGAAGTCTTTTATCGGAGAAACATTGTATTTTTGTTTGGATTCCAGCCTAAAACACCACTGGAATGACGTTTTCGATCAATTTTGAATTGTTCCTGATTGATCTACATAGGCAGTATTCTTATTACTTAGTACACCAATAAGTAGACGTTATAAGGGAACAAAATGAAACCTAGTCAAAACAATCGTAGCTTAAACCAAAGCAGCCTAAGTAGAGCGTTTTTATTACTGCCTTTATTGACAAGCCTTTTTATAAGCCAAAGTGTTATGGCAACACAAATTAGTAAACAACAATGGGGCAGTGTTGACGGCAAACCAATATGGCTTTATACCCTAGCAAACAAGGGGGGCATGAAGGTTCAAGTAACCAACTGGGGCGCCTATACGGTTTCAATAGTAACGGAAGATAAAAAAGGAAATTTTGCCGATGTTATTTTGGGTTATGACAGTTTTGAACAATATCACCAAGACTGCTGCTATAACGGCGCTATTGTCGGTCGTTATGCCAATCGTATTGCCAAAGGACAATTTTCTATCGACAACCAAAAATATCAGCTAACAACCAATAATGGTGGACCTAATAAAGTAAACCATAATCATGGTGGTACGATTGGTTTTAATAAGCATTTATGGCAATCAGAAATAAAACAAAATGCTATTGAAATGACCTACCTATCTGTTGATAAAGAGCAAGGTTATCCGGGGAATTTGTCAGTAAAACTAACATACTCACTTTCTGAAAATAATGATCTCAAATTAGTGTTTTTAGCCACAACCGACAAAACAACGCCGATTAATTTAATCTCGCATGCTTACTATAATTTATCAGGGTCAAATAAAAATATTGAACAACATCAGCTAACAATAGACGCAGATGAAATCACCCAAGTTGAGCAATATGCAATACCAACAGGTAAGTTTATATCCGTTGAAAACACCCCTTTTGATTTTAGAAAAACCAAAGCTGTTGGTAGAGATATTCGCGTTAAGCATGCTCAGCTAAAACTCGCTGGCGGTCAAGACAATGCAGGTGGTTATGATCATAATTGGGTGCTAAACAATACTAATAGTCAATTAAATGGACAACTAAGAGAAGTTGCCAGCTTATATGATCCGACCAGCGGCAGGGAAATGATTATCAGTACTACTCAGCCGGGGTTACACCTTTACACTGGCAATTTCATGAATGGCAGCGTAATGGGTAAAAAAGGTAAAAAGATAAATTTTCGCTCAGGTCTCGCACTAGAAACACAACATTTCCCTGATTCGCCAAACCAGCCAGACTTTCCATCAACGTTATTGACACCAGATAGTGTTTATCAGCAAACAACTATCTATAAATTCACAACTAAATAACCAATGCGTAGCATTTAGATTTATCCACGCATCAATTATACCCGCTCCATTTGAATCCTGTATTTTCAAGTGGAACGGGTATAACACGCAAATAAATGTGCGAACTGCTCCGACAGAGAATTACAAGGAACAAAAAACTTAGTTTTTTTTAGTGTTACTAGTCCAGGCGAAGGCCCGCCGGCTGATATAAACTTTTATTTTTCTGGTCATGTAGATACCTTTTAGGTTTTGCTTATTTTAAGCTATAAACCGTTCCAGTTTCATTAGACCATTACAAACGGCGTACGCAATCAAACTGGTACAGATGTGAAGCTAATAGCATTACTCAAAAAAACAAAGTGGGCTATTTTGTACAATAAAGTCGGCATAGTTCTATTTGTAATATCTATTTTAATTATGAATGCGGATATATACCTTTAATCAAAAGCCTAACGGTAGTAATGAGCGAGCAACGGACAGTCAATCAGGGAATAAAATTGAACCTAAATCAATCCATCATCAATAAATATTTAGCAGGTTTCATCGCTTGTGTTGCTGGTTATGCTTCACTCAAAATACTTCCTGAAGTTTCGAGTTTGTATCATGGTTGGTTAACTTTTTTTACTGAACCAAATAGTATTTATCCGTTCTTAATAACAACTATTACAGCCTTAGTTCCATTTTCAATTTTTGCTATTGCTTATTTTGTCTTAGTAAATAAACGAACTTTACTCATCTTCTTGGCAGCAATTCATGCCGTCCTGTTGTTTGGGAGTTATTCTGTGTTGGGGATGCTGATATTAATAATCTTTTGGTGGTTTTCGAAAAATAGAATTAGTGCCAATTGACCTAACTTTTTGATATTGTTAAGGTCAGTAATGAGCGAACAACAGACTATTAAGGAATGAATATATGAATAGAAAAGGGATTTTGATAACAGGTTTTATAATTATTTTGTTGCCTTTATCTTTGTTGTTCTACGCTCACACTGTCCATCTTTTAAATTCCAAGAATGTTATAACCGAACTGTTTAATATTGGCAGCGCAGAAACCGTTTCTGGGCAGATGACTACTGGTTTCTGGTTTATCTATCTTGGTGAGATATTATTGATTACTGTACTGATAAAGCTAGCTATTAATTTTTTCAAAAATAAAGAATAATGAAGGACGCCTAATGGCACTCTATAGCCTGACAGCGTTTGCAATGGGCGCATTAATTAACGTTTAGCGGAAACCTAAACCTGTAACTACCGAGCGTCCGCTTTATGATCATAGACCAGTCGTTAACTAGATTTTTGTTTTAGTCAGCAATGCGCACCAAGAAGTCACAAAAACGAATTAGTGAAACGTCCGTTTTCGTATCAATGAAAAACACGTTGAAGCAACGTAAATTAATATTGATAAAGTATTTTACCCACCAAGACCAAAAGATAACAGAACATTCCCCATAGCACAGCGCTAGTTTCCCGCGGTTTCTTCATTGTGATCCTTTCAGACATCAGCCTTCAGTTGAAGAGTTGTTGATCGGTTTTGTGTACTGGCTGACATCTGAAAACCTTAACTTTGTTAACATTAAGCTAGTGATCATTAGAGACTTCTTCAACTAGCCAAAAGCGGACTGTTTTTTGTGATACTGAGTTATCAATATCCATGATTGGTTAAAAATAATTAATAAACTGTAAGTTTTTACCTATAGTTGCCACTAACAATATATAAACATTCAAAACGGAGTAAATAAAAACATGAACAACATTTCAAAAGTAGGTACAAGCTCGACCACACAGTTTGATGCAAGCCCTATTCTTTCCTTTTTTAAAGTGTTGGGGCTTTATAGCCTTTCTTTTGCTTTTTGGCTTTGGTTATTTATCAATAATGAAGGACCTGGTGGGATTGAATCCCAGCATTTGGTATTGATGGGCATTGTTCATACTATTTTGGTTTTAATCCATGCTAAAGAAATATTCAAATTTGAAGAGAAAAATGATTAGCCTCAGGCCGAGGATTTCGTTCATAACGTGAATAGACATGAGTAGTGAGATCGTTTCAACAAGAAAATATAAGCCAACTCTCTCAAAAAGGATATATGTGCTTGAAGCAGACCTTAACTACAGCGACTCTGAGACGATAATGCGCACTAAGAAGTCTTCAGCTATATATTATTTTTGAGTGACTATTTATAACAATCTAAGGCTAACTTTTACCACTTTGTTACTTTAACATTCTAGAATTTTTGCACAAATTTTGTGTATGTTTTGATCTACAGCGGACATGGCTGAATAACCACATTTCGCTAGCAGTTTCCTGATAGCGGACGTTCCCAATAGATGAGTATATGGGGGGAGGAGGATGGCTTTTTATAAATGAATAGTTCAACTGGCAGTCGCCAAAGCCACCATTGCTGACAGTCACAATATTGCTTTGGCATGAATTCAAAGTGGTCGGCATTCCCTTTAAAGTAGAGTTATTGGTAACAAGTATGAGCTTATCATCGATGCTGTAATCGCACAGTTTTACATTTAAGTTGCAACGATATTTGGCAAAATAGAGCTACATTTCAATCAATAGCTTCAATCTAGAATAACTCGATTTCATCTTCTTCGGAATCACTCTTATTTGCCATATCTAGGTTAAATTCAATTAATGCTTCTTCAATAGGCATTCCGGAGATAACCTTATCAAACATTCTACGCTCTTCTTCCATAGTATATTTGCTACGGATAGTTTCTTGTAACTCTTGCCAAGCTATAGGTGAATATAATTCTTCTGGGTTACTAATAAGCGCTGTTAAAGAGCTAAGACTGACACTAACATGATCTAATCTTTGGGTTAGTTTATCGTAAAATTGAAAGGCAATTATTGCTGAATTTACTTTATCCAAGGCAGTCGACGTAGAGCCCTGGATAATCAACTTCATTTTTTCACTACTTTCATTTTTTTGACTTAATTGTTCAATAGAACTCTGAATATCACTTAAATTTGTTGCAAGCCCGGTAAATGATGTCGATAAAGTCGAAACAGAAGAGTTACCCTCATTCATAGATTGATCAATTTGAGTCACTGCCAAATTAAGCATTATGATGGTTTCTTTTAATTGGCTCCAGTCTAAGTCAGGACGAGAAGAGGTTGATGCTGATAAAGAACTCATAAGGTAATTCCCTGTTCTAATTAAATTATAAAAATAAAGGTGAGTAATAGTAATTATAGTAGTAAATGAAAAACTTTCAGGTAATTAATATTTGAGTGTCCAAAATGGGCCAACATCAACTTGGTATTAAGACAATCTTAGTTTGAATCTAACTTACAGTCACCCATGAAATAATCTAATCTAACGGAGCATTAGAAACTTAACTGATACTGTCAGCAGTATGGCATCAGTTAGCGCTCTGAGATGATACACCTCTGACAGCAATGTTAACATTGAGCAAGTAAGTATTAGAGCCGTCTTCCGTTAGCCAAATATAGTCATTAACTGAAGTCAATTTTAATATAACTTTGTGCAAAGTTAACAAATGCCACTTTGTTGATGATTTGATATATTAAGGTGGTAAAACACTTCAAACTAGGTATGAGTAAATTACCTATTTCGCAGTCATAACAGAATTACTATAATGTTAAAAATATAAGTCATATTAGTTTATCCTGGCTAATCTTTCCTTGCGCATTTTTATCAGTTTCATTTTTATTAACTTTTCTTTTTTTTCCTCAATCCAAGCTAGATAGATGATGCCACATCCTATAAATATATATATTACTGTTGTTGTAATACTCATTGCACCAGAATAAAGACCCAAGAAAAGAAAAAATAGAAGAAAGCTTGCAGTTTCTTTCATTATGCAATCCTTTGTGAGTTTGATAACCAAAATAAAGCATCATCATGATTATCAAAAAATTTTGACTCAATACTCTCAAAGGCTTCGTGTGTGTTTTCTAATAATTGTTTTTGAACAGAATTTTTAACAATAACAGCCTCAAATGTTTGATTGTTGTTTTCAGACCACATGTTTAATTTCTTGATTTCATCCAACATTCTTGGAGGTCCCAATTCCCATTCTGACAAATCAACTAAGCACGACCAGCTTTTATGCATCAATTTTTTGGCTTCGACTCTAAATGCTTCACAACATGAAATTACCGTTTCAATATTCCATTCATCATAAGCCTTTATCGTCAGAACCTGATTATTAATAGATATTGAGTATTTACCGTGCAGAGGCATCGTTTTCGTATGATTTTTGTGAAAACTTTCATCAAGCGATATATTAAATACACGATCAAAGTTTGATATGTTTAACAGGTCAAAAGGCTGTTTATTCTTTGGGTTAACGAGAGTTAACTTGCCTTGAATTAAATCTAAATGATCTTTTAGTAAAAGAATCATCCCTAAAGCTGAAATACTTAGAAAAGTTGTATTGACGAAGTCTATTATAAATTTAGTGCCTATATTATTTTCATTTATATATACATCTTTAAACTTTTTGTACCAAATTAAACTGAAATCAACAGGCGCGACTATTCTAATTACCTTTATATTGGCAGTATTTTCTACTATGTATTTTAGTGATATGCTCATTACAGGACTACAGCTTTATGTTATATGAAAAATCGATAAGTATTCTAAGTAGTATTAAGCTGTGGATATGTTCTTTGCCGAACAAATTAAGGAAAAAAAATGACATGTATTAGTACATCAAATGCCTTGCTGCAAAATATACCACCACAATTACTCAACTATTTTGAAGATGATGACTTTAAAACTACTACACTGAAAAGTGTTGAATTAATAACGGGTTTTTTCAATTTTTCAGGGATTATTTATATAAAACAAGGAAGATTTTCTATTTCACTGCCACAAAGGAGTATGGATACGCTATATAGTTTTATTGTAGAACCTAATAGTTGGTTTGGTGGTTTAACATTAATGCCATTACCTCATCCATTTTTATTGATCAATGAACTTGAGAATGTAGAGTTACTATATATCTCTAAAAGACGCTTAACAGAAATTGCTGATGCGAACCCTTTAATATATAAATGGTTGCTTAATATTGCCGCAGACAATATGCCACAATGGTTTCAAGCACCGTTGATTGCATTGTCAAATAAAAAAATCCGAGTGATTTATTGTTTAGCAACTTTACTACCTCTAAATAAAAAAGGTATAAGCACTATTGAAGTTGATACGAGCCAGCAAAAAATAAGTGACATCTGTGGCTTATCTAGACCAAGAGTTAATGAAGTATTAAAAGCGCTTGAACAGCTAAGACTAATTCAAGTTGAGCATAAAAAAATTATAATCCACAACCCTTTGGCCTTGTTTAAACTCTTAGATGAAGCTAACTTATGTTTTTATGATCCTCGTGAAATAAATGCCGTTTAGCAAATGATGTAGTCATGTCAATTCAATTACCTGAACGACTGCAATGGTGGCTTTTTTGCCAGTCAGCTTATTCGATTAATTGGTAATATTTTTAGCCAAACAATGCATGTTTATATCTCAGCAGCAAATCAAGCTAGAAACAACTCTGATTTAATATTTAAGAAAGTGGTTTCAATTAAAGACACAACCAATTACATTAGTAACTGGTTGAAAATCAGTGCAAACTAACAAGTCATCAAACGGACCTACAACAGTTGGCCTACCTTCGGGGGCTCTTTTTGTTTGCTCCGTACAGTATTTTCCCTTTTCAACCTTGATACTTACTAATTTACCTTGTTCTAGGTATAATTACCTTGTTCATATTTTACAGCATCAACTTTACGAAGAAACAGAGCCTAACTAATGAGTTACACCCCACTAGAACAATTGAAAAATGCTTGGATATTCAAACATAAGAGTTTACCTATTAGTGAATCTGATTTAGCTAAAATCAAACCAATGGTAAGGGATCGTGCAAATACTGTGTGGGATACCTTTATAAGCCGCCAAGTGGATCACCCTGACTTTTTTAAAAAAGGTGACTGGCCTTTTGATAAAAGTAATTGGCAAGAGCAAGGTAAGTGGGAAGGTGTCTGGGATAGTAACGACGAGCACTTACCAGAGCTAATCAATACACATATTGTGTGGGACAATAATACCGTCGTTTATTATTGTTCAAGCAGAGATAATGTAATTGAAACCACATGGTCGATATTTAAGGGCTGTTGGAAGAACTTTTTATTTATGGATGACGGTCCAATCCTTATTGGGAAAAAACGTCAGCAAGTTGTACAGTTTACTAGTAATGGTTACTTTAAAATTGGTAAAAAACCTAAAACATGATCAATAAAGTTAACCTACACCCTCAAAACAAACATCGCCAAGGTTATGATTTTTCTACCCTCGTTAAAGCTTTCCCAGCCTTAGCTGCCTTTATTATACAAAATAAACACACCCAGCAAAAAACAATAGATTTTAGCAATAGCGGTGCAGTCAAAGCTTTGAATACTGCCCTACTGAGTAAGCATTACCAAATTCAGCATTGGGACTTTCCTCAAGGATATCTTTGCCCTCCAATTCCTGGGCGGGTTGATTATATCCACTATCTGGCTGATTTACTAAAGAGCGTGCCGGTTAAAGGTAAAGTATCAGTATTAGACATTGGCACGGGTGCCACTTGTATTTATCCTATTTTGGGGGCGCGTGAATATGGATGGCACTTTGTCGCCTCAGATATTGACTCCACATCCATAAAAGCAGCGAATACCAATGTTAATGCCAATAAAAACATTGCCAAACATATCAACTGCCGCTTGCAAGTAAATAGCGATGATATCTTTCAAGGGATCATCAAAAAAGGTGAGTATTATCATTTAACTATGTGTAACCCGCCTTTTCACAAATCCTTAAACGATGCGAGTGCAGGTACGACTCGAAAATGGAAAAATTTAAATAAGCCCGATAAAAGCAATAACACCACCGCTCTCAATTTTGGTGGTCAAAAAGCAGAACTCTGGTGTCAAGGAGGCGAGCTAAGCTTTATTCGCAAAATGATTAAAGAAAGTAAGCAATTTCGAGAACAGGTATTGTGGTTTACTTGTTTAGTATCGAAAAAAGATCATTTGTCAGCACTAAAACTCAGCCTCAAAAAAGCTAACGTATCACACATGCAAGTTATCAAAATGGCGCAAGGTCAAAAAGTGAGTCGCTTTATTGGTTGGAGTTTTTCTAACAAAATATTATAAAACCAAAAAAATGGACGGTTATTGTTTTGCAGGTTATGCTAAACATATTACTCTTATAATTTGGCAACAAAGCATATTTCATGACAAGATATACTTTTGCCCTTTTTATCATTATTTCTTTAAGCAACAAAAGCTTGGCAACTCAAGTAGATGTTACTTTTGTTACCGAACACCTCCCTCCTTATCAAATTATCAATGATGACACTTCTGTTTCTGGCTTTGCCACTGAAGTTGTTTCAGAAGTAGCCCGCAGAGCCAACATTGATTACAACTTACATGGTTATTCTTGGGTTAGAACCTATAACTTAGCACTAAAGAAAGCCAATTTTTGTATATTTTCTATTGCAAGAATACCAAGCAGAGAAAATCTATTTGCATGGATTGGGCCGGTAACAGAAAAAAATAATGCGGTTGTGTGGTCTTTAAAAAGCAATGTACACGGAAGAGAAGTCAAAACACTTAATGATTTAAAACGTTACACCACAGCCGTTAATAAAAATGATGTAACTCATACGGCCATGTTAGATATCGGTTTAACTGAAAATGAAAACCTATATGTGTTGGTGCACAGTAATTCATTAGTCAACTTATTAGTCACTAGGCCAGAAATTGACTTTATTGTTGCCGACGATATAACGATTCCCCACAGAGCGAAACTTTCCGGCGTATCAATAGATTTGTTGCTTCGAGTTATCGAAGTCGAAAGCTTATCCCTTAACTTTTATCTAGCATGTAATATTGACACTGACCGTAATATAATTGAAAGGCTCAAAACAAATTTAGCTAAAATCCATCAAGATGGTACTTATCAAAAAATACTATCTAGATGGAAAAGTAAAATGCCACATTTAAAGTAAAACATTTATCTGTTTATTTACTTAATCATGTTATCTGGCATCAACACAGCAATAACTTGTCCCTTCGCCTAGATAATATCATTGGCTGACAAGGTTATATCAACAACAATTTTACGTGATTTAATTTCACTAAAACGCCCTATTAACGTTAATTAAACACCTTGTGGTGTCGGCGCTAAATAACTGACATTCAACGCACCTGTGACAAAACGCTGTAACGGTAAGCTCCCCACTGCTCGCCCTTGAGCAAGATAAGCCATTGCAGAGGCACTACCCGTTCCATGACAGTCAATTAGTGATGCAATCATTCCTCCGTAGACAAAGCCTGGAATAGCAGTATAAATATCACTGGGCGTATAATGGGCAACTGTTGTACTCGCGAGTACATTTTGTTCATCAACGTGCTACCAAAAGCTCTTTAACTGATGACCCGCAGGATTATTCTTACCACAACCATAACAGTGACTCAATTCGTCTGGGTAGCATCTTGGAAAGACTTAAGGTTTATATTTTGGCTCATAGATTATTAAGTCTCTGTAATAGATATTTCAAACTCAGGTAGTGCTTGAGTAACTTTCTTAACTGTACTTGTATTAGCAGCAGCTAGAATTGCCTTGTTGTACTTTTTAGGAAAACCTACCGGCAAAGTAACTTCAAGGGTCATCTTTTTATTGTAATTATCATCTTCAGAAATATTTTCATTATTTTGAACAACTTTCAAACCGTCAGTATATATATATCGTTGCTGACAAAATTTACGCATATAAAAAGCAGCGCATAAAGGCATGCTAGCTAAAAAATAATCAAACGGTTCAGGTTGCTCAGCTTTACCGCCAACAGCAACACTTTTGATCACTAATTATTTGATGATCACCAAAACTAGCTTGTAACTGTTGTCCTTCAAGCAAATTCACTTCAATTCTCATGTTCTACCCCATTCTCAAATAACAATAATAATAAACACATGATATATGAGCATTATCTAATATTTCAATAACCAAGTTTGCATAAGATAAAACTAAACAAGCAAACAATTGTAAATAGTACTTGAATGTTATTAAAAACAGGTATACTGTACATCCATACAGTGTACCTGTTTTATCTTAATCAAGCCTAAAGGTAATAAATTATGTTCAACGTAAATAGTAGCAATATCAGCATGATAAATAACATTGATTCTAAAACAACTCAATTTAATGCAAATTGGTTACAGCTTACTAACGTAACTGATGACTATGAATTATCTAATCAATATGCCCATATTTGTCAGCAGCATAAGCAAGAAAAAAAATGGGTTTTATTTATTAACCCAGAAGAAAGCTCAATAGAACTACTTGCAAAAAAACATGGTATTGATGTATCTAAAATATTAATGGTAAATTATAAAAATGCTGAGAAGACTAATAAAATAGATTTAGAGCATATAAAATCAGTATTAAGTAAGGGCAATTGTTCCGCAGTAATATTAGCAAATACTGGTTTTGAAAATGAAGAAATTGCCCAACTAGAAAGCTCAGCTTGCGCAGGGAAAACACAATGCGTGATATTGAAAAAACGTGCCTTATACCAATTGCACTAACTAAGTGATCATTTTCAAGTGGCCTAAACATCCAATAAC
>JAPYOP010000033.1 GCA_029938115.1 Colwellia sp. | reverse complement strand
ATTTTTATTTTAATTTTAATCCATAATAATGTTGAATTAAAAGCTTTAGTAAATAAAACTTTTAGTTTCCATCGTGGAAACTAAAATTTAATATAATGAAGCAATTCATCACTGTCAATAAACAAAACTGTTATTATTTTAGTTTGCCTATAAATGCATCAAGCTCTGCTAGATTAGCATAAGAAATCACTAATTTACCTTTGCCTTTTTTATTGTGGCTAACAGCAACTTTTAGTCCCAATTTATCTGCAAGGTCTTGTTCAATAGTAGCACTGACTTGATCTTTTTCTTTTACTGGCTTTTCTTCACTTGGATTTTGAATTTTTTTGATTAACGCTTCCGTTTCTCTAACGTTTAGCTCTTTGGTTGCTACTGTTCTTGCCGCTTCTGCTTGTAGTGAATCATCAAGTGCTAATAACGCCCGCGCATGACCCATTTCAATATCGCCATTTTCTAGAAAAGTTTTTACTTCATCGTTTAGATTATTCAAACGTAAAAGATTAGTAACCGTAGTACGCGACTTGCCTACTGCTAATGCTACTTCTTGATGAGTTAAATCAAATTCAGTTAATAAACGCTCTAATGCAACAGCTTCTTCCATAGCATTTAAGTCTTCTCGCTGAATATTTTCTATTAGAGCGATCGCGACAGCTGATTCATCTGGCACATCTTTAATTAAACAAGGAACTTCTGTTAATTGCGCTAACTGTGCTGCACGCCAGCGACGTTCACCTGCAATAATTTCATACTTTGAGCCATCATCACTTTTTATTGGTCTAACAACGATAG
Organism: Colwellia sp.; assembly: GCA_029938115.1. Lineage (GTDB taxonomy): Bacteria > Pseudomonadota > Gammaproteobacteria > Enterobacterales > Alteromonadaceae > Colwellia. The sequence goes on along the minus strand of JAPYOP010000033.1, from coordinate 49,140 downwards.
GTTGGATAATGCCTTGAGATTGGATAGAAAGCGATAATTCTTCTAATGCCGCATCAGACATATCTTTTCGAGGTTGATATTTACCCGGCGATAAATTATTAATAGCAATTTTACTTAAATCACCATCTTTAGGTTGTTTATCACTATTTTCGTTACTGCTATCGTGTGCTGAAGCTTTAACTTGTGGGGTTAGTAGCGCATCAAGACCTCTACCTAAACCTCTTCTTTTTGCTGGGCTCATAATATTCCTTGAAATTATTGTGCGGTATTTGTACTTTCACTGAGTTGTTGATCACTGCTAGCTTTTTTGACCGGGCGATTTTTACGTATTACTTCGCCTGCTAACGCTAAATAAGCTTTAGCACCTGTTGATGATTTATCATAATACATAGCTGGCGAGCCAAAACTTGGTGCTTCCGCTAAACGCACATTGCGTGGGATAACACTACGATATACTTTATCACCAAAATGACGTTTTAATTGTTCTGAAACATCGTTAGCCAAACGATTTCGTGGGTCATACATGGTTCGTAAAATACCTTCAATATGTAGATTATCATTTACGACAGAAGTTAATTTAGAAATAGTATCCATTAATGCCGTTAATCCTTCCAAAGCATAATATTCGCATTGCATAGGAACAAGTACAGAATCAGCTGCAGTCATCGCATTAACAGTTAACATGTTTAGTGAAGGAGGGCAGTCAATGATAATGAAGTCGTAATAATCTCTTACTGGTGCTAATGCTGTTTTTAAACGTTGTTCTCGCGCATAAACTTCCATTAACTTAATTTCTGCAGCAGTAACATCGCTATTAGCAGCAATAAGGTGATAAAGACCTGAGGTTTCTTTTTGAACTACTTTTTCTACTGATTGCTCTTCTATTAATAATTCATAACAAGTGGCAGGGACTTCATATTTATCAATACCACTGGCCATGGTCGCATTACCTTGAGGATCAAGGTCAATTAATAATATTTTACGTTTAGTTGCAGCTAAAGAGGCAGCTAAATTAACCGCGGTAGTGGTTTTGCCAACACCACCTTTTTGATTTGCAACTGCAATTATTTTTCCCACAAGCGCCTCTTTTAGTATTTAATTATTATTTTTTATACTTTTTTTAATACAATAACATGCCGTTCGCCAATCAATTCTGGTACTGCTATTTTATGACTAGCTACTAATTTTATATTTTCAGGTAATAACGCTAATTCATCTGTTGGATAATGTCCTTTTAACGCAAAAAATTGTCCCTGCTCTTCGCTGATTAAATGCGAACACCAGCTTACCATATCATTTAATGATGAAAAGGCTCGACTTAACACACCATCAAAAGGCGTTTCGCCTTGGTACTGTTCAACACGAGATTTAACTGGTTGTACATTAGTCAATTTTAATTGAAATACAACTTGTCTTAGAAAAGTAATGCGTTTTCCTAAACTGTCTAATAATACAAAATTTCTTTCAGGATATAAAATAGCAAGAGGAATACCCGGTAAACCAGGGCCAGTGCCTACATCTATAAAGTTACTTCCTTGTAAAACTTCACCAACCATTAAACTGTCCATAATATGCTTAATAAGCATTTGTTCTGGATCACGTACTGAGGTGAGGTTATAAGCTTTATTCCATTTATGTAATAATTCTACATATTGGATAAGCAATTGTACTTGTTGTTCAGATACTTGCAGAGATGTTTTCGCGAGTAAATTATTTAATTTTGAAGTTAATGTCATTTTATATGTTTATTTTACCTTAAAAATAAAAATGCTTTTATGCTATTTTTTTACTTAATAAACCATGTTTTTTTAAGTACACCAATAATAACGAAATTGCTGCAGGAGTAATACCAGAAATTCTTGAAGCTTTACCTAATGTTTCAGGACGAGCATCTTTTAATTTAGCAACAACTTCATTTGAAAGACCTGAAATTTGCTGATAATTAAAATCAACAGGTATCAATGTATCTTCATTACGTTTTTTCTTGGCTATTTCATCTAGTTGTCTATCAATATAACCGGCATACTTTGTTTGAATTTCAATTTGTTCTGATGCTTGCCTGTCGGTAATAGCAGGACCTAAGCCTTCTATTTTCATAAGATCTTCATAACGCACTTCAGGTCGACGAATAAGATCTTCAAGACTAGCCTCTTTACTCATGGGCGTTTTAAGTAGTTTGTTCACTTGTTCAACGGTACTGTGATCTTTTTGTACCCATGTGTCTTTTAAACGTTGGCGTTCTAATTCAATATTTTCCATTTTTTCATTAAAACGCTGCCAACGAGCATCATTAACTAAGCCGACTTCTCGACCTTTTTCAGTTAAACGAATATCAGCGTTGTCTTCGCGTAACAATAAACGATATTCAGCACGTGAAGTAAACATACGATAGGGTTCTTTGGTTCCTAACGTTGCTAAATCATCAATCAACACGCCCATGTAAGCTTGATCGCGACCTAGGGTGAACTCATCACGACCTTTAACTCTATTAGCCGCATTCGTTGCTGCTATTAGTCCTTGTGCACCAGCTTCTTCATATCCAGTGGTGCCATTTATTTGTCCAGCAAAGTACAGGTTTTCAACAAACTTACTTTCTAATGATTGTTTTAAATCACGAGGATCAAAATAATCATATTCAATGGCATAACCAGGCCTTGTAATAAATGCATTTTCAAAACCTTTAATTGAACGTACCAATTTTATTTGTACATCAAACGGTAAACTGGTTGAAATACCGTTAGGGTATATTTCATGTGTAGTTAAACCTTCAGGCTCAACAAATATTTGATGTGAGTTTTTATCGGCAAAACGAGTGATTTTATCTTCAATTGATGGGCAATATCGAGGACCTACTCCTTCAATTACGCCTGTGTACATTGGAGATCTATCTAGGCCATCACGAATGTGCTGATGAGTTTCTTCGTTGGTATGAGTGATAAAACAAGATATTTGCTCTGGATGATCCTCACGTGATCCCATAAATGAAAATACAGGTCGGGGTGTATCACCTGGCTGCTCTTCCATCACAGAAAAATCTAATGATCTTGCATCTAATCGCGGTGGTGTTCCTGTTTTTAAACGATCTATTCTAAATGGCATATCGCGCATTTTAGCAGCTAAATTCATGCTTGCAGGATCACCTGCTCGCCCACCTTGATAGTTATTTAAACCAATGTGTATTTGCCCTGCAAGGAAAGTTCCTACGGTTAATACCACCGTTTTTGCTTTAAATTTCAAACCCATTTGAGTAGAAATACCAACCACACGATCATTTTCTAAGATCAAATCATCACAGGGTTGTTGAAAAATAGTTAAATTCTCTTGGCTTTCTAGAAATTGACGAACAAAAGATCGATATAATGCCCTGTCTGCCTGAGCTCTAGTGGCTCTCACTGCTGGGCCTTTACTGGAATTTAGGGTTCTAAACTGAATAGCACTATGGTCAATCGCAGTAGCCATTAAACCACCTAAAGCATCTATTTCTTTTACCAAATGTCCTTTACCAATACCGCCAATAGCTGGATTACAAGACATTTGTCCTAAGGTATCAATGTTGTGAGTTAGCAATAATGTTTTGCAACCCATCCGTGCCGATGCAAGCGCAGCCTCAGTGCCCGCATGGCCACCTCCAACAACGATTACATCATAAAACTCTTGATACCACATAAATTCTTAACCCTAGAAAAAATAATAATTTAAGTTAAATTGCTTTAAGCAAAATTAGGAAACATATTTTAGCGCTTTTTTGTCCTGAGGGAAACGATCAAATGAGTAATAATTTAATGGGTTGATCTCTTTAATATATATTAAGATCTTTATAAAGATCTTATTACTATTACTTATTAAGGGAGCGATTTGCTGTGGGTAAGTGTTTTTTTATCAATTATTTTATAAGGTTAAAGCAATGATAAAGTTGTGATCAAACTTTGATCAAGTACTTTATAAGCTCTGATCAAAACAGTGAGTTATACACAACCTTGATTATCACTTAAGTTATTAACTGAATAATAATAGAAAATTAATAGCTTATTCACTAAACTATCCACAGGTACTAAAGATATAGTGTGCTTTTGTTAATAACTTATGAGTAACATTGTTATAAAAGATCTTTATTTTGACTTAGCCATAGTTGAGCTAACTCTTCTGGATCAATATCTTGGCTCATATCTAGTGTTTTTATAGCTAACGTGTTGCTGCAACCTTTTGTTATTAATAGTTTATTTAATTCAAAACCTGCTTTACAAAAAGTATCGTAACTTGAATCTCCAACCGCTATGATCATAAAGTCGATCGTGGATAGATCTTGTTCACAATTTTTAAGATCTTCAATGAATGGTTGAATGTTGTCAGGAAAGTCACCTGCGCCATGAGTAGAGGTGCAAATTAGCCAAGTGCTCACATTGTTTGTTTTTTGTTCTAATGTGCACTTAAGTATTGATGAAAAATTAGGTTTTAAGTGCAAATTTACTTCATGGTTAAGGGTATTTAGTTGTTCTTCGCATGCTTCAGCAACATATTCTGTTCCACCAAGCATACTGCCAACAATTATTTGAAATGAGCTCATATTAAGTTATCTAATGGTTAATTATGCGCTTATTGTATACTTAACTGTATACAGCAGGTATAGCTAGGTTAACTTAACTGATATTTTTCTAGCCTATATAAAAAGGCTTTATATGACATTTGCAAGAAGGCAGCGGCTTTAGTTTTATTACCATCACTTTGTTTTAATGCTTGCGCTAAACATTGACGTTCAAAGGCTTGCCAATTGATACCTGTACTTGGAATAGTAAAGTTTATCACTTCATTATTACGGTCATTTTGATGGTCGCTATTAAGGCTACTGATGAGTTCTTCTTCATCATTAAGCAGAACAAATCGTTCAATTCGATTCGATAATTCACGTACATTACCTGGCCAATGATGATCTAATAATGCTCGATAACTTTGTTTTTCTAATTCAGGAGTAGGGCAGTTATGACGTTTACTATGTAAGGAAACAAAGTGCTCTATTAATTGTGGAATATCTTCTTGGCGTTCTCTTAGCGTTGGCATAGTGATGGGAATAATATTTAAACGATAGAATAAATCTTCTCTAAAATCACCTATTTGTACTAGTTTTTCTAAATTTTTATGGGTAGCAGCAATAACTCTGACATCAAGCTTTATTTCATGGTGACTTCCCAAGCGTGTTACCGTTCCTTCTTGTAAAAGCCTTAGTAATTTAGGCTGTAATGATAAGGGTAATTCGCCAATTTCATCTAAAAATAAAGTTCCGCCATTTGCCGCTTCAAATTTTCCTATTCTGGTGGTGTTTGCCCCCGTAAAGGCACCTTTTTCAGCGCCAAACAATTCGGCTTCAGCTAATGATTCAGGAATAGCGCCACAATTAATAGCAATAAAAGCTTTGTTATTTCTTGATGACATTTCATGTAGTGAACGAGCACAAAGCTCTTTACCAGTACCACTTTCACCTAATATTAGTACGGTAGCATCTGTCGCTGATATCCTATTGATACGTTGATAAACTTTTTGCATACAAGCCGCTTTTCCAACAATATTAGATAATTGATTTTGTTCATTTAGTTGTTGGCTAAGTTGTTGATTTTGTTTTTTAAGTTGTCCTGATTTTATTGCTTTATTTATGGTTAATAATAGCGTTTGTCGTTGAAAAGGCTTAGCAAGATAATCATCTGCTCCTTGTTGAATAGCTTCAACCGCATGGGCAACGGTCGAGTATGCTGTTGCTATTGCAAAACCTATATAAGGGTGGTTTTTTTTAACATAATTAAGTAAATCTAACCCACTCAAATTCCCTAAATTCCAGTCTGAGAAAATAACATCAAAGTTATGCCTTTTGATTAGTAAAATAGCTGACTCTACGCAATCAGCGCTTTGTACTTGGTATTGTTCAGCCGATAGAATATTAGTGATTAACTCGCGTTGATCAGGATCATCCTCAACGACTAATATTGAAATATTTACTTTTTGATTGTTATCATTCATCTGCAGATCCTTGTTCTAAAAAAGTAACGTGGGCAATACAGCCGCCATTATCATTATTTTTTAAGCTAATATTTCCATCATAAAAAAGCTTTGTTAGTCGTTGAGCTATATACAAACCCATTCCCGAACCTTCGGTTTTACTTGTTGTATGTGGCTGAAATAAATCATTTTTTATTTTATCGGTTAGGCCTTTACCTTGATCAAGCACTGTGACGTTAAGGTGTTTATTTTGTCTTTCGGCTTTTATTGTGATGGTGTTTTTTTCAGAACTTGCTTCACAAGCATTAATAATTAAAGTGTGTAGTATTGCTCTTATTTCATTTTCGCTACCAATAAATAATAAGTTTTTATCAATATCCAGCTTGAACCTTAAGCCTAAATTATCACCGGCTTTATATTCTAAAAGTATATCTTGTATTACGGCTAAAATATTAATAGTGTCGGTGCGCTGTATGCCTGTAGTTGTTAAGGTTAGTAATGCTCTTATGGTTTTATCAATACGGCTAATTTTTGCTTGGATTTTATCAACAAAATGTTGTCTTTTTTCATTGCTTATTGTGTCGGTATTTAATTGTTCTACTGATAATCCTATGGTGTGAATAGGGTTTCTTAATGCATGAGCTAAACCTAACGATACTTCGCCTAATTCAGCTAAGTGACTTTTTTCTTGCAGCGCTTTTTCGGCAACAGACAATTGTTGTAATTTATCTTTCATAGCATTGAAGTCGCGAATTGTTTGTCTGGTTTCTTCTACTCCTTGTTCAATTACATTTTTACTGGAATCACCATCAGCAAGGTGGCGAAATCCTTGTGATAACGCTTGCATAGGTTGACTAAATTTACCACTTAACCAAAAAGCAAATCCCAAAGCTAAGATTGTTGAGAGCACAATAACTAATATAACCATATTAACAAAATTGTTAATTTTGCTATTTGGATCTAATTCTAAGTTGCTATTAAATTGCCATTGTCTATGTTCACTAATTTGATAGTTATCTTGGTTTGATTCCATATTCTTATGGAGTTTTTGAACACTTTCATGCAATGATTCTCGGATTTGATTAACATCAATGACACGTACATTGTCATCAACCTTGTTGCTACTATAATTAATGACAACATCACTACGTAAATTTTTAGTTTCAATGACAAAATGTTTATTAGCGTTTTTACTGTCATTGGTTATTACTCTAAAATTAGGGCTGTTAAAGTTATCTACAGCAAAATCAATAAGCTCCATTGATACTTGTTCAGCTTTTTCTTTTACCTGTTGTTCAAAATTGTTTTGTGCCCAAAAAATAAAAGCCATTTGAAAAATAGAGAGAAATAGGATCAAGCTGCCAATTAAAGAGAATAGATAATTTCGTAGTGACATAATATAAATGCATTAAGTAAGGTATTCTAAGTATGTATCAAGTTATATGCCAAGCGCAATAATTGAAAATATTACTAAATTACAACGGTTTAATTATAAGTTTTCCGTATTATATTTATTTCCCGATTCGAAAAATCCTTATTTGAGGATTATGGCTCCTTAAATAAGGGGGAGGTACTCAACAATAATAGCTATTTATAATTGCTATTATTAATTAATTATTTGAAAAATAAAGACTATTTATTTTTGGTATGGTTTTAGCAATATTTGATTAGAATTAATTACATGCACAATATTAACTATAAGAGAGAAAAGTATGAAATTTAGTAAAACAATTATTGCTACTTTATTGGGTTTAACTATCGCTACAGGCGTTATAGCAGCTGAAAAACAACATCAAATTATTACTATAGAAGCTAATGATAATGGTCCTGCTGAAGTTTCTATAACTCAAAATGGTGAGCAGCAAGTATTTGTTATTAGCCAAGAAGCATTAAAAGATAAGGGATTATTATTGAGCGAACTATCGGGAGTATCAGTAGAAGTTCAACAGCATGTTAGTCAAGCTTTATCGGGTTTACATAGTGTTGGTGGTGCTCAAATAGAAATAATACATGATTCGGATAATGAGGAACATAGAGTATGGGTTCAAAGCGATATTGAAGAAATACATGTAGTTGGAGATAATGAAAACTTTGCTTTTGTCACAATAGATAATGAAAATGATGGTGAGGCAAAAGATATGAAATTTGTTGTTAAACAAGCACACGGTTTACATCTTGATTCTGCTAAAGATGCTAGTTTTAATGCTATTCAACACTTACTTAAACGCTCTGAATTATCAGCTGAACAATTAGATGTTTTACAAGGAATATTAGACAGCAAGCGTTAATACTCCACTATTTTTTGTTTTATTGCTCTCATTAAGTGCACAAAGTGAATTAACTTTGTGCATTTTTATATTCAAACGACTAAATAATTTTATCAATTATAAAATAAACTATATAAATCATCTAATTTATTTAAATAAACTCGTGTAAAAGCGTTTGGTTTCATATTGGCTTATTTATTGCTCTCTCTATGGGGATTAATAAAATAACGCTTAGGTAATTACATGAATCAACCGTCTTTAAAACATAACTTTCTATCTTTTACCGGTAGAGCAAAAATCCTTCATAGTACTTGGCTTGCTTTCTTTATTACCTTTCTCGTTTGGTTTAGCCATGCACCATTGATGTCGACGATTAAAGCCAGTATGGGGTTAACCGACATTGAAGCAAAAATATTACTCATTTTGAACGTTGCTTTAACTATTCCAGCTCGTATTGTGACAGGTATGTTAGTTGATAAATATGGGCCGCGTAATTCTTATACCGCAATGTTAGTAGCAACTGCGGTATTATGTTTTTTCTTTGCGTTTGCACGAACTTTTGAAATGTTAGCACTGGCAAAATTTTTAATGGGCTTTGTTGGAGCCGGTTTTGTTATAGGTATTCGTATGATTAGCGAATGGTATCCGGCAAAACAATTAGGTTTAGCAGAAGGTATTTATAAAGGTATGGGCAATGTTGGCTCCGCTGTAGGTGCTGGAACTTTAGTTTATATTGCTAGTTTATTTGGTGGTGAGGATGGTTGGCGTTACGCTATTGCTTCAACTGGTGTTATTGCTCTTGTTTATTCAGTTTTTTATTATTATGCGGTAACTGATACACCTGTTGGCTCTACTTATTTCAAACCAAATAAAAGCGGTGGTTTAGAACTTACCAGTAAGCGTGATTTTATTTTTTGTGTATTGTTTAATATTCCTATGGTAGTTACGTTAGCTCTGCTTACTTGGCGTGTTACTGATGCGGGTATTGTTGCAGGTACTGGCGCTAATATTATTGAAGGCGCCGGCTTAATTAGCGATTTTACTTCCTTTGTTATTTATGGCTTATTGTTGGTACTTATTGGCTATCAAACGCTGAAATTATTCCAAGTGAATAAAGATATGTTGCAATTACCACCAATGGATGAAATTTTGCAATATAAGTTTAAGCAAGTGGCTATATTAAGTATGGGTTATGCTGTTACCTTTGGTGCTGAACTATCTGTGATTTCCATGTTAGCGCAGTATTTTGAAAACCAATTTTTAGTTGCTACGGCAGCTGCCGGTATATTTGGTGCTTGTTTTGCTGCGGTTGATGTATTGTCTTGTCCTTCCGGTGGTATGATTAGCGATAAATTTGGTCGTAAAAAGCCATTGATTTTATTATTAAGCGGCGCTGCACTAGGCTTTTTCGTTATGTCACAAATCACCCCTGATTGGCCCCTTGCTGCAGTGGTTGCTGCTATGATGATTTGTTCATTTTTCTTAGGCTCTGCTGCTGGTTGTGTCTTTGCCGTTGTGCCTTTGGTTAAACGAAAATTAACAGGACAAATTGCTGGCACTGTAGGTGCTTATGGTAATGTTGGTGCGGTTGTTTTCTTATTGGTATTTTCGTTTGTATCGCCTTCTGAATTTTTTGCCACCATTGCTATAGGTGTTGCTTTTGCTGCATTTTGTACTTTGTTTTTAGACGAACCGAAAAGTAAAATGGCAGAAATAATGCCTGATGGCACAGTAAAATTTATTGACGTGCATTAAGTTAATTTTTATATGGAATAAATATGGCAGAGCATTTACAGGCAGAATTAACTTTTACTTTGGCACAGCGTTCTATTGCTGGCGTTAAAACTCAGAATGAAGACGCGATAGGTATTCGTATTCCTAAAGGGTCACTGTTAAGTCATAAAGGGGCTGTTGCTGTCATTGCTGACGGGGTAAGTGCGGCTGAAGCTGGTAAAGAAGCCAGTGAAACCTGTGTCCATAATTTTCTAAATGATTATTTTTCTACACCTGATAGTTGGAGTGTAAAAAAGTCAACTTCTCAAGTTTTAACTGCATTAAATCGTTGGTTATATAGTCAAGGTCGACATTTTAGTGATGCTAAAAAAGGTTATGTAAGTACTTTTAGTTCGATCATATTTAAGTCACAAACCGCACATATCTTCCATATTGGTGATACTCGTATTTACTGTTTACGCCAGAAAAATTTAGATCAAATTACTCGTGATCACAGTACTTTCATTAACGAAAAACAATCTTATTTAACGCGTGCTATGGGTTTGGATATTAATATAGATGTTGACTATAGAAGCATGGGAATTGAAGTTGGAGATATTTATTTATTAAGTACGGACGGTGTGCATGATTTTGTGAAAGATCAGGATATTCGCGCTGTTTTAATCTCGCTAACTGAAGAAAAAGACGAAAGTCATTTTGAACAGACCTGTGAACAATTAATAGAAAAAGCTCTCGCTAATGGCAGTCATGATAACCTAAGTTGCCAAATTTTAAGGATTGATACTTTACCGAAACAAACTATCGGTGAAGCCAGCCGGAAACTGTCAGAGCTACCGTTCCCACCTTATTTGTCTGTAGGTATGATTTTAGATGGCTGCAAAGTTGAAAAAGAACTTCATGCAACCAATCGTAGTCAAGTTTATATTGTGCGAGACATTGATAGTGGTCAACGTTATTGCATGAAGACCCCATCGGATAATTTTGATGATGATATGGCGTATATTGAACGCTTTATCATGGAAAGTTGGATTGGCAGCCGTATAAATAATCCACACGTTGTAAAAATAATTGAGAATCCTAGACCTAAATCAGCACTTTATTATTTAACTGAATACATTGAAGGTATTACCTTAGAGCAGTGGATAAAAGAAAACCCTAAACCAGCAGTTCAAGATGTAATTTACATTGTACAGCAAATTGAAAAAGGCTTAAGAGCTATGCATCGGCGCGAAACGTTGCATCAAGATATTAAGCCAGGCAATATCATGATTGATACAAATGGTGAAGTGAAAATTATTGATTTTGGTTCATGCCATATTAAGGGCATTGCTGAAATTGTTAGTCCAATTGAACGTTTTGGTGTTTTGGGTACGGCTGGTTATTCAGCGCCAGAGGTAGTGATATCCGGGAAAAGTACAGTGCAATCGGAAGTGTTTTCGCTGGCGGTTATCGTGTATGAAATGCTAACGGGTAAAGAGCCATTTAGCGGAAAATTAAATAAGTGTCGCACTCAAAAATCGTATTTAGCCACTAAATATGTGCCTTGTTTTGAAAATAACCCGCTTATACCTATATGGATGGATGGTGCTATTAAAAAAGGCTTACGCTTTGACCCTGAACGTCGTTATGTGGAAGTGTCAGAGTTTTTGCATGAATTACAGGAGCCAAATCCAAAATACAAGAAAAATCATAATGCTATGCTTATGGATAAAAATCCGGTGATGTTCTGGCAAATTATGAGTGCATTGTGGTTTATTGCTTTTTGCTTTTCAATTATTGTATAAACGTTAAGTCTCTTTTATGCTGCATTTATTTTCCAATACAGAAAGAGCTAAATATTTTGCTAAGCAGGTCATCACTAGTGAATTCTCCGGTGATTTGATCTAATTCTAACTGACAAATACGTAACTCTTCAGCTAATATTTCACCGGCCACATACGACTCTAATTGTTCTAAACCTATAATTAAATGTTGATGAGTGTTGTCTAAAGCAGTTAAATGACGTCTTCTAGCCATAAATCCACCTTCGGTGCTACCTTTGTATCCCATAATGGCTTTTAAGTGCTCTTTTAGGCTGTCAACGCCTGCGCCTGTTTTTGCTGATAAAGTGACTGTCGTGTGTTTTTCTTGCTTGCTATCGGTAAACTCATTCAAACCAATATTGCTTTGGATAATAGCTTGGTTAAGATCGGCCTTGTTTCTCACTAAAGTCAACCCAATGTTGCTTGGCAGTTTTTCAAAAAACTCAGGATAGTGATCTTTAATATCTTGTTCATCTTCTAAAACACTATGATTTTCACTCGCATCTACCATAAGTAATACGCGGTCAGCTTGTTTGATTTCTTGCCAAGCACGTTCGATGCCTATTTGTTCAACTTTATCATCACTGTCACGTAAACCAGCCGTATCAATAATGTGTAGCGGCATACCATCAATATGAATTTGCTCAGTAAGTACATCACGAGTAGTACCAGCTATGTCGGTAACGATAGCGCTTTCTTTGCCACTTAATGCGTTGAGTAAGCTTGATTTTCCGGCATTTGGGCGACCGGCAATAACAACTCGCATACCTTCACGGATAATGCTGCCTTGTTGTGCTTGTTTGCGTACGCTTTCAACTTGGCTGATGATAGCTTTAAGGTCGGTTACTATTTTTTTGTCAGCAAGAAAATCAATCTCTTCTTCTGGAAAGTCAATGGCAGCTTCAACGTACATACGCAGGTGAATAATACTTGCAACCATTTCATTAACTAGCTTAGAAAAATCACCTTGAAGTGAGTGCAGGGCAGAACGTGCTGCTTGCTCTGAACTTGAATTGATTAAATCAGCGATAGCCTCAGCTTGGGTTAAATCGAGTTTGTCATTTAAAAAAGCTTGTTCGCTAAATTCGCCAGGTTTGGCCATAACAACATTAGGTAGCGCAAGAATAGCTTTAAGCAACATGTCTAATATTACGGGACCACCATGGCCTTGAAATTCAATAACATCTTCGCCAGTAAATGAATTTGGTGCTTTAAAATATAAAGCAATACCTTGATCTAACACATCGTTGTTAGCATCTGAGAAAGGTAAATATTCAGCTTTTCTTATTTCAGGCACTTTCCCCAATATTGCTTGGGCAACCATTGTAGCTTCAGGACCAGATACACGAATAATGCCTACGCCACCACGACCGGGTGCAGTAGCTTGTGCAGCAATAGTATTTATTTCGTTAAAGAGTGATGTCATTGGTTGATTTAAGCTTAAGCGCTCTGAAAGATTGGATTATGTTCATTTTACTTTATTTAGCTGCAACTAACAAAAAAGCGATACTTGAAAGAGTATCGCTTTTTTAGAATTTACTTTATTTACAACGTAACGTTTGTTGCTCGTCGCTATTATTTTGCTTCGGCTAATTTTTTCTTTGCAATACCGCTGAAGATAATCTTCATTTGAGCAATTGAAATCATGTTACTAACAAACCAGTAAAGTACTAAGCCTGATGGGAACCATGCCATAAATATTGAGAAAACTACTGGCATGTATTGCATTATTTTTTGTTGCATTGGATCTTGCACAGTCATCGGCTGCATTTTCTGCATAACGTACATACTAATACCCATTAATACAGGTAATACATAGTATGGGTCCATCGCCGACAAATCTTGGATCCAGAAGATAAAAGGTGCATGACGTAATTCAACACTTTCTAAAAATACCCAGTAAAGTGCTAAGAAAATAGGCATTTGGAAAAGTAATGGTAAACAACCACCGGCAGGGTTTACTTTTTCTTTGCGATACATTTCCATGGTGGCTTGTGACATTTTCTGCCTGTCATCACCAAAACGTTCTTTTAGTTGCGCCATTTTAGGTGCTAATTCACGCATTTTTGCCATTGAGGTGTATTGCGCTTTAGTTAGCGGGTACATACCACCTTTAACAATTAAGGTGATGATGATGATTGCTACACCCCAGTTAGTGACAAAACTTTGGATAGTTAGTAGTAACCAGAATAACGGTTGGCTGATCATCCATAAGAAACCGTAATCAATAGTTAAGTCTAAGTTTGGTGCTATTTTTTCTAACACTTCTTGGTCTTTCGGGCCAACATAGAAAATGGCTGAAGTAGTGCCTTGTTGTCCTGCATCAATAGTGATAGCTGGCGCTTTAAAGCCAATTACCGCTTCTTGGTTATTGCTAAAGTTAGTGTAAATTTGATTATTATCTTCATCATTTGGAACCCAAGCTGAAACAAAGTAATGTTCAAGCATGGCAACCCAGCCACCCGGCGTGGTTTTGTTTAAGTTTGCTTCAGCAATATCATCAAAGTCATATTTTTCATAACGATCTTCAGAAGTAGAGAAAGCTGCGCCACGGTAGGTTGGTAACATGCCTGATGAAGTGTCAGTAAGGGTTGATTGTTTCAACTGAGCATACATTTGAACTGAAATACTATTGTTGGTGTTGTTATTGATTATATAGTCAACGCCAACGCTGTAGCTGCCAGCACTAAATGAAAAGCGTTTTGTTACGTTAAGACCATTGTTGTCTTGAAAAGTTAAATCTACAGCTAGGCTGCCATCACTTAGTTCATAACTACTTTGGGCGCTAGTATAAATTGGGCGACCTTTAATTATTCGGTCTACACCGTTCGCTCCGGTTAAACCAGATTGAGCAACATACTTTTGATTACCATTCTGCATAATGGTAAATGGAATGCCATTACCTTGCTCAGTATCAAATTTAAGTAATTTTGCTTCAACAATATCACCACCTTGAGTATTAATCTGTATACGTAAAGTATCGGTGGTTACGCTAATCAGTTTTGCACTTGACGCGGCTTGTTTAGCTGCAGGTGCAGATGAATCAGTCGATTCCGGAACAAAATCTGCGTCAGCTACTTGTTCATTATTAGCATTTTGACTATACGTTGGTTGTTCAACTGCTGGCGCATTTTCTAATTGCCACTGACTAAAAAGTAAGTAAGTAACAACCATAAGCGCAATAAAAAGCAGACTGCGTTGAGATTCCATAAGATTCATTTCTCTTGTTTTTGAGTTGGCACGAGGTTTTTACCCCTTGCATAGTATTAATTGCAAAGCATTTTAATATACGTTTCACGGCAAACCAACAGTCTTTTAGTATAAGAAGTTAAAAAACTGCTAGTTTAGATTATATTTGTATTAATTTTCTTTTTTCAATGGTGGCACAGGATCATCCCCACCTTCATTGAGCGGATGGCATTTTAAAATACGTTTACCCGCTAACCATCCACCTTTTATTACACCAAAGCGTTCTATAGCTTCATTTGCATAACATGAACAGGTGGGATGAAATCGACAATTCGACCCTAATAAGGGGCTAATAAAACGTTGATAACCTTTAATAAAGGATATAGCTAGCTTTTGTGGCGCTGAATTATTTTTCGCCATATTTTTGTCAATTCTAGGTTGATTTCTTTGTTATCGAGCTGATCAATGCCAGACTTTACCATAACCACCATATCGATAGCAGGTAAATCATGTTGATTTAATCGAAAGCTTTCTCTAACTATTCTTTTTATGCGATTTCGTTGTACGGCAAGTTTTACTCGTTTTTTAGCAATAGCTAAACCGAGACGATTATTTTTGAGTGAATCATCAGGTAAATGAGATGGAGTAATTAGTAGTGTAAAGTGGCGAGAGCCAAATCGAATAGGTTTTTTAAATACAGATTGAAAGTGACCGGGAGTCAACAGACGTGACTCCCGATTAAATTCATAAGTAACCTGATTGGTTACCATCTTAATTCAATTTCTTAGTAAGAAAAGAATTAAGATTATGCGCTAAGACGTACACGGCCTTTAGCACGGCGACGAGCTATAACAGCACGGCCATTTTTAGTTGCCATACGAGCACGGAATCCGTGGTTACGCTTACGCTTTAATACGCTAGGTTGAAATGTTCTTTTCATTACGCTAATCCGTCGGTTGTTGTTGCCCTGACAAAAAAGCCAATTGAGCATACAGGTCTAAAAAAAGAGGGCGAATTCTAAATCTTACTTGGCTTGTTGTCAATGTTTTATCCAGTATTATTTATAAAAGATCGTTGGAGGATCCTTTGGAACAACCACTATTTTTTAAAGGGTTCAGTTAAGTTTAAGATATAATTTAAGAAAATATCCACAGGTTTTGTTCTATAAATACTTTTTCGACTGAATTTTATTTTTTTGATCGACATAAGTAAATAAACTAAGTAGCTTTTTTTAGTTGTATTTTAATCTAAATAATTATCAATAAGCCAATTTAACAACACTTTAGCTGTTTTATACAAAAATAATGCAGAATACTTGTCTGTCAAGATTGCACTTGTGGATAAGTATAGAGATAATGGCTGCACATAATAAAAATGTCTGCTTGAATTCTTTTATGAATCATTGAATTTTTACATTTTCGATGCTTATTAAATGAATAATGATCTTTTATACACATTCAAAATTCTTATACCCATTAAGTTAAGAAACGAATAACAAGCTGATAAATTCTTTTTCCTTTGGAGTTTTTACTTGGAACATTCTCTTTGGCAACGATGCCTCTCTGTTCTTCAAGAAGAATTACCTGCACAACAATTTAGTATGTGGATTCGTCCTTTACAGTGTGTTGTTTCAGATAATATATTGACACTTTATGCCCCTAATCGGTTTGTTTTAGATTGGGTTCGTGACAAGTACGTTAATAGAATTAATGAATTGATCACTATGACAGATGATCAACAATCATATTTATTACGTTTTGATGTCGGTAGTAAACCATTAGCTTCTACTACTCAAACAAATTCGATATCTCCTGCGGCTGTTAATTTTAGTAAAAACAATAAAGCGGCTCCTGTTTCGGGTGCCGATAATAATTTTCCCAAAAAGGCGAATGTGAGGGTTAAATATACTTTCGATAATTTTGTCGAAGGTAAATCTAATCAGTTAGCAAGAGCTGCAGCTTCACAAGTTGCTGACAATCCTGGTGCTGCATACAATCCACTATTTATTTATGGTGGAACAGGTCTAGGTAAAACGCATTTGTTGCACGCTGTTGGTAACGGTATTTTACAAAATAATCCCAATGCCAAAATTGCCTATATGCACTCTGAACGGTTTGTTCAGGATATGGTACGGGCTCTACAAAACAACGAGATGGAAAAGTTTAAACAATACTACCGAAGTGTTGATGCTTTACTTATTGATGACATTCAATTTTTTGCTGGTAAAGATAGAACACAAGAGGAGTTTTTTCATACATTTAATGCCTTGCTCGAAGGTAACCAGCAAATTATTCTAACCAGTGATCGGTATCCTAAAGAAGTTGCCGTTGAAGATAGGTTGAAATCTCGGTTTGGTTGGGGCTTAACAATTGCCATTGAACCGCCCGAACTAGAGACACGTGTTGCTATATTGAAAAGAAAAGCACAAGAAAGTAATGTTAACCTTGCTGATGAAGTTGCTTTCTTTATCGCTAAGCGTTTACGTTCTAATGTTCGTGAATTAGAAGGGGCACTTAACCGAGTAATTGCAAATGCTAATTTTACTGGTCGTGCTATTACTATCGATTTTGTTCGTGAAGCGTTGCGTGATTTATTAGCTCTTCAAGATAAGCTAGTAACCATTGATAATATTCAGCGCACGGTGGCAGAATATTATAAGATTAAAATCGCTGATTTACTTTCTAAACGAAGAAATCGATCTGTTGCTAGACCTAGACAGCTAGCAATGGCATTATCTAAAGAATTAACTAATCATAGCTTACCTGAAATTGGTGATGCTTTTGGTGGTCGAGATCATACAACTGTACTTCATGCTTGTCGTAAAGTTAAGTCTTTACGAGAGGAACTACATGATATTAAAGAAGATTATTCTAATTTGATTAGAACGCTTTCTTCATAGTACATCATGATCGATTCATTGTTTACATAGTCAAATAAAGACTTAATTTTAAAAATAATAAAATTTGCTCAAAAGCAGGAATATAGATGAAGTTTTCATTAAATAGAGAATCACTACTTAAACCGTTATTGCTAGTTTCAGGCGCAGTCGAACGTAAAAGCACATTGCCCATTTTAGGTAATATTCTTTTTGATGTTAAGGGTCAATCTTTAACATTAACTGCTACAGACTTAGAGCTTGAGATGGTTGCTCATGCTGAAATAGACAATCAAGGTGATGACGGTAAAGTAACTATTCCTGCACGTAAGCTTTTAGATATTTGTAAGAGTTTACCAGAAGGTTCTATGCTTAATTTTAATGCTGAAGATGACAGTGTAAAGTTAAGCTCAGGTCGAAGTAAATATTCATTATCTACTCTGTCTGCTGATGACTTCCCAAATATTGAAGAGTGGAAGGGTGATGTAGAGTTTAAATTATTAAAGTCAGAGCTACTTCGCTTGATCGAAAGCACTCATTTTTCAATGGCAAACCAAGATGTTCGTTATTACTTAAATGGTATGTCAATTGAAAGTGAAGGAAATGAGATTCGCTCTGTTGCCACTGACGGTCACCGACTTGCGATTTGTAAAATCTCTAACGAAACTTTAGCTTTACCCGCTCGACAGGTAATAGTCCCTCGAAAGGGGATTTTAGAAATAATTCGTTTACTTGCACCTGTTGATGAAGAAGTACAAGTTTATCTTGGCTCAAACCATATTCGTATTATTGATACAGAATTTTCTTTTACTAGTAAACTGGTTGATGGTCGTTTCCCTGACTATCGTCGTGTTCTACCTCGTAACGGTGATAAAATATTTGTCACCGATAAAGAGCAGTTACGCCAAGTTTTGTCACGTGCTTCAATTTTATCAAATGAGAAGTTTAAGGGAGTACGCTTAAACTTCTCAAATTCGCTATTAAAAATTACGGCGAACAATCCAGAACAAGAACAAGCAGAAGAAGAGTTAGAAATCGATTTCCCTTATGATGAATTAGAAATTGGTTTTAACGTTAGTTATGTGCTCGATGTTCTTAGTGCAATAAAAGATGATCAGGTTAAGTTTACGTTAGCTGATGCTAATTCAAGTGTGGTAATTGAGGGTGCTGACACAGGTGAAGCTCTTTATGTTGTTATGCCAATGCGTTTATAGTTTACTCTTAGCGTATTGAATTATAGTAAATGAGCATTGCAAAATTAGTTACCCATAATTTTCGGAATTTAAATGGTGCAGCTTTAGAGTTTCATCCGGAATTGAATTTTTTTGTTGGTGATAATGGCAGCGGAAAAAGCAGTTTGCTGGAAGCCCTTTTTTTTCTAGGGCACGGAAAATCATTCCGTACCAGTAAAGCAGATGTGCTTGCTTGCCATAATACAACTAAGTTTGTTGTTAGTGTAAAAGATGATAATGACTGTCAATTAGGGTTAAGTCGAGATGTTAGCTCAGGTTTGACTAATATAAAAATTGATGGTGAACGTTATTCGCGTTTGTCTGAACTTGCAAAGAACATAGCAATTCAGATTGTAACACCAGAGAGTTTTAAACTTTTTTTTGGTGGACCTAAAGAGAGAAGACGATTTGTTGATCTTGGTATGTTTCACGTGAAACATACTTTTTCTAAACAATGGAAAAACTTTAATCGAGTTTTAAAACAGCGCAATGCTTGTATAAGATTAACTCAGGGCACGAACGTAATTAATTCGATGTTACCTTATTGGACCGAGCAGTTTTGCAAAATGTCGATTGAGGTAGCTACTTTAAGACAGGAGTATGTCTCGACAATAGTAGCAGAGCTAGATATCTGGTTAGCAATTTTACTTCCTGACTTGAAAAGTAGGGTTACTGTACAATATATGCAGGGCTGGCCACAAAAGAGGGATCTAGTAGACGTTCTTGCTAGTAACCAAGAAAGGGAGTCTAGCTATGGTTATAGTTTATATGGGGCACATAAGTTTGATGTAAAGTTTCTACTTGATAAGCAGTCTTTAGAAACTCAGTTGTCTCGAGGACAGCAAAAGTTGTTTTTATTGGCATTAACTTTCGCGCAAGCAAAATTGATTGCGAGAGTTAAACGAGTAAAACCAATTTTATTGGTTGATGATATCGGTGCAGAATTAGATTGTAATTCCCGAACTATTTTATCATCAGCTTTAGAAAAGTTGCATTGCCAAGTTTTTATAACTGCCATAGAAAGAAGTGTACTACAGCCTTTTTTTGAGCGTTTTAGTTGTAATGAACATAGTAATGGAACAGACTTGGTGGATAAAAGTTTAAAGGCAGAATACACAAAAAATTATAAAGTGTTTCACGTGAAACATGGCATAGTATCAGAAATGTATCCAGGCGATTCTGAAATAAAAAATCAGAAAAGTAATGTAGATAAGAGTGAATAGGCTAAAACTATGACAGTAAAAAATGAATATGATTCGGCTAGTATTAAAGTACTAAAAGGCTTAGATGCAGTTCGTAAAAGACCAGGCATGTATATTGGTGATACCGATGATGGTACAGGTTTACATCACATGGTTTTTGAGGTTTTAGATAACTCAATTGATGAGGCACTTGCTGGTCACTGTAGTGAAATTATAGTGAAAATTCATTTAGACGGATCTGTTTCTGTAAGAGATGATGGCCGTGGTATTCCAACAGAAATTCACCCTGAAGAAGGGATTTCTGCTGCTGAAGTTATCATGACTGTTCTTCATGCCGGAGGTAAGTTTGGTGGTGAAGATTCAGGTTATAAGGTCTCTGGAGGTCTTCATGGTGTGGGTATATCAGTAGTAAATGCTTTAAGTAAAAAACTAAAGCTTACTATTCGCCGCAAGGGTAATTTATACGAGCAATTTTACACTATGGGTAACCCTGACGCTCCGTTAGCTGAGGTAGGTGAAAGCGATCAAACAGGAACGGAAGTTCGTTTCTGGCCAAGTGAAGAGACATTTTCAGATGTGTTGTTTCACTATGATCTTTTAGTTAAACGTATTCGCGAATTATCTTTCTTAAATTCAGGTATATCAATTCGTTTAATTGATGAGCGAGAAGAGGGTAAAGAAGACCACTTTAAATTTGATGGTGGTATTCAAGCTTTTGTTGATTATTTAAATACTAATAAAACACCAGTCAACGAAGAAATATTTTATTTTGATTTAGAAAGAGCCGATGGCATTATTGTTGAAGTGGCAATGCAGTGGAATGATGGTTACCAAGAAAACATTCATTGCTTTACTAATAACATTCCACAGCGGGATGGTGGTACACATCTAAGTGGCTTTAGAACAGCATTAACTAGAACGTTAAATAGTTATATGGTTAAAGAAGGCCTCAATAAAACTAAGAAAGGTGGAAGTACCGAAACGAGTGCATCTGGTGATGATGCCCGTGAAGGTTTAACCGCAGTGATTTCAGTTAAAGTACCTGATCCTAAGTTTTCATCACAAACGAAAGATAAATTAGTTTCATCTGAAGTGAAAACTGCTGTAGAACAAGCGATGGGTGAAAAGTTAGGTGAATACCTACTAGAAAAGCCTTCAATCGCACGTACTATTATTATGAAAATCGTTGATGCTGCCAGAGCACGTGAAGCTGCGCGTAAAGCGCGTGAAATGACTCGTCGTAAAGGCGCTTTAGATATTGCAGGTTTACCGGGTAAATTAGCAGATTGTCAGGAAAAAGATCCGGCGCTTTCTGAATTATATATTGTGGAAGGGGACTCTGCTGGCGGCTCAGCCAAGCAGGGTCGTAACCGTAGGAATCAAGCTATATTACCGTTGAAGGGTAAAATTCTAAACGTAGAAAAAGCACGTTTTGATAAAATGATATCATCACAAGAAGTAGGTACCTTAATTACTGCATTAGGTTGTGGTATTGGCCGTGATGAATATAACCCTGAAAAATTGCGTTATCATAGCATTATCATCATGACTGATGCTGATGTCGATGGTTCTCATATACGTACATTATTACTGACTTTCTTCTATCGCCAAATGCCAGAAATTATGGAACGTGGCCATATATTTATTGCGCAACCACCTTTATATAAAGTAAAAAAGGGTAAGCAAGAGCGTTATATTAAAGATGATGAAGGTCTTACTGAATATCTAACCACATTAGCTTTGGATCATGCCTCTATTCATGTCAACGAAGATGCACCAGCGATATCTGGCATAGCATTAGAACAGTTGGTTAAGCAGTATCGTGCGACCATGGATACCATTAGTCGTATCTCTAGACAAATTCCAGCTGATATTCTAGAGAAAATGATTTACAGTCAAAATATTGCTAAAGAAGATTTTACTGATCAAGCTAAAGTTGAGGCATGGTCGAAAGATTTAATTACTCAACTTGAAGAGCAAGACGGTAATGGTTCTATTTACACTGTAAAAGTTGAACATAACAGTGAGCGTAATACTTATTATCCACAGTTTAATGTTCGTCAACACGGTATAGATAGAGTTTATAATTGTAGTTATGAGTTTATTCAATCTAATGAGTTTGCTGCAATAACAGCGTTAAATGGAGCCATTAATGGTTTAATGGAAGAAGGCGCTTTTGTTAAGCGTGGTGAAAAGGAAAAACCAGTTGATAACTTTGAAGAAGCACTAAGTTGGTTAATGGCAGAATCTAAACGTGGCCAGTATATACAGCGTTACAAAGGGTTAGGTGAGATGAACCCTGAGCAATTATGGGAAACTACCATGGACCCTGACACACGCCGTATGCTACAGGTTACTATTGAAGATGCGATTGCTGCCGATCAACTGTTTACCACGTTGATGGGTGATCATGTTGAACCGCGTAGGAAGTTTATTGAAGAGAATGCCTTAAAAGTCGCAAATTTAGACTTTTAGATTATAATCAGTGGATAATACTATGCCCGGTCTTCGAATCGGGCATTTATGTTTTAAAAACAAGTAGTTAATATTAAATAAAATTAAAATTAAAAGTGAATTTGAAAACCCATGACTAGTTTCAATTGTAAAACGTTTCAAGGCCTAATCTTGCAGTTGCAAGATTATTGGTCACGCCAAGGTTGTGTGATAGTACAACCGCTAGACTTAGAAGTTGGTGCTGGAACATTCCACCCAATGACTTTTTTACGCTCTATAGGTCCCGAGCCTATTAGCAGTGCTTATGTACAGCCTTGCCGACGACCTACCGATGGGCGTTATGGTGAAAACCCTAACCGATTACAGCAGTACTATCAATTTCAAGTTATGCTGAAGCCATCACCAAAAAACATTCAAGAGTTATATCTTAACTCGTTGAAAGAACTTGGTATTGATCCACTAGTTCATGATATTCGGTTTGTTGAAGATAACTGGGAGTCACCAACATTAGGCGCTTGGGGTTTAGGTTGGGAAATTTGGCTTAACGGTATGGAAATAACTCAGTTTACTTATTTTCAACAAGTGGGCGGTTTAGAGTGTACTCCTGTTACGGGTGAAATTACTTACGGTTTAGAACGTTTGGCAATGTATATTCAAAATGTTGATAGTATTTATGACTTAGTCTGGGCTGATGGTCCTATGGGTACAGTATATTACGGCGATGTTTTCCATCAAAACGAAGTAGAGCAATCAACGTACAACTTTGAACATGCCGATGTTGACGCCTTATTTAAGCAGTTTGATCAATGCGAGAAAGACAGTCAAAAATTGATTGCAGCCAATTTACCATTGCCAGCCTATGAACAAGTAATGAAAGCATCACATGCGTTTAATTTACTTGATGCGCGTCATGCCATTTCAGTAACCGAACGTCAGCGATATATTTTACGAGTTCGTGCATTGTCTAAGGCTTGTGCAGAATCTTATTACGCCAAGCGAGAAGCGTTAGGTTTCCCTTTGTGCAAAAATAAAGAATCTAAAAAGGGAGAAAAATAATGACTACTGAAACTCTCCTAATTGAATTGGGTACGGAAGAATTGCCACCGAAGGCATTGAAAACATTAGCAACAGCGCTTTATGACAATATTAAGAGCCAACTTGATAGCCATGATTTAGCCTACTCAGAAATAAAATGGTTTGCTACTCCGCGTCGCTTAGCTGTACAAGTGTTGGAATTAATTGATAAGCAATCTGATAAAATTGTTGAAAAACGTGGCCCAGCAGTAAATGTAGCCTTTGATGAAGAAGGGCAACCAAGTAGAGCAGCTATGGGATGGGCGCGTTCAAATGGTATTACGGTTGAACAAGCTGAACGGTTAACAACACCTAAAGGTGAGTGGTTACTGCATAAAGCAACCGTTGCAGGCAAAAAAATTAGTGAATTAGTACCTGATATGGTGACTACTGCGCTAAATAAGTTACCCATTGCCAAACCTATGCGTTGGGGCGCAGAACGAATTCAGTTTATTCGTCCTGTGCATACGTTAACGTTAATGTATGGCGAGCAAGTTATTGCAGGCTCTGCTTTAGGTGTAGACTCTAGTAACCAAGTACAAGGTCACCGATTTCATCATCAAGGATTAGTTACGCTTAATCATGCAAATGATTACCAAGCAGAATTATTAAAAGCCTTTGTTGAAGTAGACTATCAAGCTCGCCAAGATAAAATTATTGCTCAAATCAAACAAGTAGCAGATGATATTTCAGCTGTAGCGATGATCGATGAAGATTTGCTTGAAGAAGTTACCTCTCTAGTTGAATGGCCGGTAACACTTGTTGGAACGTTTGATGAAGATTTTCTTAACGTACCAGCAGAGCCGTTGATTTATTCAATGAAAGATCATCAAAAATATTTTCCAGTAACTAATAGTGATGGTGAGTTGGTAAACAAATTTATTTTTGTTACCAATATACAATCGAAAGACCCTAGCCAAATTGTTTTTGGTAATGAAAAAGTTATTCGCCCACGTTTAGCTGATGCTGAGTTTTTCTTTAAGACTGATCAAAAACAAACACTTGAATCGAGATTGTCGACATTAGAGTCAGTGCTTTTCCAAAAACAGTTAGGCACACTAAAAGCAAAATCAGAACGCATCGCAGACTTAAGCAAAGTGATAGCCAAGCAATTAGGCGAAAATAGTGATGATGCTTACCGCGCAGGATTATTAAGTAAAACCGATTTAATGTCAGATATGGTTTTAGAGTTCCCACAAGTGCAAGGTACTATGGGGAAATACTACGCCTTAAATGATGGAGAATCTGCTGCGATAGCACAGGCGCTAGAAGATCAGTATCGTCCGCGTTTCGCCGGAGATAGCTTACCTGAAGCTACTATTGGTTGTGCCGTTGCTATTAGCGATAAAATAGATACATTAGTTGGTATCTTTGGTATTAACCAACCACCTAAGGGCGATAAAGACCCATTTGCGCTTCGAAGAGCGGCAATTGGAGTGATACGTATAGTTATAGAAAAACAGCTTGATTTAGACCTTGCAGTGCTTATTAACGAAAGTATCGATTTGTTCGGTGACAAGTTAACAAATGAAAACACCGCTGAAAATGTGCTTGATTTCATTATGGGTCGTTTTCGTGCTTTCTATCAAGAGCAGGGTATTGCGGTAGATGTTATTCAAGCAGTATTAGCTAAAAAACCAAGTGCTCCATTAGATTTTGAAAAACGAATCAAAGCGGTAAGTTATTTCGGTGAACTACCGGAAGCAGAAACCTTAGCCGCAGCCAATAAACGCGTAGGGAATATTCTCGCCAAGTTTGATGGTCAACTTTATGAGGGTTTCAAAACTGAATTGGCAAGCGAACAAGCAGAAAAAGATCTCGCTGAAACTTTTCAGAAAATTAGTTTGATAGTATCTCCACTTATGGCAGACAAAAACTATCAAGCAGCATTAACTGAGTTAGCCCAGTTGAAGACACCGATAGATACTTTCTTTGATAACGTGATGGTAATGAGTGACGATGAAGCAGTGAAAACCAATCGTTTGACCTTACTAAATGAAATACGTAATAGCTTTTTAGCTATTGCTGATATTTCTTTATTGTAAAACCAAGCTAAAGATAAAATGAAAGGGCATAGTGATATGCCCTTTTTTATGCCTGAGAAACACTAAATATCATAAATGTTTTTAAAGAACCTATTATCTCTTGGTATATAGTAATTGCCATAATTAAGAGAGAAGGCGATAGCAGTCGCTTTACCTTTTAATTCATGTCGAGGTACAAAGCCATAAAACCTTGAATCAGCACTATTACGGCGATTATCACCAAGAACAAGGTAGTGATCATCGGGCACAGTTATAGGGCCGAAAGTACTAAACTGATCACTTTTACTTTTATCAATACGAATTGAATGGGTAATGGTACCAATCTGCTCAGTGGCGAATAATTGCTGGGCACTCGGCTTATCTATCGTATAACGAAGCGCCTTAGCATTGATATAAAGCGTTTCATTTTTCATTTCAATCACGTCACCAGGTAAACCAATCATACGTTTAATTAAACGATTATCAGCCGCCTTTGATTCAAATACGACTATTTCTCCCCTTTTTGGTTCGCCAGTGGCAAATAAAGAGAGTTGGGTAAAGGGTAGCCTTAAATCATAAGCCATTTTATTCACTATGATCCGATCGCCAACTTTAATCGTTGGCTGCATTGAGCCTGTGGGCACAGTGTACCAGTCGGCAACAGCACTTCTAAACACAGACATTAGTAGAATAAAAAGAATAAATAGTTTGTTGCTTTGCCAAAGTTTATTTAAAAAGTTCATAAATATGTGATTCCTTGCATTAAAAGATATAAGTATAGAACTTGTAGTTGAGAAAAAGTTCCAGCACTACATATCCACTTACAATTAGTTCTTCTTGATAACGTATAGATAAGGTTTTTCATCTGTTTGTTTAGCAATAAGTTCATGCTCCATAAATCGACAAAAACTGGGTATATCACGCGTTGTAGAGGGATCATCACATTCAATTAATAATGTTTCACCAATAGACATTTTTCTTATATTTAGCCGAACCATCATTACTGGCTCTGGGCAGCGTAAGCCCATTGCATTAAGGGTATGGTCAGTTTGCTGAAAAATTTTGTTTGGCAAAACACTTGGCATAATAGAGATATAATTTAAAAATAGTAAAAGATTATAGATTAAGTATTCTACTGCATTTTTATTTCGGCTGTCTTGCATTATACTTTTAAGCATCAAATATATTTTGGATACGTGATATTAATGCTAACAAGCTTAGTGAAAACAATATTAGTAACGCTAGCGTTTATAAGCTATAGCTTGCCGCTGTTTGCGAGTAAGCCACTAAAGTTAACGTCTGACAAAAATCAACAGCAAATATTTATTAAAGCTGAAAAATTAGCACATAAAAAAAACTCGGCACAATACCAGACCTTGTATAACCAACTTCATTATTATCCTTTACAACCATATTTAGATCAAAAACGACTTTTGCACAGCATGCGCTTGTCAGATGCAGTAGAAATTACAGCCTTCTTAGAAAAATACCAAGGTTCACCGCTGGCACGAAAAGTACGGAAAAGGTGGTTGAATTATTTAGCCAATAAAAAGCAAGGACTGCTATTTTTACAAGCCTATCAGCCTACATCGAATGCTAGGTTAACCTGCCTTCAATTGAATTTTAGCTTGTTATCAGGTTTACCTGAAAGTGTGGTTTTGCAACAAGTGACAAAATTATGGGTAGTTGGGAAGTCTCAAGATAAAGCATGTGACCCCTTATTTGATCGCTGGCAAAAGGCTGGGTATAGAACCAACGATGTTATTTGGCAGCGAATTGGTTTAGCTGCAGATGGTGGCAAGCACACACTCATTCCGTATTTAACCAAGTTATTGCCACCAGAACAGCAGTACCTAGCAAGTTTGTGGCATAAAGTTCGCCGTGATACTTCTATGGTGAGTAAATTGAAATACTTTCCCAATCGCTCAATACGAGAAACAGAAATATTAACTTATGGACTAAAGCGATTTATATGGCGCTATCCAGATGCCGCTATTCGTAGTTATAGAAAAGCACAGCAAAAATTCACTTTTACCAGTACACAAAAACGAGAGATTACAGAAAAATTTGCTCTAGCCTTAGCGGCAAAAAATCATCATGCTGCGCGATTGTGGCTAGATAAACTAGATTTTAATTCGTTAAATCAAAATATGCTGCAATGGCGTTTATCTCAAGCACTGAGAAATAAAGACTGGCAACGACTTATTGTTGAGTTAAAGCAATTACCGACTAAGCATAAAGATGATTTAAAATGGAAATATTGGTATGCAAGAGCTTTGATTGCAACGGGCGCTAATGAGCGAGGTAAATATTTACTGCAACAAATAGCGAATGAGCGTCACTATTACGGGTTTTTAGCCGCAAGTTATATACAAGCACCGGCAAATTTACAGCATAAGCCACTTGAATTTTCTTTGGCTGAAAAGCGCAAAGTTATTAACTACTCAGCAGCTAAAAGAGCCTTTGAATTTCATAATTTAGGACGATATAGAGAGGCACGTTCAGAGTGGAACTACCTACTCACTCAGCTAAATAATCGAGAAAAATTAATAGCAGCAAAAATAGCGAATGAGAATCAGTGGTTTGATCGCACTATTTTTACTTTAGCAAATGTAGGTTATTTGGATGATGTGGCTTTACGCTTTCCTAAGGCTTTCGATAAAGAAATAAAACGCCATGCCAAGATACAAAAAATAGCGCCTTCATGGGCGTTTGCTATCACCAGAAGAGAAAGCTCCTTTATGAGCGATGCCCATTCACCTGTGGGCGCAAAAGGCTTAATGCAATTAATGCCAAATACAGCAAAAACGTTAATTTCAACAAGGAAGAAAGGCAGGGTTACTAGTCAGTATTTATTGAATGCCGATAATAATATTCAACTTGGCACTAAATATTTAAAAATTCTTTTAGATAAAAACAAAGGGAATCAGGTGCTTGCTACTGCAGCATACAATGCTGGCCCATATAGAGTAAAAAGTTGGCTTAAAGGGGCTAAAGCCGTTCCTGCGGATATTTGGATTGAAACCATTCCCTATAAAGAGACCCGAAACTATGTAAAAAGTGTTTTAGCTTACCAAGAAATTTATCAACATCAGCCGGGTCAGGTTAGTCAGTTATTTGAACAAGTAATAAATATGAGTATTGGCGATTAAGCTTGAAAACAAACTGCAAACATATATGCACACTTGCTTAGGTGAGTGTCGCGGCTCTTTATCGAGAGCCAACTTGGGTGTGTTATGATATTGGAAAATAACAGGAGAGTTTAATGAGTATATTAATCAATAAGCTAAAAGAAGAATATCCAGCACATATAGAATGCTTACAACAAAGAACTAAGCAAGCACTTTCACGTGAGAATATTGAAGGTGTGGTTATTCATTCAGGCCAAGAAATTAAAGCTTTTCTTGATGACAATACCTATCCTTTTCGTGTTAATCCACATTTCAAACATTGGCTACCTTTAATTAACTCACCTAATTGCTGGCTTATTGTTAACGGTGAAGATAAACCGACGCTAATTTATTATCAACCTGTTGATTTTTGGCATAAAATAACGCCACTAGAAGAAAGCTATTGGGGAGATCTTTTTAATATTGAAATACTAAAACAAGCAAGTGATGTTGATAAACTATTACCCTATGATAAAAAAGACTTTGCTTATATTGGTAGCCACATTGAAGTTGCCAAAGCACTAGGTTTTGAAGTAATTAACCCTGAGTCGATGCTAAATTATTTTCATTATCATCGCGCTTATAAAAGTACTTATGAACAAACTTGCCTGCGTCAATCAAACACTTTAGCCGTTAAAGCTCATCAAGCAGCGAAAGCCGCTTTCTTTGATGGAGATACAGAGTATGACATTCAAAATGCCTACTTGAATGCTATTGGTTATAATAACAACGAAGTGCCTTATGGCAACATTGTCGCGTTAAATGAAAATTGCTCCATCTTGCATTATATGCATTTTGAAAAACAAGCGCCGCAAGTACATCGCTCGTTTTTAATCGATGCAGGTGCAAATTTTAATGGTTATGCTGCGGATATTACTCGCACATATTCTTTTAAACGAGATAGGTTTGCCGAGCTGATTGTTCGCATGAATCAGTTAATGTTAAGAGCAGTTGCCGGTTTAAAACCTGGTGTTAGCTATGTTGATTTACATATAGCCACTTATCGGGAAATAGCCCAAGTATTAGTTGAGTTTAATTTTATTAATGTTAGTGCTGATACAGCAGTAGAGTCAGGTATTGTTAGCACGTTCTTTCCTCATGGTTTAGGCCATCACCTTGGGTTACAAGTGCATGATATGGGTGGATTTATGGCGGATGAACGTGGTACTCATATCAGTTCGCCAAAAGAGCATGCCTTTTTGCGCACCTCTCGAATAATTGAAGCAGGGCAAGTATTTACTATTGAACCAGGGTTATATTTTATAGATTCTTTATTGCAAAACTTAAAAGACTCAAGCAATAGTGATCAAGTTAACTGGCAGAAAGTAGATGAAATGCGCTGTTTTGGTGGTATCCGTATCGAAGATAATATCATTGTCCACCAATCTCATAATGAAAACATGACTCGTGATCTTGAGCTAGGATGAGTTTGTCATGGACAAACCTTATCAAATAGCGGTTAACAAGGTAGAACACGAAACCATAGTTAACCGCAGTCGTTTTATTTGTTACCTCTTTCCATGTACGTCTATTGACGAAGCTAAAGGTTATATTAAGCAGCTTCAATTAGAACATCCACAAGCGAGTCACCATTGCCATGCCTTTTTAACAAAAGCTGCAGCGAATAGCTTAGGGTATGGCTATTCAGACGACGGTGAGCCGAGTGGCACGGCAGGTAAGCCTATGCTAGCAGTTTTACAGGGCGGTGGTGTTGGCGAAGTTTGCGCTATAGTGGTGCGATATTTTGGTGGTACTAAGTTAGGTACTGGCGGTTTGCAGCGAGCTTATGCCGATAGTGTTCGTCAAGCTTTAGTCTTTTTAGAGTCGAAAACTAAAATAGCTATGGCGGCAAAAACTTTAGCGTGTCAATATAGCCAAGTTGATGATGTATTGCATATAATTAGTCAAGTTGAAGGACAAGTTGTTGAGCAAGAATATTTACAACAAGTGCAGTTTAGTTTTTTAATACCTCAGGCTAAACTGGCTTTAGTAGAGCATCAGCTGCAAACATTCTCGGCAGGAGAACTATCCTTAAGGTCTTCTGACAATTTGTAGGTTGGAATTTATTCCGACAATAATGCAATAAATGAAATAGTCATAAAAATAAAACGTGCAATATAAAAACATAATAAGAATTTTAGGTTTATTGGTGGCACTGCTAAGTGTCACTATGCTACCGCCCGCCATGGTTTCTATGATCTATCGTGATGGTGGCGGTGTACCTTTTTTAATGGGTTTTTTATGGTGTTTGATTACTGGCTTTTTAGCTTGGTATCCCAACAGATATGAAAAAACTGATTTAAGAGCCAGAGAAGGCTTCTTGATCGTCGTACTCTTTTGGCTAGTGTTAGCTAGCTTTTCTGCTATTCCTTTAATTTTATTAGAACAACCAGCATTATCGGTAACGGATGCTTTTTTTGAGTCATTCTCAGGCTTAACTACTACAGGCGCAACCATTCTAAATCATATCGAAGGACTGCCTCATGCTGTGCTTTGGTATCGCCAACAACTACAATGGTTAGGTGGTATGGGGATTATCGTTTTAGCCGTAGCGGTACTGCCTATGTTAGGTATTGGTGGTATGCAGCTGTATCGGGCGGAAACTCCAGGCCCTGTAAAAGATTCAAAAATGACACCAAGAATAGCGGATACAGCAAAGCATTTATGGTACATCTACTTATCGTTAACTATTGCTTGTGCAACAGCATATTGGCTAGCGGGCATGTCAGCCTTTGATGCCATATGTCATTCTTTTTCAACCATTGCTATTGGTGGGTTTTCTACACATGATGCCAGCATGGGATATTTTAACAGCCCTACAATTAATTTAGTTTGTGTGTTCTTCTTGGTGATTGCGGGTGTTAACTTTGCCTTGCACTATGCGGTAGTACAAAGTAAATCCCTGAGAAATTATTTTCAGGACCCTGAGTTTAAAGTGTTTATTGCTATTCAGGTGATATTAACTCTAATTTGTTTTACGGTATTGATGACATCAGGTACATACCAAGATGCCGACCGAGCATTTGATCAAGCATTATTTCAATCTGTTTCAATCAGCACGACAGCAGGTTTCGCAACAACGTCATTTGCCGATTGGCCCACTTTATTGCCGTTATTACTCATTTTCTCAAGTTTTATTGGTGGTTGTGCTGGCAGTACCGGTGGAGGCATGAAAGTCGTAAGGGTATTATTGTTGTACTTGCAAGGCTTGCGAGAGTTAAATAAATTAGTGCACCCTAAAGCCGTATTTAGAATTAAAATAGGCAAAAAAGTATTGCCAGACCGAGTTGTTGAAGCAGTCTGGGGTTTCTTTTCTGCTTACACGGCAGTGTTTGTTATTTGTATGTTGTTGCTTTTAGCTACAGGTATGGATGATATCACGGCATTCACTGCGGTTGCGGCCGCTATTAATAACCTTGGCCCGGGTTTAGGAGAAGTTGCTGCCAACTTCTCTGGCATTGGTGATACCAGTAAGTGGGTTTTAATTATGGCGATGTTATTTGGTCGTTTAGAAATATTCACTTTATTAGTGCTATTTACACCGGCATTTTGGCGCACTTAACATTGTAGGTGAGCATTTAGGCTTACGTTTTTGTAAGTCTAAAATATCACCAACATAGTTTCCTACCACTTATGCCATATCCCCAACCAAGCTTGAGTTTCTGATTTAGCATTTTCAGGGTTAACTTGAGCTAGTCCAAAATCGATAGCAATATTGTTTATACCAGTAAAGCCAAAAGTATTCGTAATTTGACCTTTAATGCCGTAAGTATCTATTATTACTTGCTCACTCATATCATGGCGAGTATAGAATGCTTGAGCACCTTTAAGTGGAATGAAAGCGGTGAGCTTTTGATAATCATTAGCAACCTGCCGATAAAATGCAAGTTCAGGCGATAACTGCTTATTTAAATGAGCTTTAGGTTGGATTAAGGTTGAATTGAAACCACCCAGGCTTAGAATGTTACCTGCACCTTTCGAACGCTCCACCCACGCATAATCAAATCCTAAATAGAACGCTTTAAAATGACCAGTAATGATAAGTGAGCCATTACTACCGTTATAGTCTTTGGTCTGCATGTTATCGGCTTCATGTTTACCCGTAAGGTAATGAAGGTTAGCTTCTTGTTTTATGCCCCATGTTTGTTTTTCATGAAACCAAGTTTGCTTGAAACCAATGGCAGCATATTTTGTTGATAGATCATTATTTTCAGCAACTTTAATCTGGCCGATAGTCGCCACTGTTAATGTGTTGTATCGATAAGGATAACTAGCTTGGAGGTGCACCCCTTGCTCGTCAACTTTATTTAAGGGTAAAGCCGAGCTGCCTTGTTGCTCGCTTTTTAAATCAAACTGATATGCGTGTGCCGCGAGTTTTATTGGCCAACCCTGCCAACGAACATTGCCACCATAACCAGATAGTACGTTTGAAAGTAGGTCTTGGCTGATATTTACTTGCCAATCAAAACGTTGTAAAGCATCGCTGCTTTTATAACCCAGCTCAAATAAGCTGCTACTCGCTGAGTTATAACTAGCGCCTAATGTCATGGTGCCTTGTTGAGGTCCTAAACCATAAGGTCTGTTGTTACCTATACTTTCATCAACCAAAATGTCAGCTTTTTCTGCTTTAAATTTACTTGCTAAGTTATTGTTAACTTGGCCACTTCGGGTTGTCTTAGTGATAACTTGATTGGTATTGTCATTTAGTTGTAATTGATAAATGTCAGGTCCCTGAGAATTGATAGCAAGATGTAAAAGCTCATTACTATTTATTGCAACAGGCCAACTAACAGGCTGAAGTCCAGAGGGTATAACGCTCAATACTTGCTTGATAAAGTCATATTGAAATAGTTTAGTCTCACCATTTAGACCGGCAACATAAAATAAACGTTTGCCATCTTTTGACCATTCAGGAAATGATAAGAACTGATAATCTTGTGGCAAAGGCACAACTTCTTCACTTGTTATGTTGCTGTTGGTTGCATCAAGCGTGCTAACTTTCAATAACCACTTTTCATTTAAAGCACTTTGTAAATAGGCAAAACTAGTCGTGGTGTTTTTTGAATCCACTTGCATAGGTCTAACTCTAGGAAAGTCATAAACATGCGCTAAACTCGTTGGCGTAAGCGCTCGAACAAACTTACCATCAATGGTTAACTTAATTAGTTGTGAGCTACCATATCGGCTACGTTCAGCAATAATAAAAGTTTGTTTAGTGCCGGTTGTAGCAAGATCAAAGCGACGAACATTTGCACTTTTAGTCAGTTGTTTTACCGTGTTGCTTGGTATGTGCCATGAAAATAAATCTTGATGGAGGCTACTGCTACTATCGATAGAACTTGCGCCATATATGATAGTATCGTTATCAAGCCAGCGCGGGTTATTAATGCCGCGATAGTTAATTTGATCTAAAATGAAGGCTTTTTTACGTTCAAAAACTTTCGGTGTTTTACTGGCTATATCTTGAGGGTCTGCTTTGAGCAGATCAGCAACACCTTCTTTAAACGCTTGTTTCTTTTTAGTGTTAACTGCGGTGCTATAAACCGTTAAGGTTATTTTTCTACCTTGAGCTGTTTTTTTGCTTTTATCAACAATCGCTAAATACTTTCCGTTTGGACTAATGCTGGGTGCTGAAACATTGCCTTTTAAATCAAGCCATAATGTTGAATTGTTTTGGGTGATACTTTGTTCTTTCTGTTTTTTATACTCTTTGTTTAAGGCTTTGAATGTGTATTCAGCAACAAAACGTTGGTATAATTGTTTAGCTGATTTTTGAAAAACACCTTCAAACGATTGTTCAAAGCTACGTTTTTTAACTGCTCGCCAGCGTGTCCAAACTGCATCTAATGTCTCTTCACCATAATTTTCTTCTAGCCACTTTAAATAACGGACACCAACTAAATAAGCCATAGAGCCAGATAAATAATCTTCATTAGTCTTACTTAATTGTGCATAAGTGGGCAGGGCACCTTCACGGGCGAACTGTTGAATAATGGCTTCAACTGCGTTGTTATAAAGACGACCTCGTCCAGTGAGTTTAGATTCAAGTAAAGTTGCATAACCTTCACTCACCCAACGGTGCTCCGTTATTTGACTTGCATCATAAAGATCAAACCAATTAGCAATATTGCTGCGCCAGTTAGCGCGATCTTTTTGTCCCAAGTGAACTAGATGCACATATTCATGCAATACCAACAACTGTTGCCAACCCGTTGAATTAGCAATAATGCTATCTGATTGTGGCGGCGTAGCAAATAGGGTCATATAAGGCGCACTACTTAATGGAATCGCAAAACCATTTGCGGCATTAAAGGGATCAACTATATAGGTATCAACTTTTTCAGTTAATACTCGACCTTGTTGCTGTTTGATTAAGGTGCGAATCTTTTCCATTTCAACAGCGCTTGATAATGCCCATTGCTTATATTCTGGAGTATAATGAACACGGAAATTTGTTGTTTCAAAGGTTTGCCAATCTTGCGCAGTATCGGCTAATTCAGCAGAGGTAAAAAAGCTTAATAACATTAAACTTAAGCAGCTTGTCTTGAGTATATATAACGTATTGAGCAGTTTCATAAAGCTCCATTTTATGTGTCGATTAAGGCGACCACAAGTGATTTTTCTGAAGTGTTTTCGCTGTAATTACAGTTAGTTAGAAGTAAATTGCACTGACTTGGAATAGCTTTTCTACGTCGCCAATATAACGCTTGTTGACTAAGAAAAGGATAACATGATCTTCTTCTCGTATTAGCGTATTGGAGTGAGCTATTAATACCTCTGAGCCACGGACTATCGCGCCAATGGTTGTGCCTGGGGGCAATTTAATATTTTTGATGGCACGACCAACTACTTTGGATGACTTTTCATCGCCCTTGGCAACAATTTCAATCGCTTCTGCAGCACCGCCACGTAAACTATAAACATTATCGATAGTGCCGCGCCTAACATGGGTTAGTAGTGCTGAAATTGTTGCTTGTTGTGGTGAAATAGCAATGTCGATAGCACCACCATGTACTAGTTCTATATAAGCATCGCGCTGAATAAGTACCATAGTTTTACGAACGCCAAGCTTTTTAGCTAACAATGAAGACATAATATTGGCTTCATCATCATTGGTAACAGCAATGAAGACATCAAACTGGTCAATGTTTTCTTCAGTTAATAGTTCTATATCAGAAGAGTCGCCATTGAAAACCAGTGTTTGATCTAGCTCTGAAGTCAATTTTGCGGCACGCTCAGGTGAACGTTCAATTAATTTAACTTGATGATCGCTTTCTAATATACGGGCAAGTCCTGCGCCTATATTACCGCCACCAACAATCATAATGCGTTTATAAGCAGGTTCTAATTTTTGCAGTTCATTCATCACCGCACGTATGTGAATACTTGCCGCAATAAAAAACACTTCATCGTCGGCTTCTATGACGGTTGTTCCAAGAGGGCGAATGGGCTTGCCGTTGCGATAAATAGCGGCAACACGCGTATCAACGTTAGGGATATGATCTCTTAACGCTGATAAAGCATGACCAACTAATAAACCACCATAGTAGGCCTTAACAGCCACTAAACTAACCCGTCCGTGAGCAAACTCTAATACTTGCAAAGCGCCTGGGTAGTCAATTAACCGGGCGATATCACGTGTTACCAATTCTTCAGGCGCAATAACGTGATCAACAGGAATGTGATGTTTATGAAATAACTGCTCAGAATATTTCAAAATTTGGTTTGATCGGATCCGAGCAATTTTTTTGTGGGTGTTAAACAATGAAGAACA
Source organism: Colwellia sp. (assembly GCA_029938115.1). Lineage (GTDB taxonomy): Bacteria > Pseudomonadota > Gammaproteobacteria > Enterobacterales > Alteromonadaceae > Colwellia. The sequence goes on along the minus strand of JAPYOP010000033.1, from coordinate 12,358 downwards.
AATTTGACAGGTGATCATGTTGGTGGCGTCGTCTGAAGTCACAGCAATAACCATGTCAGCATCTTCAGCGCCGGCATTTTTTAATACTTCAGGATGGCAACCTTGACCGGTAACGACCTGTAAATCCATCCTGTCTTGCAGTTCACGAAGTTTTTCTCCGTCAATATCAACAACCGATATTTCGTTATTCTCACCGACAAGGTTTTCCGCTAAAGTGCCACCTACTTGGCCAGCACCCACTATAATTATTTTCATTTGTTATTCTTGTTCTTAAGCTGAGTTTATGGCCTTTACGCTTTTGTTTTTAACAGTTTAGCGTAATAGAAACCATCCATGTTCTTTTCACCGGGCAATAATTGCCAACCGATTGTGTCACTATTTTCTTCTGCGCAATCAATGCTCAGTAGTGTCGCATCCGCATTGTTTTCAATAAAGTGTTTTATTTGCTCACTATTTTCTTGCGGTAAAATACTACAGGTCGCATAAAGTAAAGTACCACCGGGTTTAAGCAAAGACCATGTTTCTTTTAGAATTTTCTGTTGTAATATAACTAAAGCATCAATGTCGCTAGCTTTGCGCAACCATTTAATATCAGGATGGCGACGAATAACTCCTGTACCAGAGCAAGGGGCATCTAATAAAATTCGATCAAAGAGTTGCCCTTGCCACCATGTTTTAGCATTCGCAGCATCAGCGGTAATTACTGTCGCTGTTAACCCTAAACGTGTAAGGTTTTCTTCCACTCTTACTAAACGACTTGCTTCAATATCAATAGCGGTCATTGAAGCGATATTAGGTGTTTGCTCCAATATATGACAAGTCTTTCCACCGGGAGCTGCGCAGCAATCAAGAACAACATCACCATTTTGACAATCTAACAACCGAGCAGCCTGTTGTGCTGCGCCATCTTGTACCGATATCCAACCTTGTTCAAAACCAGGTAACTTTGTGACATCGCAAGGGCGTTCTAATTCAATTGCTTGGCTTAACGGTTCAATAGAATTGATTGATATGTCGGCCGCTGCCAGCAACGCTTGATAATTTGCACTGCTGTGATGTTGTTGGTTTGCTCTTAACCACATGGGTGGCTTTTGCTGATTAGCGTTCAGTATTTGTTGCCATTGCTCAGGATAGCCTTGCTGTACTTTTTTAATAAACCAGCCTGGGTGGTTGTATTGTAAAGCATCTGGGAGGGCTTTTTGTGAATTATCAGCGATGGTCTTTTCACTAGCACGAACAAAATTTCGCAATACGCCATTAACTAAAGATTTCATATGACGATTTTTCAAAGTGCCTGTAGCCGCGACAGTTTCACTTACCGCAGCGTGATCAGGTATACGCATATATTTTATTTGATACACGCCCACTAATAGCAGAAAGTGAAAAACTCTTTGCTTGCCCGTTAACGGTTTTTGCATTAAGCCACGAACATCATGTTCTAATTCGGGTAAATACCGTAATACGCCATAACAAATTTCTTGCAATAGTCCTTTATCTTTCGCCGTCACTTTATCTTGTTGTCTGGGTAGTTCATCGCCTAGACTGCGACCTTGGTCAATAACGCTATAACAACACTTAGCAGCTAATGCGCGAATGTTGATCGGCTTTGATTTGTTTGTTTGAGAAAGTTGAGTGGTCATTTAATTTACTAAGCCATTAATGTTAGCGCCTATTTTAAACCAATTAGCACGCCCATTTAAAATATCTTGTACAGGCAATGCTTTTTTGTTGGGAAGTTGCAAAATTTCTAAACAAAGTGCGCCTGTGCCGGTAACAATAACAATGCCTTTTTTGTCAGCAGAAATAATGGTACCAACAGGCTCAGTGGTTTTAACATCTTGCTTGGATGTCTGCCAAACACGAATTCTATGTTGCTTTTCATGAACATCATTAAAAGTGAATTGCGCCACAGGCCAAGGAATGTATGCACGAATTTTTCTATCTAATTCACTAGCGGTCAATTGCCAATCTAATTCTGCTTCAGCTTTCTCTAGTTTGTGAGCATAAGTTGCCAAGTCATTATTTTGCTTGATTGCTTTATGCTCGTTTGTGGCCATTAATGATAAGGTATTCAGTAGAGCACTCGGGCCAATTTTCGCTAATTTTTCATAGAGATCGGCGCTAGTGTCTGTCTCTTCAATGGTGCATTCAGCGGTTAATATCATATCGCCCGTATCAAGGCCTTTATCCATTTGCATTATGGTAACACCCGTTTTTTCATCGCCTATTTCTAGTGAGCGTTGAATGGGTGCCGCACCGCGCCACTTTGGTAAAAGTGAACCATGAACATTAATACAACCTAGACGCGGGGCATTCAATATGACTTCGGGCAAGAGTAAACCATAAGCGACAACCACCATTATATCTGCTTGGTATTGTGCTAATTGTTGTTGCTCATTAACTTCTTTAAAGTTAACTGGTTGCTCAACAGTTAAATTGTGTTCAAGCGCTAATAACTTAGTAGCACAAGCGGTTAACTTTTTACCACGACCAGCAGGTTTATCTGGCGGGCAGTAAACAGCAACAATATTATGTTCGCTGTTAATAAGTGCAGCTAAATGTTGTGCGGCAAAATCAGGAGTGCCGGCAAAAATGATATTTAATGGTTTTGACAAAAGGGTTATCCTATTAATTAGCGCTAAGCGTTATCTAAACGAGCTTCTTTTTCTAGCTTAGTTTTAATGCGTTGACGCTTAAGTGGTGATAAGTAGTCAACAAACAAAATACCATTTAAGTGATCAAGTTCATGCTGAATGCAGATACTTAATAATTCTTCACCGTCTAGAGTGAACTCTTTACCATCTCTACCTAAAGCTTTTACCGTGCAGTTGGTGTGGCGATCTACCTTGGCATAAATCCCAGGTACTGATAAACAACCTTCTTCATTGATTAAAGTTTCATCGCTTTTAGCAATTATTTCCGGGTTTATAAATACTATAGGTTGATCGCTATTTTCAGAAACATCAATAACGACGATGCGTTGATGAATGTCAACTTGCGTAGCGGCAAGGCCGACACCTTTTTCTTCATACATGGTTGCTATCATATCGTCTATGATTGTTAAGGTTGCGTCAGTGATATCACCAACAGGGCTAGCCTTTGTTTTTAAACGAGGATCTGGAAAACGTAGTACAGTTAAAATAGTCATAATCTTATAAATGTTTGATAAAAGAATTAGCGATAACTCTTTTAGAGTGTTATGTTTATTATTATAGCAATTAATATTACTGCATTTCTATAAAAGCATGAAAAACCACAATTTGAATTTAGGTAATAAAGGAACGAGCCACATGCTAAAAAAAATACTATTAACCTTTTCTTTATTTGCATGCTCCTTAATTTCATTGGCCGATGAACTGACAATTAATGATAATGCACCCAAAACATATGTTGTTATAAAAGGGGATACGCTTTGGGATATTTCTGCTATTTTTCTAAAGCAACCTTGGCTTTGGCCGAAACTTTGGCGTTTAAACCCTGAAATTAATAATCCCCACTTAATTTATCCAGGCGACATTATTACGTTGGTTTTTGATGAAAAAGGCGAGCCCATGTTAGTGCTTGAGCCGGTGAAAACAAAACCGAGTTATAAATGGTCCCCTAATATTCGTCAAAAAGATAAAGATGATTCATCAATAAAGCTACTGCCTTTAGAAGTGATAGCTCCCTATATGAAGTATGACCATTTATTTAGTGAAGAACAACTTGAACAACTTCCTTATGTTGTTGGTACTGATGAAGGGTACAGGCTGAGCATTGATAACTTTAAAGTTTATGTTAATAAAGACTTAGAAATTTCCAAGACTTATGCAATTTATAATAAGGGTGAAGAAATTATTGACCCTGAAACAGAAGAATCATTAGGTTTTTATGTTGATTTAGTCGCTACAGGCCAAGTGCTTAGAAGCGGCAATATGAGCGAAAATGAACCCGCAACGTTAAAAGTCAGCACAGTAAAACGTGAAATACGCTCTGGCAATTATGTAGTGCCAGTGCATGAAGGGCAGATGTACCCTTCTGTATTTACTATGAAAGCGGTTGATAAATCATTTAGAGGCTCTATCGTTAAAGCGGTTAATGGTGGGCGTGAGTTTGGTAAATTAGAAGTGGTAATGATAAACCGAGGCCATGAGCATCAAGTCGTTGTTGGTGACGTGATGTCAATAAAGCGCTCTAGTCCTGGCGTAGTTGAAACAAGCACGGGTCCTCAATATACCAATGAAGCACCTCGTTGGGATCGTATGCTTACTTCTGATGGCTCAGACTATAAAATGCCGGAAGAGCCTTTGGGTGAATTAATGGTTTTTAAAGTATATCAGCAGGCGAGTATGGCGGTGATATTAAGAACAGAAAAGCCAGCTAGGTTACAAGATATAGTTGCTGCTCCAGAATAGATAAATTTATCTTTGTGTCTTCTGTTGCTCTGCACTTAATAAAGGATTGATTTAAGCAAGCACAATATTTGAGCTTATCTAAGGAAGGGAGAAGGCAAGTGCAAAGGAGTACTATTCATTACTGGTTAGCTCTGAAGTTTGTACCTCGGTTAGCCATTCATAAAAAATTAGCGCTGGTTGACTCTTATGGGTTAACGGCGCTTTTTTCTTTGTCAGAGACATCATCTTCAACATTAACGTCGGCAAATAACTTATCAGTTAAACAGCTTGCCGCATTTCATCATCCAGACTGGTCTTTTATTGATGAAATTATTAATGCTAGCAAGCGCTGCCAAAGTGAAATTATTATCTATGATGATTTGGCATACCCAACGTTACTCAAACAAATTTATGATCCACCTTTGGTTTTATTCGTACAAGGAAATAAAGCGTTATTAAATCAAAATCAACTGGCTATTGTCGGTAGCCGTTCAGCAAGTATTAATGGTAGGAATACAGCTTTTGAAATAGCTCAGCAATTGGCTGAAATTGGGGTGGTTACTACCAGTGGTTTAGCTCTAGGTATTGATGCGGCTGCACATCAAGGAGCGCTCACTTCTAGCGCAAGTACTATTGCTGTTGTCGCAACAGGTTTAGACAAAGTATATCCCGCAAGGCATAGAACTTTAGCTCAACAAATTATCGAAAAAGAAGGCGCTATCATTAGTGAGTTTATACCGGGGACTTCTCCTAAAACAGGGCATTTTCCGAAGAGAAATCGCATAATAAGTGGTTTAAGCAAAGGTGTTTTGGTCGTCGAGGCAGCTTTAAAAAGTGGCTCACTTATTACAGCTCGGTGTGCTTTAGAGCAAAATAGGGATGTTTTTTCTATCCCTAGCGCTATAAATAACCCACAAGCAAAAGGCTGTCATTGGTTAATTAAACAAGGCGCTAAACTAGTAGAAGAAACGGCCGATATAATAGAAGAGTTAAACCTTATTGAAAGCGCTGGTCTATACTTAAAGCATCAGCAAAATTTGCAAGCAACTGTAAATAAAGAATTTGATAAAAAAAGTATAAATAAGGACTTGTGTGTTGATGAATTGTTGGCTAGTGTGGGATTTGAAATTACTCCTGTAGACACAGTAGTTTTTCGAAGTAAGCTTCCCGTAGAGGAGGTGTTAACTCGGCTAACAATGTTAGAGCTTAGTGGTCTGGTAGCTGCGGTACCAGGAGGCTACCTTAGATTGCAGTAAACAATAATCATAGGTGAAAAGGGGCTAGTTATGTTTGATATTTTAATGTATTTGTTTGAAAATTATATACATAGTGAAGCTGAAGTCATGGTTGACCATGATGTATTAACAGATGAACTTACGCGTGCAGGTTTTCATCAAGATGAAATATATAAAGCACTTAATTGGCTAGAGAAGCTTAGTGCTTTACAAGATACAGATGCTTATCCTTATTTGACGCGAGTGGGCAATAAATCTTTTCGTATTTATACCGAAGATGAAATGCAACTGCTTGATACCGAAAGTCGAGGTTTCATTCTGTTTTTAGAGCAAGTTAATGTGCTCGACTTTACTACTCGGGAAATGGTGATCGATCGAGTCATGGAGCTAGATACGAAACATTTTTCTATGGATGATCTGAAATGGGTAATTTTGATGGTGTTATTTAATGTGCCAGGTCAAGAAAATGCTTATTCGCAAATGGAAGATCTAATCTTTGATGAGCAAGAAGGGCCATTGCATTAGTATACCGATTGTACTAATTTTATCAGACTATAGTTTTTTTTAACCAAGTTGTGGCATAATATGTCACAACTTTAATAGCACTTCTCGTTCAGCCAATGTCTAATTCGTTCGATTCCAATAAAGACAACCCCCTATTTTCTCGTCATGAACATGCGTTAGAAAAAGCGTATGAAGTTTGTCCTGAGTGTGGCTCGGAGCTAACGATAAAACGAGGTAAAGCAGGCGCATTTTTTAGTTGCTCAAATTATCCTAATTGTAAATATACTCGTTCTGTTGTTGAACATGAGCGAGTTAACGACACTGTTTTACCCGGTAGCGAATGCCCACTATGTAATCATGAGTTAGCTGTAAAGCAAGGCCGGTATGGTATGTTTATTGGTTGTACAAATTATCCACAGTGCCATCATATTGAAGAAGATCAGCAGAACGAAGCGCTTGGCGTTGTTTGCCCTTCATGCAAGAGCAAAGGGAAGACAGGACAGTTGCAAGAAAAAACCAACCGTTTTGGTAAAGTCTTCTATTCTTGTGATCAGTATCCAAAATGTAAATATATTTTAAACCATCAACCTGTTGAACAAAGCTGTCCTCAGTGTAACTGGTCAGTTTTGATTAAGCGTACTATGGCAAGTGGAGAAGTATTAAATTGTCCACAAAAGCAATGCGACTATAAACAGAAAGCGGTATAATTTATTCATCCGCTATATCCTAAAAAATAGAATTCAATTTTAGACCTTTTTATTTTTAAACTTTAATTAAGAGAAATATTATGACGTCACCATTTGTTGCAATTTTAATGGGTTCCGATTCCGATCTACCTGTTATGCAAGCCACGATTAGTATATTAAAGCAATTTGATATTACTCATGAAGTAAGAGTTCGTTCAGCTCATAGAACGCCTGATGCAGCTAAAGCCTATGTTAAAGACGCAGAAGAGCGTGGTTGTAAAGTATTTATTTGTGCAGCAGGTTTGGCTGCTCACTTAGCTGGAGCTGTTGCTGGCATGACAACTCGCCCGGTTATTGGTGTACCTGTTGATTGTGGTCCATTGCAGGGGCATGATGCGCTACTTTCAACCGTAATGATGCCGGGTGGTATTCCTGTGGCAACAGTGGCTATCGGCAAGGCGGGCGCTAAAAATGCTGGCTACTTAGCGGCACAAATTTTAGGTGTAGCTGATCAAAGTATGGCGGATAAAGTGAAAGCAGAACGTTTAGCTAACGCTAAAGCATTGTTAGCTAAAGATGAAGCTATGCAAGCTAAGCTTGGCTAATGTGTTTGAACAACCTAAAAATTAAACTATTTCTAGGTTGTTTATTTTAAACAAGAATTACGATAAGTTTTTATTTGACACTAGAGTGTGTTGATCTTCTACTTCACTTATTGAAGTTAAAGTTTGAAACTTAAGAATCGAAACGAGTCACAAAAGCCTAATGAGTAAATGGGGCAGCAAGTTGAAATTCTAACAAAGAGCCAGCGGGTATGTGAATACTTTTTCCTCCCCCTAACAGTGAAAGTCCTAACCCAACTGCAGCGCCATCTTTAGCACCTTTTGAGCCATTTATTAATCCACCTATTGCAGCTGCTCTTGCTGTTCTTCCTAAAGTGTTTATTGCTTCAGCTTCAGTGATAGCTTTTACACCAGAGGTTTTAATTGTCACCATTTGATTATTTATCATGATATCGGTAAAAGTTAACACCATAGAAGCCTTACCAACTAAGCGTCCAGACTTTTTAGCCTCAGTAACCACACCATAAAGTGTACTACCACGAGTGGCTACAACAACATTATCAATCACCATGTCAGCCTCTAGCCTTGCCGTAAATCTATGACCTGTAGCATGTTTATTAGTGTTAAGGCTCGTGCCTGTTCTTACAACTAAACGAGTACCAGCAGGTGCTGTTACACTTTTAGCTGCAACCTCAGCTTTAACAGGCTCCTTAACTGCCGGAGCTTCTTTTTTTATAGAAGTTGTTGGCTCAGGCTCTGCAAAACGTATACCCGTTACTTTATTACTATCAAACTTTAGTTGCTGTCCGGCTATTTCAAAAACAACTTCCTTGGCATCTCTTGAAATAAATTTTCCTGTTATAGATTGCCCATCATTTAATGTTAATACATCAGCATTCGCTGATAATGAAGTTACTAAGATACATCCAGCTAAAATAATTTCGGATAAATATTTACGCTTTTTCATTTGAAAATCCTTTGGCTATAAAAACATGTTATTGGTTGTTAAAATTGTTATTGCTAATGCTACAATATACCAATAAAAATACAATTATTCCCAAAAAATAGAGTAATTAAATGTACAAACAACGAATACAATACTTTCTTTATTTATTTCTAGTTTTTTCCACTAACACCTACACACAAGAAGTTCAAAATCCAGAAAAATCCTGGGGACTTGGCGCACTCGTTAGAAATGCTGAAATCCCCTTTAATACAGAAGAAGACAACGTTACAAGTTTTGTTCCTATGATGTTTTATCAAGGGGATAGGTTTTTCATTAGAGGTACGGAAGGTGGAGCTCATTTAGCAATAAATAGCGATTGGCAATTTAATGTTATTGCTCGAATGAGGTTTTTTGATATTCCGGCCGAATATCAAAATATCATCCAAGGAGATACTATTGATTTAGGAGTTCAATTGCGTAACAACATCACTGACTCTAGCTACGTAGACACTGAAATTTTCACCGATCTTCAAGGTAATAGTTATGCCAATTTATCAGGCCATTGGTATTTTCAATACAAAAACTGGGAGTTTTTTCCAAGTGCATCAGCACGTTTCAAAAGCGCCTCATTTAATAGTCGATATTTTTCCCTAGAACAAGCAACAAATCAAAAAATTGATGCAGGGATAGAAATTAACGCTAAAGTTGAAAGTAGATATCATGTCAGTTCGAATTTATACTTGTTGGCATCACTTGGTGCAACAGTCCTTGATAAAAATGCTTATAACAGTTCAGCAATAGAACAACGGTGGCAAACAGAAGCTTATTTAGGTTTTGCTTTTTTTAATGACATTAGTAAACCCAAAAAATCGACTATTTCTAATCACGGATATTTAAGAGTTGCTCATGGCTGGGCAACACCATCAAATATCGGTGATATTCTTGCTGGTGACACAGTAAAAGATGAATATAATAATCAACTCACCTCTCTTTATTATGGTCTACCACTATCTGATGAATTGTTTACCCTACCAATAGACATTTTTTTAACAACAGGGTTTGTCTGGCATTGGAGCTCTGAAGTACAAAGCTCTGAACAAGAATACGTTGTTGGTATTAAAGCCTATTACACTATAAACTGGCCTGTACGGTGGCGACTTGGTATAGCTGAAGGTTTATCATATATTTCAGACGTCACCTATATTGAAAAATCAGAAATGGAACGTAAAGGATACGAACCGAGCAAATTAATGAATGCTATTGATTTTACTTTGGATGTAAATTTAGGGGATATATTCAAACTTCCAGCACTTAATGAGACTTGGTTTGGTTACAGTATTCATCATCGTTCTGCAATATTTGAGTCATCCTCTCAATTTGGTAGAATTAAGGGTGGTAGTAATTACAATACCATTTATTTACAATTTGACTTTTAAAGCTATAACCTATGAGTAATTATGACTGAAGCGGCAGATGTATTTTATCAAGGTGGTATTCTCGCTTACCCAACAGAGGCTGTTTTTGGTCTTGGCTGCGATCCTGATAATGATTTAGCAGTTCAAAAATTATTATCAATAAAGCAAAGGTCGGTCGATAAGGGTTTGATATTATTGGCATCTGATTATTCACAGCTATTACCTTATGTTGATGATAGTGCTATCAATCGAGATAATCGCAGTAAAATATTATCTTGTTGGCCAGGTGCAATCACTCAAATACTCCCAGCAAATAAGAATATTTCACCACTACTTTGTGGTGTTTTTGACACTATAGCTGTACGTATTACCGATCATGAAGATGTAGTGGCATTATGTGAACAAACTAATAAACCAATAGTGTCTACTAGCGCAAACCTAGCAGGAAAAAGTCCCTCTAATACTTGGCAACAAGTTCAGCAACAATTTGGAAAGGAAATAGACTTTATTGTTAAAGGCAAGACCTCTGGCCTATTAAAGCCCTCAACCATTATTAATGGTTTAACTGGAGAGGTTATTCGAGGTTAATTATGGCATTGAATTGTAGAAGCGTTTTTTATAGAGGGAACGTTAAAAATCTAGGGGACGGGATTAATGCTTTTTTTATATTCTTAAAATCAGAATTCGGTTAGGCTATTGATAATTCACCAATAGGATTTTTATCATGGATCAATATCTGGTTTTCGGTAACCCAATCAAACAATCTCGTTCCCCTTTTATTCATCAAACTTTCGCCAAAAATACTAAGCAAGCGCTTAATTATGAAACTAAGTTAGCGGATCTTAATGGCTTCTCTGTTGCAGTCACTGAGTTTATTAATCAAGGAGGCAAAGGCGCTAATGTTACGGTGCCATTTAAAGAACAGGCGCTTGAAATTTCGGATGAATTATCAGATCGTGCTCGCTTAGCCGGCGCAGTTAATACACTGACGTTTATTAATGGTAAAATAATTGGCGACAATACCGATGGAGAAGGTCTTGTTCACGATTTATTGCGTAACAATGTTCAGCTAGAGAATAGTAGAATATTATTACTTGGTGCAGGTGGTGCAGCAAAAGGAGTAATATTGCCCTTATTAGCCCAAAACCCTGCAAGCATTGTTATAGCCAATAGAACGATTAGTAAAGCCGATGCTCTCATTAATAAATTTGGAGATAGCAGGCTAACAGCTTGTGGTTTTGAACAAACATCAATAAATGTTTATGACGTGATTATTAATGCAACCTCAGCCAGTTTATCCGGTAACTTACCAGCAATAGCCACCACAACGGTGTCCAAGAAAACGGTTTGCTATGATATGGTTTATGGTAAGGAGCTGACACCATTTTTAGTTTGGGCAAAAGCACAAGGAGCCGCTAAAGTTATTGATGGTATTGGTATGTTGGTGGGGCAGGCTGCAGTAAGTTTTCATATTTGGCGTGGTGTTCAACCAGAAGTAGAAACAGTAATTGATCAGCTTAAATCATCACTTGCTCAGGAGTAGTGAATTGAACCAAGCTATTTTATTTAACGATGATTTAATATTTGAAAAACAGCAAGACGCATGGCGTTTCACTGCTTTATTATCAGGTCAACTCTTCTCTATTTACTTTCACTCAATGCAATTGAAGCAGTTAGGACAAATTGATAACTGTACCAAATTCGATTTAGAAGAAGTGGTCGAACTCTGGCTCGAAAAAAATGAGCCAGAGGGAGATGTTATTCACATTGATATGCGTTAATGCCGATCTATAGTTCAGCTAAGTAGTCATTTTTTAACGCGACATAATTAGCTGCTGATTTTTTGAGAAAAGCCGCTTCATTGTCTTTTAATGGACGTATCTGTTTTACCGGATTACCTACGTACAAATAACCGCTGACTAATGTCTTATTTGGTGGTACTAACGAACCGGCACCAATAAACACATCATCCTCTATTATTGAGTTGTCTAGAATAATTGTGCCCATACCTACTAGTATACGGTCGCCTAATGTGCAGCCATGAAGCATGCATTTATGACCAACGGTAACATCAGCACCAATATTTAATGGGTAACCATTAGGGTTTTCTATATTTTTGTGAGTTACGTGTAACACCGTACCATCTTGAATATTAGTCCGAGCACCAATAGTAATAGAATTTACATCACCACGGGCGGCGACTAAAGGCCATATACTAGCGTCGTTAGCTAGAGTTACATCCCCAACGATAACCGCTGAACTATCAATATAGTTACTACTATTGACTTTAGGGAGTATTTTTTTATATGAGCGCAAGTTATTAGTGAAGTGATTGTTACTCATGAAGGTCACCTATTAGATATCATTTATGAAAAGATACGAAAACTAGAAGGATAAAAATAACACAAAAGGTTAGATGTGTATTAAATAACACTAATTAAATAAAAGAATATTTATATTTTCACATGTCTACTCCGCAGAGTTACTAAGCAAAAATTGAGCATGTTGATTGTATAAACACCAATAAACATAAGGGTTGTATGAATACCAACCGTTTAAGAAAAAAATACAATTAATTATTAAATAAGTGTTGACCTCAAAATAGAATTCTATACAATGCGCTCCAGTTCCAAGGG
>JAPYOP010000092.1 GCA_029938115.1 Colwellia sp. | reverse complement strand
GTTAAGCATACGAGAAAATTCTACTTTTGACTTCGATTATTTTTCGGGGGGATTACCCCACTTAAGTTGAGAATTCACGGCAACCTGAGAATTTATTTTGAAATTTGAGAGCAAAAATCCAAAATATCAGCACATCAGTACTTGTCGGTATATACATTCTGCCCACTGACGAGGAATGAGTTCTATAATGGTCATAATAATTGAATAATTGGGGTCAGATCAGATTTATTTAATGTTCATGAATAATTGGGGTCAGATCAGATTTATTTAATGTTCATCTGACCCCATATTTTCCATTAGGCGGTTTTTCGTGCTTTAATTGAATAGAGCAATGGCACTTGCTGTCCTTTGTGTAACATCTGATAGCCATGTCCAGAAATATGCTCAAAATCTTCAAAGCAATTATACGGACTGAATGGGTACTCTTCAAAGTGCTCGATACTCAAGCCGGCTGTAATTAACGCATTAATTACCTCACTTAATGAGTGTGCCCACGTTACCATTTTTGATTTTGTACCATCACAGTTCTCTGTGTATGTTCCCTCATTTTCAACATCCGGCTCTGAACGAGGGAAATACGAGTAACCGCATAGTAAATCATTAAAAGTATGGAATTCTACAAGATGAAACACACCACCCGTTACAAGTGAACTAGCGATTGTTTTTGCCCAAAGGTTCAGATCTGGTAGCCAGCAAAGAACACCGTAAGAAGTAAATACAATATCAAATTCTTCTGTGCTTTCATTACCAAATTGATAAATATCATTAGCAACAAAAGTTGCTTCTAGTCTTAGATCAGATTTGAGTTTATTGGCCTGTTCAATCGCCTCTGTAGACAAATCAACTCCTGTAACCGATGCTCCTAGCCGCGCCCATGATAATGTGTCTTGTCCAAAATGACATTGGAGGTGTAAAAGCTTTTTCCCTTCAACATTACCAACTTGCTCAAGCTCGATTGTGTTAAGGGATGAATTTCCGTTTTTGAAGGCTTCTACATCGTAAAATTTTGAACCAACATGAACCTTTGTTCGCTTATCCCAAGCTTCCTTATTTATATTTATATAATCCATTTTATACTCCTACTACCAGATTCCACTAATATATAATGGGGTCATATAATTGGGGTCAGATCAGATTTTTTTAATGTTCATCTGACCCCATATGTTATTACTTTAATTTCCAAACAGTTAATTGAGGAAAGCTTAAGGTGAAATTGCGACGATTTATTTTAATTGCTCGTGTCAGTTGATGCTGCTCTAACAAGTTAAAATGGGGCTCTAATAATAATGATAAGCCATCAAAACAAGTAACATTCTCGCCATTAATTTTGAGGCCTCCTAGCCAATTTTCTTTGGATGTGTTTTGTTCATTAACATCATAATTTGAAACAACAACAAGTAAACCATTGTCATTTAAACGTCGCTGTACTGACTGTAAAAATAAGCGCGGGTTGTAACTTTGCTCCAACACATGCTGGGCAAGAATAACATCATAGCCCTTAAATACGTCTTTCAGGTTGCTGGTATCTCCTTGTCTAAAGTGTATATTTTTACTGCAAGGTAACTTAACATCAACTAAATTCACTTCATGAAAGTCGACAATATCGCCTTCATTTTCTAACAAATAACGAACGGACTTTCCTTGTTGTAAGTTAACGCCATGATTAATATAACGAGCAGAGAAATCTACAGCATCTATTTGCTCAAAACTTTTCGCTAAAATAAAGCTGATACGGCCAACACTACAACCTAAATCAAGACACTTGAGCGTTGATACATTGTATTTTTCGACCGCACTGAGTAGTTTATCGGTTATTTGTTGACTATAGTTTTTAGCGATCACAGGCATGGCTGATTTAGCCGATCCATATTGAGCATGAAGTTGCTGACAAATATCGACATCACTCTCATAATGATTAGATTCAAGGTTCGGTAATTGCTCAACATTACTTTGCACATAGCGAAAACCGGCATGTTGAAAAAAGTGTCGACGAAAAGCATAACGCGAGTGCCTTTGTGCCTCATTACCTGTTGATATCCACGAACCACCCTTGATTAAATTATGCTTGCCATCAAACGTTGGCGTTGAAAAATCATCATATAAAGGGTGAACTTCAAAACCTTGAAAGCCATCTATTGTTGATTCTGTCCATTGCCAAACATTACCAACAACATCAAACAAGCCATCATGCTCAAATTGATCGACCGGACACGATGATGCATAAAATTCATTATTGATATTGGCAGGTGCTGTTTGCCAAGTGGCTAAGTCACCACTGACTTTATCTCGTAAACATAGCCATTCAGCTTCCGTTGGTAAACGAATGAAGGCTTGCTTATCTGAGCTGTTTTGAGCATTTTTCCAATTACAAAAAGCTTTAGCTTCAAGGTAATTGACTTCCACAGGCCAATTTAATGGCAATGGCATTTCATTTAATAAGTTACGCTGCCAATAAACTTTATCGCTACAATGAATGGCACTATCATTATTACTATTGAGAGTACTATCGAGAGTGCACCCATTAGTTTTTTCTAGCCAAAATCGTGGCATAATCGCTTTCGTAAAGGCTAACCATTGCTGCCCTTCTTCTGTCCAAAATTCAACTTTTTGGTAGCCTTCATCTTGTACAAAGGCTAAATATTCCTGATTTGAAACTAAGTATTTAGAAGCGCTAAAATCAGGCAGTTCTATAGTGCCTTGACCATATTCATTATCCCAACCAAAGGTTTCATCTGAACTTGGTTTACCAAACTCAATGAGCTTACCTTGTATTGGCACTAATTTATTTCTTGGTGCGTGTGAACTATCAACACATGTAGGCCAATGTTCGTTCGCAGTTAAGCAATCTAAAGGAAGCATACGTATAATCACTGATGAGGTCTCAATATGAATGCGTTCATGCTCACAACCCATTAGAATAATCCACGCTAATGAGTCTTGAGAAATTGGTAACGATAATTCCATCTCATCAATAAGTGTTTCAATGAGTTCAGCAACCTGATTTCTATAAATTCGAACTTCGCCAACACTTGGCCAATCATAGTGTTCGCTATTTAAGTCGTCCCAGCTCATTTCATCAACACCTACGGCACATATAGCTTCTAATCTGCCATTGATTCGCTTGCTAATAAACTTGCCTAAAATAAGTTTATTAATATAAAAGCTCGCGGTGTGACCAAAATAAAAAATCAGCGGGTGACGTAATCGTTCAGGACGTAAATAATAAGCGCTGTCGTCATTAACAAGTGAAAAAAGTGATTCATATTCAGCCCATGTTTGCTTGAAATATGCCTTAAGTTCCTGCTTTTTATCACTGACACTTGTGCCATTTAATGAGGGAAGTTTAATTTGTTGTGTTTGATTAACATCCATAAATCAATTTCTTATTTTGTTGTTAGGTTTATTTGATAATGACTTAAAATAATTTGCTTTATTTTATCTCCCAACTGTATAGGACAGTCAAGTGCAGCTTTTGATTTCATGCTATTAAATTTTTCTTGTACGGCATTTATACTTTGACTAAACCATGTGCTAACTTTGAATAAATCTATAGCGCCCAATCCATTAGCATCTTCTTTATGGGTAAAAAGTGATTGTGGCAAACGCACAGCCGTAAACGTATATGGCGTAAACAATTGATTTTTTTCATACGCTTCGATGACATCAACTACATTTAACAATCCATAAAGTACGTTTACATAGGGATTATAATGCATACTTGAAGCACCTAACCTATGCTCTATTCGAGCTGTTTTTTGCCAGTTTTGATGAACAGATAAGACTTGATTATATTTATCGTACAATAATGGCTCTTCACCCATCTTTTGATTATGCTTACCTAACTTTTTATATAAAGCGACACTGCCTTGGTGACCACCTGAAATATCGATAGGAGAACATAACTCTTGGGCTAAGCCATAACGATTTTTTAAAGCAAAGCGTTCAAAAGCGGCTTCTTCCGGTAAATACAATAAACAACATTCAAGGCTAGTACGTAAGAAACAGTCTTGTAAATACTCCCCAAAACCATCTTCGGCAATCAAATTATTTCCGTTCTTATCTAACACGCTAATGTTAAGCTGAACAGCATTGGGAATATGTACTGCACGGGTATCATGGCTGAAAATCTGACTAGAACCAGCGGCTAGCTTTCCGCTATCGCCAGCCCAAACAACAGGCTTAATTAAGGTATCGACAACACCATACTCACCATAAAACCGCTTAAACAATTGAGGTAAATTATTCAGAACATAATGTAGGTTATTCGCTTCTTTTAATGGCGATTGACCATTAAAAAGTGAAACATACTCCCACTGGTTTTTCCAATACTCACTGACAATTTCCCCATCAATATCGATACTGCGTAAGTATTGGTTAATTATGTTGAAATTTAGCTTTTCAGCATTGCTTTGAGTTTTAGCAACTTGGTAACAGCCTTCTAGCTCAAAGTGAATTTGTGCCTGATAACCCCGCGACTCTAGATAGTTTTGTAACAAGCAAATAGCTTCTTTTACTAATAATAAAGAGTGTAAAGGTTCAGGTTTTAATAATGGCTTAGCTGAGTTATTTTTTGTCATTAAGCGTTGAGTCATGGGTATTAAAGCCAGTCTCTTGTTGATACGTATGCTGCATTGAATCTTGATATTGTATGGCGCGATTTTTACCGCTATATTTTGCATGATATAGGGCTTTATCTGCCTCTACATAAAGCTCAGAACTACTTTGCAGTTTGTCAGATGTTGTTGCTATACCTATGCTAACAGTCACTTTTACTCTTTTCATATTATCATGGTCATCACCCCCAACAAACTCATAAGCATTGACTTTATTGACAAATCTCTGTGCTATATGCAAGCCTTGTACTGCATCAATTCGCGGTAACACACAAAGAAATTCTTCGCCACCAACTCGACCAATAATATCTTCTGCTCGTATTGTTTCACCGCCGATTTTAGCAATTTCACGAATAACTTTATCACCAAAAGGGTGACCATATTGGTCATTAACTTGCTTAAAATCGTCAATATCTATAACCATAATTGAAACTGTGTTACGTACTGAATTGTGAACATTGATTAACTTATTTAGAAAGTTAAATACGTACCGTCTATTGAATGTATCCGTTAAAGGGTCTCTAACTGATATGAGTACTAGTTTTTTATTGTGGCGCCACTGAAAATGGGTAAAAAGTAAAACAAAGAAAATCAGCATGACCACAAAACTAATAATATAAGTTTGCATGGTGTTTTTTTGCTTTTGTTGTTCAAATTGTAATTCTTGTACTTTTGCTCGTTGTTGCAACAATGAAATTTCCACATTTTGTCGTTCTACTTCCATCGCACTTCTAACTCTTAATAAACGATCAGAAGAGTTTTTCTTCAATAATTCTATTTCTTTTTGATTAAACCGTTTTAATAATTTGTACGATTTTACATTCTGCCCTCTTGCTGATGCTAATTCAGCACGGATCTTTAACAACTCTATTTGCCAACGCGTTCCCATTAATTCAGGAATGGCTTTAAAAATATCATTAGCTTTGTCTAAAGATTCTTTCGCTGCAACAAGTTTATTTTTCTTAATCAAGCACTGTGTTTTACGTTTATATAATTCAGCCTTGTAATCGGATAATCCCTTTAAGTTAAGTGCTGTTTCAATAGAAACTAAAGCTTCATTACATTTGCCCTGCTCAGCTTCACTCATTGCAATGCCATAAGCAGCGTAAAATTTTCCATCAATATTATTAGGACTAAATTCAATTGCTTTTCTATAACGTTGGTAGTATTTAATGGCTAACTCATATTTTCGCCAATAACGATAGGTGGATGCTAAACCATAAATAGCTTCAACTTCATGAGCTGGATATTCAAGTCGTTGATAGCTCATAAGAGCCTTTTGATAATACTCGGTTGATTTCTTATAATCATGCATATAGCCATAAATAGCACCGTAGACTTCATTAATCTTGGCTATCAAAAACTCATCATTCAATGCAAAAGCTTCAACATAAGCTTGCTGTAATTCTGTTAACGACAGCTCAAAAACTTCCGTTAAACTTCGAGTATAAGCCAGTTCTTGTTTCGCTCGGACGGCTAAATAAGTAAACTTATTTTCTCTTGCTGACTGTTTGGCTTTTTTGAGGATCGTTTGTGATTGTTGATAACGCCCCTGGCGCTGTAGAATAAGGCCACGAAAAATATTAAAGTTTATAATTATTCTTGCGGGTGTTTGTTGACTTATAGATTCAATACCTTGATTAACGGTATGTTCAAATTTATCAAAAAAATATAACAAATTTTCAGCTTGAGCTTTACGAAGTAACCACCATAATTTGTAGTATGACGACATTTCTTCAATTTGACTTTTTTGAGTCAGAAGTCTCTGGTAAGTTTCCAAAGGCTTCTTATTTAATTCATGTTCCATATTTTGCAATGCAGAGCTATCAGTTAATGGTGCCGCATCTACAACAATAATAGAACACATAAGAAACAAAAGTAATATGCTTCGATAGACTAACTGCAATGTCATTTATCCCTAAAATTCAATCTTCATTATCAAAGTCAATAGATTAACATAAAGTTGCAGTTTTTTTAAACAAGTAAAAAACCAATTGGTTATATCTTTAGTTTTTAAACAATTTATTGAAACCTTGTACGGAAAAACCATTCAAAAGCTGATCACCCACTTTTAGTACAGGTACACCCCGCATGCCTGTTGCAGCAAACTCTTTTTGTCCCTTGGGCGTTTTAACATTACACAAACGATAAGGAATGTCCTGCTCATCCAAGTAACGTTTTGCCGTTTGACAATGAGGGCATTTTTCCATGGTATAAAGCACTATGCGTTTCACGCGTCTTTCCTCGGTAAAAATTTGGAAAACAAACTAACAGCGAAAAGGACAATTGCCCCTGCAAGCAAACCAACCAACATATCAAAAACTAACGGTGTTAACGCCATCGCTATAGTATTCATAACCCCTAGAGGAAGGCTTGCGCCAATGAACTGTTCTACTGATGTTAATATGTGATGTGCTGCGGTAAAACCATGAGTTAAGATACTACCGCCAACAAGGAACATGGCAATAGTGCCAATAATAGTTAACGAGTGCATCAATCTTGGCGCAAAACCTAATAAAGCCCGACCAAACACCCGTTTTATTTTACCAACAATAGTGTGCTGAACTTTTTTATATGAACCCGCTCTTAACAGGTAAAGTCCTGCATCATCTAGTTTAACAATTCCCGCAACCAAACCATAAACACCGACGGTCATGATTACTGAAATCGCTGAAACAACAAGCACTTGATGATAGAAACTAGCATATTGTACCGTACCTAAAGCAATAACAATTATTTCCGCACTAAGCACAAAGTCAGTGCGAATAGCGCCTTTAATTTTTTCTTGCTCTAAAGCAATTAAGTCTACATTTTCTGAGACTAATTCTTGATGTACTTTTTGCGGCTCTGTATCTATTTGCTTTTGGCTATGTCTGTGCACAAGCGAGTGCCATATTTTTTCAAATCCCTCGTAACAAAGGTAAGCGCCACCTAACATCAACAATGGCGTTATCAGCCAAGGCAAAAAAGCACTTGCAGCTAAGGCTAGTGGCACTAAAATAAGCTTATTAATTGCTGAGCCTTTGGCTACAGCAAAAACAACAGGTAACTCTCTATCAGCACTAACACCTGAAACTTGCTGAGCATTTAGAGCTAAATCATCCCCTAATACTCCTGCCGTTTTTTTTGCTGCAACTTTAGTCATTAAAGCAACATCATCAAGTACTACAGCAATTTTATCTATTAAAGCTAATAAACTCGCGCCTGCCATTAAAACTCCTACTTATCAATACTTAGCCGCTTGTCCGTTTTCCGGTAACGACTGCTGAATAAAGCTACGAATATCTTGATTCGCCTGTTGTAAATCTTCACGACGAAGATACATCATATGACCGCTACGGTAACCCTTAAATGACAAACGTTCACGCATTTGCCCACTAGGATCTAATTGCCACATGGTATATTTAGCATCAAAGTAGTTAGTAGCACCGTCAAAATAACCTGATTGGATCATAACATTCAAATAAGGGTTTTGCGCCATCGCTAAGCTTAGGTCATCACCCGTGTGATTATCGCTGCGATCCCACGGATGCACATTGCCAAACATATTATATTTAATATCGGTTTTATAATTTAATTCTTCGCGTAAATAATAATTAATAGCCGGCGTAAAGCTGTGCAGCCATGAGGTTAATTCAGCATTATAATCAGGGCGAGAGCCAGCAACTTTCTTATCAATTCCCAAATAACGCGAATCTAAACGACCAATAGTTTGCTTTCGGTCACGTAGTAATTCTTTCCAGAAAAAATTGTTATTAATGTCGAGATTATTTGCAATCACAGCATCAATTGACAAACCAGAATATAAGGCGACTTGTGCGGCTATTTTTTGTTTTTCATCGCTTGATATAAAACCACCTTTTGCCAGTGCTGGTATATATTTATTTAAGGTGAATTGTTCGATTTCAGGTAATAGTTCATCTAAATCTTTTGCTTGTAAATCGGCAGATAAAGCTTTGTGATACCAAGCCGCCGCTGCAAAATAAGGTAAGCGATTAGCTGATTTTACTGGCCCCTCTCGCTTGATACCTATATCGGTTGGTGAAACTAAAATAACGCCATTAACATACATCCACTGTCTTTGTTGTAAAGCAAGCGCCAAGCCTGAAACACGGGTTGTGCCATAACTTTCACCAATTAAATACTTAGGCGAACGCCAACGATTATTACGCGTAACAAATGTTGTGATCCAGTCCGCTAAATATTTTACATCGGCATTAACACCAAAAAACATTTCTTTTTGTTTAGCTTTGCTCGGCATTTTACCTTCTTTGTCAGGTAAAACACGTGAATAGCCCGTATTAACAGGATTGACAAAAACAATATCTGCCACATCTAAAATAGAATAAGGATTAGTTTTAACGCCGTAAGGTTGTAACGGATAGCCCTCGTCATCAACATTTAATACGCGCGGACCTGTATAAGCAACATGCATCCAAACTGAGGCAGAGCCCGGGCCACCATTAAATGAAATCAACAAAGGTCGTTTGCTATTTCCTTTAATATCAGTGCGTTGATAATAGGTATAGAAAAGGCTCGCTGTTGCATTACCTTCTTCATCCCACACCGGTTGAGTACCCGTTGTTGCACTGTATTTAATTTTTTGACCATTTATCTTGGTAGTGTGCTTAGTGGTTTGTTGCTCATCAATAACAAGCTTTCGTTCATTATCTGCAAATGATACTGAAGGTAAAGAAACACCAACTAGCACTATCATCCACGAGAATTGTTTAAATAATCTCATTTCTTACTCTGTAATATTTATTATTAATAGAAACAAACTAGCACAAAGATCGAAAATTATCAGGCAATTAATAAAGTGACTAAATGTTTAAAACTATAAAACTGTAAAGGATTGATAAACAAATGGCATGGGCGGCTTTAAAACCCATGATAACCAAAATGGGTAAAACTAATAATTTAAGACACTTTAAAAGTATCAATAGAATCTTCAAGTTTACTTGCTAAGTCAGCTACCTGATTACTATAGGTCAAGGTAGACGCTGACTTCTCACTACTTTCTTGACTTAACCCAACAACCTCTTGAATACTACTCTTTATTTCATTACTTAAACTATTTTGCTGCGTAGCAGATTGAGAAATTTCAGCACTCATTTCATGCATTTGCTCAATAGCCCCTGTAATCAGTAATAAAGTTTTCAGCAATTGATCCGTGTGGTCTTGGCAATTGTTAGCTTCATCTTTACCTTGTTTAATATCTACTACTGCTTTTTCTGTTTGGCTTTGCAATGATTCAATCATCGTTTGAATTTCAGTAGCTGACTCTTGGGTTCTACTTGCCAGTGAACGTACTTCATCTGCAACTACCGCGAAACCTCGACCCGCTTCACCTGCACGCGCAGCTTCAATAGCTGCATTTAGTGCAAGCAAGTTTGTTTGATCAGAAATACCACGTATGGTATCTAAAATACCACTAATATTAGCTGACTCTTGCTGCAATACAGTCATAACACCAGTAGTGCTATCTAACATAGCGACTAAATTTTGCATCCGTTCATTGGTAATATTTGCGGTCTGCTCAAGCTCGCTACTTTGCGCTAATGCGCTGGTCATTTTCTCTTCAGCATTATTTGCTTTTTCTAAAATATGATCGGCACTTTGTCCTAGTTCACTCGTTTGTAATGTTACTTGCTCTATAGTTTGTTTTTGAGTCGCTAATGAATCTGTAACCTGCGCTATTTTTTCACTTGATTGCTCAGCGGCATTATTTAGCAAATGAGTATTGTCTGAGATATTACTAATCAGTTTACGTAAATCTGCAACAACCAAATTCACATTTTTAGACAGCTCGCCAAACTCATCGTCTGATTTAACCGTTAGCTGGCGCGACAAATCACCTTTAGCTATTTGTGATAAAACCTTATTAATACTTTTCAAGGGGCCAATCATCGCTTTAATTGTCGTTAGCGCAATGCCAGTTCCTGCGAGAAACAACACCACAAAAATGATCAGGGTTTCTAAATTTCCTTGTTCAACATTATCAGAAATATCTGCTTGTAATTGTGTTAGGTTTTTATCAACGGCTTGTAAAAAAACATCAATTGCCTGTGCTGATGTATTAATATGTAACTCTGAATTTTTAAATGCTTCATTTAAAGCATTTCGCTGCTCCAATTGCGATATTTTCAATGTAAAAAGATTATTATCACTGCGAAGTATCGTTTTTGCTTTTTCAAACTCAGCGACAAATTGATCAATTAAACCATCTGTGTCATAGGTTTTACCTAAAGTGACCAGAAAAATCGAATATTGCTCAACGTTGCTAATAGCAAACTCAATTGTTTCTTTCGATTCTTCAACTTCAACAATAGTATCAATTGATAGAATCGTTTTTGTCGCATCGGTAAGGTTAAATACAAAACCCTCAATTTGGCTTGCCGAGCCAGAAATTTGGTCAATTTGGGGTTGATTATCAGGGTCATCTAAATACGTTAAGTCACCTAACACAGCGCCAGCTTCATAAAGAATGTCATCAATAATCTTTTGTTGTTCTATAAACACTTTCGTCTGATTGATCTCCGCTAATCTATTGCTAAACATAGCTTGTACAGAATCAGAATATTGCCCATAAGCTACATTGAAATTATTCAAACTCTCAATATTAGGAAATACATAAAGCATTTTTTCTATGACATTTTTCTGCTCTTCTAGCAATTCACCCTGCTGAGTATAAGTATTCTCTAACTTTTCCACTTCATCTATAGTGGCTGAAGTAGAAATAAATGAAGAAGATTTGGCTTGCTTTAATAATTGCTTTTGCACCGTATTCGCATATTTTTGAATGGGTAAAGCAAAGTCATTTACTTTAGCTGATGCTTGTTTTATATCACTTAAAATCCCCACAGAACTGATACTAGAGAAAAGTAACAACAATAATATTACCGCGAAGCCAATAACGACTTTGTGGGCAACTTTCAAAACTTTTATATTAAACAGCATAGATTACAACTCTACATA